>CBJMVH010000006.1:0-139040 GCA_966433195.1 uncultured Ralstonia sp.
ACTTTCTTTGGCAAGACAAAGAAAGTGAGTCAGCCCCGGCAGGGGATGAAACAAGGGATGGACCACCACCAAAAAAAACACGACCACCCCATCCCATCACCCCTATATGCAAAAACCGATGAACATTCCCTGAAACCATTCGTTCCCCGCACAAAGCCCGCTCGGTAGTCTTGCTCCTATTCCAAATCCATCAAGATCAAAACGGAGCGGGCAAGATGATTCGCAAGTTTGTGTTCAACGCGCTTGTACGGGCTACGGCGGCTGCCATCGTGGCGGGGGGAACCGTAAGTGCGCACGCGGCAACGACGCTGCTGAACGTGTCGTATGACCCGACGCGCGAGCTGTACAAAGAGATCAACACTGAATTCGCCAAGCAGTGGAAGGCGCAGACGGGTGAAGACATCACTCTGCGCGCCTCGCACGGCGGTTCGGGCAAGCAGGCCCGCTCCGTGATCGACGGGCTGGACGCCGATGTGGTGACGCTGGCGCTCGGTTACGACATCGACGCCATTGCCGAGAAGGGCCTCACGGCCAAGGACTGGCAGAAACGCCTGCCGCACAACGCCTCGCCGTACACGTCGACCATCGTGTTCCTGGTGCGCAAGGGCAACCCGAAGGGCATCAAGGACTGGAACGACCTCGTCAAGCCGGGCATTGCTGTCATCACCCCGAACCCGAAGACCTCGGGCGGCGCGCGCTGGAATTACCTGGCCGCGTGGGCGTATGCGCTTAAGCAGCCGGGCGGCTCGGACGCGACGGCCAAGGACTTCGTGCAGAAGCTCTACAAGAACGTGCCGGTGCTCGATTCGGGCGCGCGCGGCGCGACGACCACGTTCACGGAACGCGGCATTGGCGACGTGCTGATCGCGTGGGAAGACGAGGCGCTGCTGGCCGCGCGCGTGGAAGGCAAGGACAAATTTGACGTGGTGGTGCCGTCGATTTCCATCCTGGCAGAGCCGCCGGTTGCGGTGGTCGACAAGGTGGCCGACAAGAAGGGCACGCGCAAGGCGGCAGAGGCCTACCTCAAGTTCCTGTACACCCCGCAGGGGCAGGAGATTGGCGCGAAGAACTTCTATCGCCCGACCGACCCGGCAGTGGCCAAGAAGCACGAGAGCGAATTCCCGAAGGTCAAGCTGGTGACCATCGACGACACGTTCGGCGGCTGGCAGAAGGCGCAGAAGACGCACTTTGCCGACGGCGGCCAGTTTGATCAGCTCTATCAACCGGGCAAGTAAGCCCAAGCAACCGATAGGTGTGTCCGCATCATGAGCATCCTCACCATCTCCGGCAGCCCTTCGGTGCAATCGCGGTCCGCGCGCTTGCTGGGCCATGTGCGTGCGCAGCTCGAGCGTGCGGGTGAGACCGCGGATCATCTGGACCTGCGCAGCCTGCCGGCCGATGCGCTGCTGGGCGCGCAGGTATCCGAGCCAGCCATTGCCGATGCGGTGGCGCGGGTGGAGGCGGCCACCGTGGTGATCCTCGCCACACCGGTCTACAAGGCGGCGTATAGCGGCCTGCTCAAAACGTTTCTTGATCTGCTGCCGCAGAGCGGGCTGCGCGACAAGGTCGTGTTGCCGATCGCCACCGGCGGCAGCCTCGCCCATACGCTGGCGATTGACTACGCGTTGCGCCCGGTGCTGACGGCACTCGCTGCGCGCTCAATCCTGCCGGGCATCTTTGCGGTCGACTCGCAGATCGTGGTGGCCGACGATGGCGTGGTGGTCGACCCAGCACTGCAACAGCGCCTGGACGATGGTGTGGAACGCGTGCACCAGGCCCTGGCGCTGGCACGGCACCCGGCCGTCGCCCAGGTGATCGTATCCAGCCGCAGCGCGGTGCGTGCCACGTTCCAGACCGCCGACGCAGAGCGAATGCGATGTCTGGCCTGATGCGCTGAACGCGCGTCCCGTTCCCGACGTTTCCTCGTTGTCATGCCGCGCAGCACCTGCGCGCGGATGCTGCCGTCCCTACATCTCGCATCGACTGAACTTGCCATGAAAAAACATTCGCCCTTGCGCCGGACTTTCACGATCGCTGCAACGCTGCTCGCCACGCTGGGTGCACCCGCCGCGTTTGCCAATAGCGATGCACCGCCCCCAACCGCAGCCAAGCAACTCCGCATCGGCTACCAGAAGTACGGCACGCTGACCGTGCTAAAGGCGCGCGGCACGCTGGAAAAGCGCCTGGCCGCGCAGGGCATCGAGGTGAAGTGGACCGAGTTTCCCGCCGGCCCGCAGTTGCTCGAAGGCTTGAACGTAGGTGCTATCGATTTCGGCACCACGGGTGAGGCACCGACCATCTTCGCGCTGGCGGCGGGGGCGCATCTCGTCTATGTCGGCAACCAACCGCCGGCCCCGGCGGGTGAGGCGATCATCGTGCCGAAGAATTCACCGCTCAAAAGCGTGGCGGACTTGAAGGGCAAACGCGTTGCCTTCAACAAGGGCTCGAACGTGCATTACCTGCTGGTGAAGCTGCTGGAAAAGGCCAACGTACCCTACGGCGACATCCAACCCGTCTACCTGACGCCCGCCGATGCGCGTGCCGCCTTTGAGCGCGGCGCCATCGATGCATGGGTGATCTGGGACCCGTTCTTCGCCGCCGCTGAGCAGCAGCTCGGCGCCCGCGTGCTGGCCGATGGCACGGGCGTGGTGAACAACTCGCAGTACTTCCTGGCCTCGAAGGGCTATGCCGCAGCGCGGCCTGATGTGCTGAACATCGTGCTCGACGAGCTGAAAAAGACCGACACCTGGGCTGCCGCCAACCCGAAAGACGTGACGACGATTCTCGGCCCGCAACTCGGTCTGGAACCGGCCGTGGTGGCGCGCTCCGTTTCGCGCATCGCCTACGGTATTCAGCCGGTTGGGCCCGACGCACTGGCTGATCAACAGCGCATTGCCGATACGTTCCACGCGCTCAAGCTGATCCCGCGCCCGGTGAAGGTGGCGGATTCCGCTTGGAGCCCGAGCGCACCGCCCACCACGCAACAAGCTGCACGCTGATCGCCATGACTGTGGATATTCAACGTCGTCGCTTACTGGGTGCCTCTGTGGCGGGCGTATCGCTAGTTACGGTGGGCCCGATTGCGCATGCCGCAAACGCCGCTGCAGACCTGCCGAAAATCACGCCGCCCCCGCAGTTGCGCATCGGCTTTCAGAAGAGCGCGGTGAACCTCGTCATCGTGAAAGAGAGCCGCGCATTGGAGCTGCGCTTTCCTGGCACGAAGGTGAGTTGGCTGGAGTTTCCCGCAGGGCCGCAGCAGTTGGAGGCGCTGTCTACCGGCAGCCTGGACCTGGCCTTCACGGGCGACACGCCGCCTGTGTTTGCACAGGCCGCCGGTAAGGACTTGCGCTACGTGGGCGTGGAACCGCCCAAGCCGGACAGCTCCGCGATTCTGGTGCCGCAGGGCTCGCCGCTCAAGACGCTGGCCGACCTGAAAGGCAAGCGCGTGGCGTTCCAGAAGGGCTCAAGCTCGCACTTCCTAATCGTGCGCGCTCTGCAGAAAACGGGGCTGAGCTTTGCCGATGTCCAGCCCGTCTACCTCACGCCCGCCGATGCCCGTGCCGCCTTCGAGCGCGGTGCCGTGGACGCCTGGGGCATCTGGGACCCGTACTACGCCGCCACGGAGCTCGCCATCAAGCCGCGCGTGCTGGCAACGGGCCGCACGCTGTCGTCCAACAACTCGTTCTACTTCGCGCCCGCTGCGTTCACTGAGAAGCATGGCGACACCATCGCCGCGATCTTTGCGGAGCTGTCGCGCGCGGACCAACTCGTGCAGCAAAACCGCAAGGAGGCCGCGCAACGCATTGCGGATTTCTCTGGGCTTTCGCTGGCGACGGTGCATCTGTTTCTGTCACGGCGCCCGCAGTCTCCGGTGCGGCCGGTCACGTCCGAGGCGATTGCCGAGCAGCAGCGCGTGGCGGATGCATTTCACGGGCTGGGGCTGATTCCACGCGCAGTCAAGCCGATCGAGTTGGTCTGGCAGCCGACGGCGGCTCAGCTCGCCATTGCCCGCGCTTGATCAGAACACCATCCAAGGAGCTGTCATGCAAGTTTTCTGGTTCATCCCCACCCACGGCGACAGCCGCTACCTCGGCACGGCCGAGGGCGCGCGCCAGGTTGATCACGCCTATCTGCAACAGGTGGCCGTGGCTGCCGACACGCTCGGCTACGAGGGCGTGCTGATCCCGACCGGCCGCTCGTGCGAAGACCCGTGGATCGTCGCGGCCAGCCTGATTCCGGCGACGAAGCGCCTGCGTTTTCTCGTCGCCGTGCGTCCGGGCCTGATGGCGCCCACGCTGGCCGCGCGCATGGCCGCCACGTACGACCGCCTGTCGAATGGCCGGCTGCTGGTGAATCTTGTTACCGGTGGCGACCCGGGCGAACTGGCGGGCGACGGCCTGTTCCTCGACCACGCGCAGCGCTATGAGGCGTCGGAAGAATTCATCCGCATCTGGCGCGAGACGCTTGCCGCCAGCCACGAGGGTGCCGCGCTCGATTACACCGGCAAGCACCTCAGCGTGAAGGGCGCGAAGGTGTTGTATCCGCCCGTGCAGAAGCCGTATCCGCCGGTGTACTTCGGGGGCTCTTCGGAGGCTGCGCATGAACTGGCCGCCGAACAGGTCGATACGTACCTCACGTGGGGCGAGCCGCCTGCCGCCGTGGCCGAGAAGATTGCCGACGTGCGCAAGCGCGCCGCCAAGCATGGGCGCACGGTCAAGTTCGGCATCCGCTTGCACGTGATCGTGCGCGAGACGGAAGACGAAGCATGGGCGGCTGCCGACAAGCTCATCAGCAAGCTCGACGATGACACCGTGGCGCGCGCGCAAGAGGCCTTCCGCAAGATGGATTCGGCCGGCCAGCAGCGCATGGCCGCGCTGCACGCCAACGGCGTCAAACGCACCCGCGCCGATCTTGAAATCAGCCCGAATCTGTGGGCCGGCGTGGGCCTGGTGCGCGGTGGTGCCGGCACAGCGCTGGTGGGCGACCCCGAAACCGTGGCTGCACGCATGAAGGAGTACGCGGACCTGGGCATCGATACGTTCGTCCTCTCGGGCTATCCGCATCTGGAAGAGGCGTACCGCTTTGCCGAACTGGTGTTCCCGTTGCTGCCGCGCTCGGTGCGCGACAAGTTGCCGGGCAACGTGCTCAACGGGCCGTTTGGCGAAGTGATTGCCACCGGCATCGTGCCGCGCGTGTCGGCAAGCTGAAGGAGCGCGCAATGGCTTCCGAATCGAAACCCACAGCCCACACCGTTCTGCGCAGCGCACGCCAGCGCTTGACGCCGTGGATCGTGCCCCTCGTGCTGCTGGTGCTGTGGCAGGCATCGGCGCAATGGGGCTGGCTGTCGAACCGCATCCTGCCGGCGCCGCTGGACGTGGCGAAATCCGCCATCGCCCTGGCACGTTCCGGCGAACTGTGGACGCACGTGGCCGTGAGCACGTGGCGCGCACTGGTGGGCTTTGCGATTGGCGGCTCCCTCGGGCTGGCGCTGGGGCTGCTGACCGGCACCTTCCGTACGGCCGAGACGCTGCTCGACACCACGTTGCAGATGGTGCGCAACATTCCGGTGCTGGCGCTGATCCCGCTCGTCATCCTGTGGTTCGGCATTGATGAATCGGCCAAGCTGTTTCTGGTGTCGCTGGGCGTGTTCTTCCCGATCTATCTGAACACGTATCACGGCATCCGCTCGGTGGACCCAGCGCTGGTGGAGATGGCGCGCAGCTACGGTCTGTCACGCGCGCAGCTGTATCGCGAGGTGATCCTGCCCGGGGCGCTGCCGCAGATTCTGGTGGGCGTGCGGTTCTCGCTGGGGCTGATGTGGGTGACGCTGATCGTGGCGGAGACCGTCTCAGCGCAAGCCGGCATCGGCTACATGACGATGAACGCGCGCGAGTTCCTGCAGACCGATGTGGTGCTGCTGGGTATCTTGCTGTACGCGCTGCTGGGCAAGCTGGCGGACTTGCTGTCGCGTGCCCTGGAGCGCTTCTGGCTGCGCTGGCATCCCGGTTATCAAGCCGCCGCGTGAGGAGAAACATCATGCAAAGCAACGCTACCGAACACGCCGCGCTGGCCGGCACCGCTCTGCACATCGAACACGTCGTCAAACGCTATGGCGATCGTGAGGTGCTTCACGGTATCGACCTGGAGATCACGCCGGGCGAGTTTGTCGTCATCGTCGGGCGCAGCGGCTGCGGCAAGAGCACGCTGCTGCGGTTGATTGCCGGGCTGGAAGGGATCGACGGCGGCCACCTGCGCCGCGATGGTGAAACCGAAGATGGCCTGCATGACGACGCCCGCGTGATGTTCCAGGACGCCCGCCTGCTGCCGTGGAAGAAGGTGCTCGACAACGTGGCGCTCGGCTTGCCCAAAACGCAGCGTGCGCAAGCCGCTGAAGTGCTCGCGCAAGTGGGTTTGGCTGAACGAGCAGGGGAGTGGCCGGCACGTCTGTCGGGCGGCCAGCGCCAGCGTGTTGCACTGGCGCGTGCGCTGGTGCATCGCCCGCGCCTGCTGTTGCTCGATGAGCCATTGGGCGCGCTCGATGCGCTCACCCGTATCGACATGCAGAACCTGATCGAAGGCCTGTGGCAGCGCCTGGGCTTTACCGCCGTGCTGGTCACGCATGACGTGGCAGAAGCAGTGGCACTGGCTGACCGCGTGGTGCTGATCGAAGACGGTCGCATCGCGCTGGATGAGCGCATTGATTTGCCGCGCCCGCGCCACCGGGGTTCGCCAGCGTTTGCGCGGCTGGAAGAGGCGATTCTCAACCGCGTGATGCAGCGCAAGGTGGATCCGAATGAAGTGACGGATGTGCGCCCGCACACGGCGTGGGCATCACCCTTTGATGTATCGGCCACGGCCGTGCGCTGGGCTGTGTAAACCAGCGAAAGCCTTTCTCCTGAAAACATTCATTGGCGCGTTGTACCAATGTCATCTAAGAAGGAACATCATGAGCATTCAAGCGATTAACGTACGCAACCAGTTTCGCGGGCAGATCAAAGAGATCATCCGGGGCGATGTGCTCTCGGAGATCGACGTGGAGACGCCGGCCGGCATCGTGACCTCGGTCATCACCACGCGGTCGGTCGATAGCCTGGGCCTGAAGATCGGCAGCGAAGTGGTGGCGCTGGTGAAGGCGACTGAAGTGTCGATCGCCAAGCTGTGACGGGGAAGGAGGAGGCGACTGTCCTTAGGAGCCCATCCCGATGAGCCTTATGCATACCACCGCACTCGCACAGTTTCTCGGCACCCTGCCGAGCGCGCCCACGCCGGATCGCCAACTGTGGCGTGACGCCCGTGGCCGCGTGCAGGGCCAGTTCTTCCATAGCTCGCTCACCAGCCTGTTTGAGCCGGTGTGGCAGCTTGCCGCCGATGGCACGCTCGCGCCCGCCGGCCACGAAGCGCTGATGCGCACCTGGACGCGGGACGGCGATCTCGGCCTGAACCCGTGGAAGGTGTTCTCGATGGCGTCGGACGACACCACGCTGGTGGAGCTTGATCGCCTGTGCCGGTTGATGCATACGCTCAACTACTTCGTCCGCACCGATGCCACGCGGCTGGTCTTGAACGTGCATGGCCGCTTGTTGGCGGCGGTGGCGGCCGACCACGGCAAGGCGTTTCAGCGCGCGGTCACGGCACTGGGGCTATCGCCGGAGCAGTTCGTCATTCAGGTGCCGTCCACGGCCAACGATGACCTAGGCCTGCTGCTGTTCGTGGTGGACAACTACCGGCGCAACGGCTTTGCCGTGGCAGTGCAGGCGTCGGACCCGGCCGAAGCCGGTGCGTTGCTCGTGCATGCCAAGCCGGCGTACCTGAAGCTCGATGCCCGGCGCGACTGGGTGACGCGGCATGTGGTGTCGCTGGCCGAATCCGCGCGTGAGCTGGGCGTGACCCTGGCTCTGCGCCGCTGCGAACGGCCGAGCGATCTCGAACTGGCCCGTGCGGCGGGGATTGCCTATGTGCAAGGCAGCATCGTCCCGAGCGCCGAACCCGAGGCCGATGTGGAACCCGCGCCAGCGCCCCTTGTGATACCGATGGCCCAGGCACCACTGGTGCAACAGCAGCAGTGCGCCGGACTTTCTCTGACGGAATGAGCACGACGCCATGGCACGCAGCGCACTCGCAACTTCATCGGCCCCGACGGATTGGCACTGGCCAGCGGACGTGGTCATCGTGACCGTCCCGGGCTTGTACGGGAGCGGCCCCGAGCACTGGCAGACGCGTTGGGAAGCGCGTTTTCCGGACTGGCGCCGCGTTGAACAAAGCGATTGGTCCACGCCCGACCTGCCGCGCTGGTCTGCCCGGGTGGGCGAGACCGTGCGCGATGCGCTGGCCGCGCGCCCTCAAGGGCGTCCAAAGCGCCGTGTGATTCTGGTGGCGCATAGCTTCGGATGCCTGGCGTCGCTGCACTGGGCGGCACAGGCGCGGGAGGCCGTGGCCGGCGCATTGCTGATCGCCCCGGCAGACCCAGACAAGTTCGGCGTGCGTGATGCGTTGCCTCAGCGTGCCTTGCCGTTCCCCGCCGTGCTGGTCGCCAGCCGCAACGACCCGTGGATGCCCCAGCCCAACGCCATCGACTGGGCTGCCCGCTGGGGCGTGGAATTTGTCGACGCGGGAGAGGCCGGCCACATCAACGCCGATTCCAACCTCGGCGACTGGGACGCCGGCTTGGCCCTGCTCGACCGCGTGGTGACACGAGCAAGTGCGCAAGACACCACGCGCGATGGTGCGGACTGGCAAGCCCAATGGGATGTCTTACCGAGCACCCCTTATATCTAAAACGATGATGTACATGCGCAAATATTCGTTTTCGTCATAAGAACACTTCGCCACAATCGGTTCATCTGCATATGGGTCGCAGTGTTGCGGCCCTTTTCATTGGTTGCGCAAATGAGCCTGTCTTCTGCGTTTTCGCTTTCCAAGCGTGCCAAGCCCGCCAACGTGCTGCCCGGTTTCGGGCTGGCGCTGGGGTTCTCGCTGCTCTATCTCGCGTTGATCGTGCTGATCCCGCTGTCGGCGACCGTCCTCAAGACGTTCACGCTGACGTGGGACGCGTTCTGGACGACCGTCACTGCGCCGCGTGTGGTGGCGTCGTACAAGCTCACGTTCGGCGCATCGCTGATTGCGGCGGCGGTCAACCTTGTGTTCGGCTTGATCGTCGCATGGGTGCTGGTGCGCTATCGCTTTCCGGGCAAGCGGCTGATTGATGCGTTGGTCGATCTGCCGTTTGCACTGCCGACCGCCGTGGCCGGCATTGCGCTCACCGCGCTGTATGCGCCGAATGGCTGGATCGGCTCGCGCCTGGAGCCGCTGGGGCTGAAGGTCGCGTTCACGCCGCTGGGCATCGTGGTGGCGCTCACGTTCATCGGCCTGCCGTTTGTGGTGCGCACGGTGCAGCCCGTGCTCGAAGACTTGGAGACCGAGTTGGAAGAGGCCGCCGCCAGCCTGGGCGCCACGCGCTGGCAGACGTTCATTCGCGTGATTCTGCCGACCTTGCTACCGGCGCTGCTGACGGGTTTTGCGCTGGCCTTTGCTCGCGCCACGGGCGAGTATGGCTCCGTCATTTTCATCGCCGGCAACATGCCGATGGTTTCTGAGATCACGCCGTTGATGATCTATTCCAAGCTCGAGCAATTCGATTACGCAGGTGCCACGGCCATTGCCGTCGTGATGTTGGCGATCTCGTTCACGCTGCTGCTGGTGATCAACCTGCTGCAGGCCTGGACGCGCCGCCGTGGCAATCGCAATGACGCCATCGAGCGCGCCCCCGAACCCTTGGCCGCCAATGCGGCGGCAGGAGCCTGACATGGCCGGTGCTGTTTCCCGTCAACTTGGCCAGGCGCCCGCAGTGGGCCGCCGTGGCGCGACTGCGGAATCTGCGTGGGTGCGCGCGACGCTCATCCTCGTGTCGTTCCTGTTTCTCGCGCTGTTCCTGTTCGTGCCGCTGGCGAGCGTCTTCTATGAGGCGTTCAAGAAGGGCATCGACGTGTATCTCGATGCGTTGATCGAGCCCGATGCGCTGTCGGCCATCTACTTGACGCTGACCGTCGCGGCGATTGCCGTGCCGCTGAACGTGGTGTTTGGCGTGGCCGCGGCATGGGCTATCGCCAAGTTTGAGTTTCGTGGCAAGAACCTGCTGCTCACGTTGATCGACCTGCCGTTCTCCGTGTCGCCCGTGATTGCGGGGTTGATCTATGTGCTGCTGTTCGGCGCGCAAGGCTGGTTCGGCCCCTATCTGTCGGATCACGATTTCAAGGTCATCTTTGCCGTGCCAGGCATCGTGCTGGCGACGGTGTTCGTCACCTTCCCATTCGTGGCGCGCGAGTTGATTCCGCTGATGCAAGCGCAGGGCAGCGAAGAGGAAGAGGCCGCCATCGTGCTGGGCGCATCGGGCTGGCAGACGTTCTGGCGCGTGACGCTGCCCAACATCAAGTGGGGCCTGCTGTACGGCGTGATCCTCTGCAATGCGCGGGCGATGGGCGAGTTTGGCGCGGTGTCGGTGGTGTCGGGCCACATCCGGGGCCTCACTAACACGATGCCGCTGCACGTCGAGATTCTCTACAACGAATACAACTTCGCGGCCGCGTTTGCCGTGGCCTCGCTGCTGACGCTGCTGGCGCTCGTCACGCTCGCGCTCAAGACGTTGGTCGAATGGCGCAGCCGCCGCGAGCTGGCTGATGCGGATGCCGGCGTGGGCGAAGGCCCCGGGCATCGCGCGGCACAACAGACATCCAATTCGAATTCGCACATCTCTGTGCAATCTCCGCTCGAAGGGAGCGCAGCATGAGCATCCAGGTTCAACACATCACCAAGCGCTTTGGCAATTTCGTGGCCCTCAACGATGTCTCGCTCGATTTCAAGCAGGGCGAATTGACTGCTCTGCTGGGCCCGTCGGGCTGCGGCAAGACCACGCTGCTGCGCATCATCGCGGGGCTGGAGCATGCGGATTCGGGCAGCATCCATTTGAACGGTGAAGACGCCTCTGACCAGCACGTGCGCGAGCGCCAGGTCGGCTTCGTATTCCAGCACTACGCGCTGTTCAAGCACATGACGGTGTTCGAGAACGTGGCCTTCGGCCTGCGCGTGAAACCGCGTGCGCAGCGCCCGAGCGAAGCGCAGATCCGCGCCAAGGTGAAGGAGCTGCTGGAGCTGGTGCAGCTCGATTGGCTGGCCGATCGCTACCCGCCGCAACTGTCGGGCGGCCAGCGCCAGCGCATCGCCCTGGCGCGCGCGCTGGCGGTGGAACCGCGCGTGCTGCTGCTCGACGAGCCGTTCGGCGCGCTCGATGCCAAGGTGCGCAAGGAACTGCGCCGCTGGCTGCGTCGCCTGCACGACGATCTGCACGTCACCAGCCTGTTCGTCACGCACGACCAGGAAGAAGCGCTGGAAGTGGCCGACAACGTGGTCCTGATGAACCGCGGCCAGGTGGAGCAGGTCGGCAGCCCGGATGCGGTCTACAACACGCCCGCCACGCCGTTCGTCTATGGCTTTCTCGGCAACGTGAACCTGTTCCACGGGCGCTTGGAAGAGGGCGAGGGCGGCAGCGTGCTGCATGTGGGCGACTCGGCCATCACCGTGCCGTCCGGCGGTGTGGATTCGTCGCGTGCCGATCAAGCGGTGGCGTTCGTGCGCCCGCACGAGATCGACCTGGAGCGCTATGCGCCCGGCGCCGAGGGCATTCCCGTGACGTTGCGTCGCGCGCTCACGCTGGGCGGCATCGCGCAGTTGGAGCTGGAGCGCGAAGACACTGACGACATCATCGAAGTCTCCCTGCCCGTCGAGCGCTTCCGCGCCGAGGGCTTCCGTGAAGGCGAAACGTTGGTGGTGCGCCCACGCGCCATTCGCGTGTTTGCCCAGAACACACGGCCAGCCGCCGTGCAGGCCACCGCTTAACTCTGCTGCTCCGACGACAACCAATACGAGAGGACACGAGCCATGAACTTCCAACAACTGCGTTCCATCCGCGAGGCGGTGCGCCGCCAGTTCAACCTGACCGAAGTCGCCAACGCGCTGTACACGTCGCAGCCGGGTGTGTCGCGGCAGATCCGCGAGCTGGAGGATGAGCTGGGCGTGGAGATTTTCGAGCGCTACGGCAAGCGCCTGACGGGCCTGACCGAGCCCGGCCGCGAGATCGTGCGCATCGTTGAGCGCCTGCTGCTCGAAGCCGAAAACCTGCGCCAGGCGGGGGAGGAATTCTCGGGCCGCCAATCCGGCCGACTGACGGTGGCGACAACCCACACCCAGGCGCGCTATGCGTTGCCGAAGGTCGTGCAGTCGTTCCGCAAGGAATATCCGCACGTCACGCTGGCGCTGCAGGAGGCATCACCGTCGCACATCGTCGAATTGCTGCTCACGGGGCAGGCCGACATCGGCATCGCCACCGAGGCCGTGGCCAACGAGCCCGGGCTGACCTCGTTCGAGGCCTACCGCTGGCGCCACGTGCTGGTGGTCAGCCCAGACCATCCGCTGACCAAGAACCCGCTGCCCACGCTCGAAGATGTGGCGCAGTATCCGCTCATCACCTACGACGCCGGTTTCACGGGCCGTCGCAACATCGACGCGGCATTTGCTGCCTCGGGGCTGCATCCGGAGATTGTGCTCACCGCCATGGACGCCGACGTCATCAAGACCTACGTGGCGCTGGATGTGGGCGTGGGCATCATCGCGTCGATGGCGTATGACGGGCGCAAGGACGACAACCTCGTCTGCATTGGCGCAGACCATCTGTTCGAGCCGAACACCACGCGTGTGGCCGTGCGTCGCGGCGCCTATTTGCGTGGCTATGCGCACGACTTCATCGGCATGTTCGCGCCGCATCTATCGCGCGAGACGGTGGCGGAGGCGGTGGCGTCTACGGTGGTGACGCAGTCGGCGCGGGAGGCCCTGGCGGCGTAAGCACCACGCCCCTGGGGCGGAATGACGGCCGTTCATCCCGCCAATCCCACCATTCGTCGCACCGCCATGGCGCCTGCCCAGGCGCCATTCCTATACTGCGGACATCCTCGGTTCCCCCTGAGAACACCATGTCCGCTGTCCACTACGCCCACCCAGCCGATTCCGCCAACGCCGACGATGCGCTCCTGCGGCGTGCACGCCATCGCGCCAGCGCACGCATGGGGTTCCGCATGCATCTGCTGTCATTTCTGGCCGTGAATGCCGTATTGGCGGCGATTGCGTTGTCGCGTGGGAAATTTTGGTTTGTCTGGCCACTGCTCGGCTGGGGGATGGGGCTAGCCGCGCATGGCTTGAGCCTGGCTTGGAGCATGGGCGGCGGTTACCAGCGCATGGTCGATCAGGAGGTGGCCCGTTTGCGCGCACAAGCCGGTCGCGACTGATGCGGGAAACTCCCGGCAACGCCACACTGTTGCGTCGGAAAACCCTCCGGTAAGATCGCCCGCATGTTCGCCAATGTGTCGCTTCCCTCGCTTGCAGACTGCCTGCGCTTTGTCCGGCGCTGGCTGGTCCGCTACGCCGTCATCATCAGCATCAACACGGCGATTGCCGCGGTGCTGGCATTCGGCATCCGGCCAGAAGAGACGTTCTGGAAAGACTTCGTCTTCAGCCAGTCCATTGGCTTGGTGATGTTCACCTTGATTGCGATTCCGCGCCACGCACTCTGGGGCGACGGGCCGCCGAGCAAGAAGCTGTTCCCATGGATTGTGGTGGGGGCTGTGCTGATCGGCGTGCCGCTGGGGCAGTGGGTCGCCCGCACCATCCTGTGCCTGAACAGCAACAACACTGAACCGTGGCGCGCGGATAGCCTGCGCATGAGCTTCATCATCGCCATGCTGGCGGCGCTGGGCGCGACGTATTACTACTGGTCGCGCGGCAAGCTCGCGGCGCTGCAGCGCCAGGCCGCCCTCGATGCGCTCGATCGCGAAGAGGCCGAGAAGCAGGTGGTACGCGCGCAGCTCATGGCGCTGCAGGCGCAGATCGAGCCGCACTTCCTGTTCAACGTGCTGGCCCACGTTGATGTGCTGATTGCGAAGGACCCGAACGGCGCGCGGCGGTTGTTGCAGCACCTGATCGGCTTCCTCCGCACATCGCTCTCGCACGCCCGGGCTGAGCAATGCACGCTGGCGCAGGAATTTGCGCTGCTGCATGCGTATCTCGACATCCAGGCGCTGCGCTTCGGCAGTCGGCTGCGGTTTTCACTGGCGCTGGATGACGCCATCGCCAACCTCGTCATCCCGCCGATGCTGATCCAGCCCCTGGTGGAAAACGCCGTCGTGCATGGCATCGAGCCTGCGCGTGAGGGCGGCGAGATCGCGCTGTCTGCCCGCCTGAGTTCGCATAATGACGGTGAACGCCTTGTGCTGGAGGTGCGCGACACGGGCGTCGGCTTTGGTAATGACGGTGGCAAGGGCTCGGGGATGGGGCTCACGCATGTGCGTGAACGGCTTTCGCGCCTGTTTGATGGTGATGCTCGCCTGACCATCGGCGAAACCGTGCCGCACGGCGTGACAGTCACCGTGGAACTGCCGCTGGCGCACGAGGATGCCACCCAAACCAACGCTGCCCCCGATGCGCCCGAATGGCGCTGCCGTTTTTCGCGCCCCGTGGCTAACCCCGCGCTATCGTCTCGCGCGCCTGCCGGAACCTGATTGATGCCGTTATCCCCCCGCCTGCTGATTGCCGACGACGAGCCGGCATTGGCTGAGAACCTCGTTGCGGAGCTGTCCGCGCTGTGGCCCGAAGCCACGCTCTTGCCGGCGGTGCATGATGGGCAATCCGCGCTTGACGTGATCGACGATGCAGCGGCCGGCCAGGGGCCGGATGTTGTGTTTCTCGACATTCGCATGCCGGGGCTGTCGGGCATCGATGTGGCGCGCGAACTGACGGACCGGGAACAACGTCCGCTCGTGGTGTTCGTGACCGCCTATGACCAGTTCGCGCTCGATGCCTTCGAGCAGGCGGCGGTGGACTACGTGCTCAAGCCCGTGCAGACCGAGCGCCTGGCCGAAACAGTCAAGCGGTTGAAGGATCGGCTCGGTACACGCCTGAACGGCAACGCCGCTGCCGACCCCGCGCAGACGCTGGCCGAGCTCGTTGAGCGCCTCGCAGGTCTGCAGGGCGCCGCACAAACGCGTGTCACGCCGCAGGGCGGCTATCTGCGCTTCATCAAGGCCCTGGTCGGGCAGGAAGTCCGCTTCATCCCCGTGGATGAGGTGCTGTATCTGGAAGCGACCGACAAGTACGTCAACGTGGTCAGCAGCGGCGGCGAGTCGCTCATCCGCACCAGCCTGCGCGAGCTGTTGACGCAACTCGACCCTGAGCATTTCTGGCAGGTCCATCGCGGTACGGTCGTCAACGTGGCGCACGTGTCGAGTGCCGTCCATCTATCGCTGGGCCGCCTGGGCCTGAAGATGCGCGGGCGCACCGAGACACTGCCCGTGGCGCGGCAGTATGCGCATCTGTTCCGGCAGATGTAGTTCCAACGGAGGCGTGTGCGCTCAGCGCGCCTTCCGCTATGATCCGTTGTGTCGTCAACGAATCACGAGCGAGAGCAAGCCGCCATGGAGACCGTAGTCGAACGCAACGTACCAGCTGATGCCACACCCCGGCACGGCGGTCAGATTCTTGTCGATGCACTGGTCGCCCATGGCGTCGACATCGCCTTTGGCGTGCCGGGCGAGAGCTACCTGTCGGTACTCGAAGGCTTCTACCAGCGCCGTGATCGCGCGCGCTTCATCGTCTGCCGGCAGGAGGGCGGCGCCGCCACGATGGCCGATGCCTACGGCAAGCTGACCGGCCGCCCCGGCATCGTTTTCTGCACGCGGGGACCGGGCGCCACCAACGCCAGCATTGGCGTGCACACCGCCTTCCAAGATTCCACGCCGATGATTCTGTTCATCGGCCAAGTCGGCCGCGATTTTGCGGACCGCGAAGCGTTCCAGGAAATCGACTACCGCCGCATGTTCGGCCAGATGGCCAAGTGGGTCGCGCAGATCGACAGCGTGGAACGCATCCCCGAATACATTGCGCGTGCGTTCCAGACCGCCACCGCCGGCCGGCCCGGCCCCGTGGTGCTGGCGCTGCCCGAAGACATGCTGACCGAAGTGGCTACCGTGGCTGACGTGCCCCCCATGCCGCGCGCGATGGCGTGGCCCGGCCCACATGATCTGGCACAACTGAAGACACTGCTGCAGAACGCCGAGCGCCCGATGTTGCTGCTGGGCGGTTCCGGCTGGACGCCGCAGGCCGCGGCGCGCATCCAGGCGTTTGCCGAGCGGTGGAACCTCCCCGCCGGCTGCGTATTCCGCCGGCAGGATCTATTCGACAACCGCCACCCGAACTACGCCGGCGATGTCGGCATCGCCATCAACCCCAAGCTGGCTGCGCGGGTGAAAGATGCCGACGTGGTGCTCGCCATCGGCCCGCGCCTGGGCGAGATGACGACTTCCGGCTACACGCTGTTCGATGTGCCGCGGCCCAAGCAGACGCTCATCCACGTGCATGCCGGTGCGGAGGAACTGGGCCGGGTCTATCAGGCCGACTTGATGATCCACGCATCGATGCCGGCGATCGCCGAGGCGCTGGATGCCGTTTCGCCGGACGCAGCGCCGCGTTGGTCTGCGTGGACGGAAGCCGCGCACGCAGACTACCTCGCCAACATTGCACCGCCGCCGTTTAATGGCCAGGGCATCGACATGGCCCGCGCGATGCAGTGGCTGCGCGAGCGTCTGCCGCACAACAGCATCCTGACCAATGGCGCCGGCAACTACGCCACGTGGCTGCATCGTTTCTACCAGTACGGTGCGTTGGCGTCTGGCTCGCGCACGCAGCTCGCGCCGACCAGCGGGGCGATGGGCTATGGCGCGCCGGCCGCCGTGGCCGCCAAGATCGTCTGCCCGAACACGCCCGTCATCTGCATGGCCGGCGACGGCTGCTTCCTGATGAATGGCCAGGAACTGGCGACGGCCATGCAGTACAACGCGCCGGTGATCTTCATCGTCGTCAACAATGGCATGTACGGCACCATCCGCATGCACCAGGAACGCGAATACCCGGCCCACGTGAGCGGTACGGAGCTGCGCAACCCGGACTTTGCCGCGCTGGCGCGTGCGTACGGTGCCGAAGGGCATACGGTGCGTTCGCTGGAAGGTTTCCAGTCTGCTGTGGAGGCGGCGCTGGCGGCCCCCGTGGCCAGCATCATCGAAGTGCAGACCGATCCCAATATCATCAGCCCGCGCGCGACGATCGATTCGCTGCGCGCGCAAGCACAGCAACTCGCCCGGGGCTGACCCCAATTTCGCCAACGCTATCGGACCCATTGCCATGACGATGATCCCCGTAACCGACTTGTGCGACATGCACGAAGACAAGCTCGTCTACGGAACCCTGCGCGTGCTCGCACCGGTGTTCCGCAGCTTTGGCAAGCGCGCCGCATTTGCCGGCCCGGCGGCCACGCTCAAGGTGTTTGAAGACAATGGCTTGGTGCGCGCCGCGCTGGAAGAGCAGGGCGCAGGCCGTGTACTGGTGATCGACGGTGGAGGCTCACTGCGCTGCGCGCTGGTGGGCGGCAATCTCGGCAAGCTGGCAGAGGAAAACGGCTGGGAAGGCATCCTGCTCAATGGCTGTGTGCGTGACACGCGGGAGCTGGCGGAATGCAACGTCGGCATCCATGCGCTGGCAGCGCATCCGCGGAAAAGCATCAAGAAGAATGTCGGCCAGCGCGATGTGGGCGTGCAGATGCCTGGCGCCTATATTCAGGCGGGCGAGTGGATCTACGCTGATGAGGACGGCGTGCTGGTCTCGCAGGATGAACTCGAATGAACCACACCAATGCCATCTACGTATTCGTCTACGGCACGCTGCGTGCCGGCGAGGCGAACGACCTGCGTGTTGCTGCGGCCAAGCGGGGCATCCCTGAACCGGAGCTGGTGGGTTCGGCCATGCTGCACGGCCGTTTGTACGACTTTGGCGCCTACCCCGGCCTCGTGCTGGACCCAACCGGCACCGCCGTACGCGGGGACGTGTATCGCATTGATGCCGCGCTCGTTCCCGTGCTGGACGAGATCGAGGAGGTCTACCCCGGTGGCGATGCGCTCTTCCTACGCGAAAACCATGTCGTGATGCTCGGCAGCGAGCCATTGGATTGCATTGTCTATCCGGTCAGCCCGCAGCACATTGCTGGGCGGAGTGTGATTACGGGTGGGGATTGGGTGGCATATCGGCTGTCGCGCGGCTGATCAGCCATTCGCCATCTCGTGAGACGCCGCAACAGCGGCGTTTTTTCTTGGTGGCGCCGTGAGAGTGTCCGGGTGTCGATTTTTCATAATGCGGAAAGGATTTTTGGTCCGCAAAAATTGCGCGCCGCACAGCACCATCGCGGTCTTTCATGATGAAGAAGATCATCCCGTATTGCGAAATATCGTTGATAAGTTTATGAATTTAAAGGAATAAAAATTTGGTTTGGAATTGAGGTTCTCCTTGTTGCGCTGCACCCGCCATTTCTACACTCTTATATAAGACATATGACCCACGTCGCCGTTACCGGCTCTGGCGGCGAGTGAGTTACCCGGTTTCTATTTGAGTGATGCGATCAAGCAGGAGAGATTGAGATGACACGCGAACAGCAAGTGGCAGCACTGCAGAAGGATTGGGACACGAACCCGCGTTGGAAGGGCATCAAGCGTGGCTACACGGCGGAAGACGTGGTGCGCCTGCGCGGCTCGCTGCAGATCGAGCACACGCTGGCCAAACGTGGTGCCGAGAAGCTGTGGGACCTGATCAACAACGAACCCTTCGTCAACGCACTCGGCGCACTGACCGGCAACCAGGCCATGCAGCAGGTCAAGGCGGGCCTGAAGGCGATCTACCTGTCGGGCTGGCAAGTGGCGGGCGATGCCAACAGCAACGGCGAAATGTATCCGGACCAATCGCTGTACTCGGTGGACTCGGTGCCCAAGGTCGTCAAGAAGATCAACAACACCTTCCAGCGTGCGGATCAGATCCAATGGTCGGAAGGCAAGGACGACATTGATTTCTTCGCGCCGATCGTGGCGGATGCAGAG
Source organism: uncultured Ralstonia sp. (assembly GCA_966433195.1). Classification (GTDB taxonomy): domain Bacteria; phylum Pseudomonadota; class Gammaproteobacteria; order Burkholderiales; family Burkholderiaceae; genus Ralstonia. The sequence continues at coordinate 19,014 of CBJMVH010000006.1, forward strand.
GCCGGTTTCGGCGGCGTGCTGAACGCTTTCGAGCTGATGAAGGCCATGATCGAGGCGGGCGCCGCGGGCGTGCACTTCGAAGACCAACTGGCGGCCGTGAAGAAGTGCGGTCACATGGGCGGCAAGGTGCTGGTGCCGACGCGCGAAGCTGTGAGCAAACTGGTGGCAGCGCGCCTGGCTGCCGATGTGATGGGCGTGCCAACGGTGTTGATTGCCCGTACCGACGCCGAAGCCGCGGATCTGCTGACGGCCGATGTCGACGACAACGATCGCCCGTTCTGCACCGGCGAGCGCACCGTGGAGGGCTTCTACCGGACGAAGCCCGGCCTGGAGCAAGCCATTTCGCGCGGCCTGGCCTACGCCGAGTACGCCGACCTGGTGTGGTGCGAAACCGGCAAGCCGGATCTGGAATACGCCAAGAAGTTTGCGCAGGCCATTCACGCCAAATTCCCGGGCAAGATGCTGGCCTACAACTGCTCGCCGTCGTTCAACTGGAAGAAGAATCTGGACGACGTGACGATCGCGCGGTTCCAGAAGGAACTCGGTGCGATGGGCTACAAGTTCCAGTTCATCACGCTGGCAGGTTTCCACGCGCTGAACTACTCGATGTTCAACCTGGCTTACGGCTACGCCCGCAACCAGATGAGCGCGTTCGTCGAGCTGCAGGAGGCCGAGTTCAAGGCGGCCGAGCGTGGCTTTACGGCGGTGAAGCACCAGCGCGAAGTTGGCACGGGCTACTTTGATGCCGTCACGCAAACCATCGAGCGCGAGGCGTCCACCACGGCGCTGAAGGGCTCGACGGAAGACGAACAATTCTTCGAAGAAAAGGCGCAAGCCCAAAAGGTGGCTTGAGGTTGCCGACGCATCCGGCATCCAAGACCAGCTGAGCCGGCGTACTGACCACACGCCGGCCCCTCGAACCGCGTCCCGTGAGTGGCGCGGTTTTTTTATGCGCAGTTGCTTTCCGCTGGTGGGCGGTGTTGCGACGGCTCAATCGACAGCGACCTGTGGTCGGGCGGACTAACGAACGGCGCGTGTTGCGGCGTTCACAGGGCCCGGTTCAGGCGCGCTTGAAGATCGATTCCAGATCCAGCGCGGAGGGCGGCGTTGCGCTCAGATCGAGCGAATGCTCGATGTGCTCAAGGTGCTCACGCATCAGACTGTGCGCACGTGCGGCATCGGCAGTGGCAATGGCTTCGGTGAGGGTGTCATGTTCATGCTCCGGACAGGCCGGCAGACCGGGGCGGTCGTAGAGCGTGATGATCAGGCACGTGCGTGAGACGGCCTCGCGCGTGAGTCGTTCCAGCACGTGGTTGCCAGCCATCTCGGCGATCAGCACGTGGTATTCGCCGGAGAGGCGGATGGTGGCCGCGCGGTCGCCGTGCTCGCGTGCGGCATGTTCGGCAGCGATGTGTTCGCGCAGGCGTGTGGCCTGGGCCGGCGTACACGCGCGCGCCAGCATGGCGGCCAATTCGGGCTCGATGATCCAACGCGTCTGGAAGACGTCGCGCGCCTCCTTCACGGAGGGCTGCGCGACGAAGGCGCCCTTGTTCGGCACCAGCGTTACGAGTTGCTCATGCGCCAATCGCGCCAGGACTTGGCGGATACGCGGGCGGCCCGCGCCGGTGGCTTCGCACAAACGCTCTTCCACCAGCTTGGTGCCGGCGGGCAGGCGGTGTTCCATGATGGCCGTCAGCAGGCCTTGGTAGATCGGCTCGGCAGCGGGCTGGCTGTCGGCGGGTTCCCGTACGGATGCGGGCATGGCGGATGAGCGTGCGGAAGAAAAAGCGGGATGGTGCATGGTAGCAAATGCCCATCCCTGGCTGCACTACGCCAGCGCAAAGGGTGCCAGCATCCCCGTGTAGGGCTTGGGCAGCGGTTTGGCCCAATCGCCGCGCTTGCTGGTTGAAAGGCGCATGCCGACCAGCGCTTCGACCAGCTTCACAGCCGCCACCACGCCGTCGATGACAGGCACGCCCAGCTCGTTGCCCAGGTCTTCGCACAGGTCCGCCATGCCGGCGCAGCCGAGCACGATGCAGTCGCTGCGGTCTTGTGCCAGAGCATCGCGGCAGGCCTGCAGGATGATGTCGCGCGCGTTCGAACCAGGTTTCTCCAGATCCAGCACAGGCAGGTCACTCGCGTGCACGTTGCGGCAGGCGTGTCGCATGCCGTAGCGCTCGGCCAGGTGCCACGCCATGCCGCAGGTGCGCTCCAACGTGGTGACGACGCTGAAGCTGTTGCCGATCAGGCTCGCCATGTGCATGGCCGCTTCGGCAATGCCGATCACCGGGCCGTGCGCGAGTTCGCGTGCGGCGTAGAGGCCCGGATCGCCAAAGCAGGCGATGACGTAAGCATCAGCGCCGTCGCGTTCGCCGTGGCGGATTTCTTGCAGGATGCCGGGCACGGAGAGTGCCTCATCGTAGTGGCTTTCGATGGAGGCGGGGCCCATGCTCGGGCTGACCGCGCGGATGCGCGTACCGGGTGCCGCGGCAGCCTGGGCGCAGCGGCCAATGAGCGCTGTCATGCTGGCCGTCGTGTTGGGGTTGATGATGCGAATGTCCATGGGTGGATGCGTGGCGTTGGTGCGTGAATTAACGAGAGAAGGCGCCTTGCTTGCGGCTCAGTACGGTGTAGAGCACCAGCGCGATACCCACACCAATGAACCAGCTGTAGTTGGCCAGCACGTGCAGCCGTTCGAAGACTACACACGCCATCGGGATCAACGCGGACGGGATCATCGTCCAGACGGCGGCCGGGTTGTAGCCGTTGCGGAACCAGTAGCGGCCCGTGGGGCGCATCGAATAGAGGTCGTCCACATCCACATGTTTGCGGCGCACGAAGTAGTAGTCCGCGATCAGGATGCCGAACAACGGGCCGATGAACGCACCCAGCACGTCGATCGTGTAGTGGATCACCTCGGGGTTGTTGTAGAGGTTCCAGGGCGTGATGAAGATCGACGCCACCGCTGCGATCATGCCGCCCGTGCGCCAGCTGATGTGCTGCGGCGCCACGTTCGAAAAGTCGAATGCCGGTGAGACAAAGTTGGCGACGATATTGATGCCGATGGTCGCGATCATGAACGTCAGCGCGCCGATCACCACCGCCGTGACGTGGTCGATACGCGCCACGATGGCGACCGGGTCCGAGATCAACTCGCCAAATACCGGCAGCGTTGCCGACGTGGTGATCACTGTCAGCAGTGCAAAGCCGAGGAAGTTGACCGGCAAGCCCCAGAAGTTGCCGCGCTTGACCGAGGTGAAATCCTTGCCGTAGCGGGAGAAATCGCCAAAGTTCAGCATCGGGCCTGAGAAGTACGACACCACCAGCGCGATCCCGCCGAGCATGACGGGCACCGCATCCCAGCCCTCGTACTTGAGGAAGGAGAGCGTCAGGTTGATGTTCTGCCAACCGGCTTTGTGCACCAGCCAGGCTGCCAGGGCGATCATCACCACGTACACCGCTGGGCCGGCCCAATCGATGAACTTGCGGATCGATTCCATGCCGTGCCAGAACACAAATGCCTGCAGCACCCATAGCAGCATGAACGCCGCCCACCCGAGCGTGGACAGGCCAACAAAGCCGTGCTGCGTGACATCCGCATACGGTGCGAGCTGCGGCATGAACTTCAGCGCCAGCACCAGGAAGGCGCTCGATGCCAGATACGTCTGGATGCCGTACCACGCTACCGCGATCAGCCCGCGGATGATGGCCGGAATATTGGCACCCAGCACCCCGAACGATGCCCGGCAGATCACCGGATACGGTGTGCCGGTGGCCTGGCTTGGCCGTGCGACAAGGTTGCAGAAGAACTGCACGATCACGATGCCGACCAGCAGCGCAAACAACACCTGCAGGCTCGAGAGCCCCAGCGAGAACAGGCTCGCGGCGGTCAGATAGCCGCCCACGCTGTGCACATCGGACATCCAGAACGCGAAGATGTTGTAGCTGCCCCAAGTTTGCTTGCGCAGCGGGGCGAGGTCTTCATTGGTGAGCCGCGGGTCGTACTGCGCCTTGATGATGACGTTGGGATGCGAATGGGGCGGATGTACCGCCGATGCCGCCGCAGCGGTGGTCGTGGTCATGCTGTCTCCTTTGGTCTTGGGCCGGCGTCAAGCCGTGCGGTCATTGTGCGCAAATCTGTACACATGAGTATTTATTTTTGTGTACAAAGTTGTATGCATCGACAAGCCAAGAGTCAAGGACAAAAAGAAAGCCGCCTCGAAAGGGCGGCTGTGTGGGGTGATGCGCTCGTGGCCTGGGGATGGCGCCAATGAATGCGTCAGCGGTACACGATCACGGGAATCTCGGTATGGGTCAGCACCTTCTGCGTTTCGCTGCCCAGCAGCAGCCCCGCGAGCCCTCGCCGGCCGTGCGAGGCCATGAAGATCACGTCGCAGCCATGGCGCTCGGCCGCGTCGATGATGCCCATGTACGGCACGGCAAAGCAGCTCATGTCAGTGTCGCAATCGATGCCGGCGCTGCGGGCGGCGTCTTCAACGTCCTTGAGCACCACGCGCGCCTGCGCCTCCACGCGCTCCTTGAAGGCCTGGGGCGTCTCCACGACGATCTCGGAGAAGGGCGTGTATGGGTATTCCTCCAGACACGTATAGGCCGTCAGGCGCGCGCCGAGCGTCTTGGCAAAGTCGAGCGCGCCTGCCACCGCCTTGCGCGATAGCTCCGAACCATCGGTCGGGATGAGGATGTGCTGGAACATACGGCCTCCAAGGGATGAGCGATGCGCAATGCATGCGTTGTCTTGATTGTAGGCCGCACGCCATGCCGCACCCACTCGGGGTGATGGCTAATCCATTCCGATGAGGGCATCGGCCCGGCGCCAGTAAGCCGGGTTGCCGTACGTGTTCTTCAGGAAATCAATGAACAGCCGCACGCGCAAGGGCAAGTGCTTGCGCTGCGGAAACACGGCGTGGATGCCGATCGGCGGCGCCTCAAAGGCATCGAGCACCGTCACCAGCTTGCCGGTGGCGATGTCGTGCCCGACCTCCCACCACGAGCGCCACGCCAGGCCGTGGCCCTGCAGGCACCACTCGCGCAGCACTGCGCCGTCCGTGCATTCCATCGTGCCCGACACCTTCACGGTGATGGCCTTGCCCCCTTGCTGGAAGGCCCAGCCGCGCTGCACGTTGGCGCTGGCGCCGAAGGCCAGGCAGTTGTGGCTGGCGAGATGCTCCACCTGCGTGGGCACGCCGTGGCGCTCCAGATAGCTGGGCGCCGCCACCACCACGCGGCGGTTCTCCCACAGGCGGATCGACACCAGGCTGGAATCGGGCAGATCCCCCAGCCGGATCGCGCAGTCGAACCCTTCGTTGACGAGGTCGACCACGCGGTCGCCCAGGTCGAGCGTGATGGACACATCCGGATGCGCCTCGATGAAGTCCGGCACCATCGGCGCGACATGGCGGCGGCCAAAGCCTGCCGGTGCCGTCACGCGAAGATGCCCGCTGGCCTTCACGCCGCCAGCCGAGACGCTGGCCTCGGCGTTGTGCAGGTCGTTGAGAATCCGCTGGCAGTCTTCCAGAAACGCCGAACCCTCGAACGTGAGGGTGATGCGCCGCGTGGTGCGCACCAGGAGCTTCACGCCCAGGCGTTCCTCCAGCGCATCGATGCGGCGCCCGATGATGGCTGGCGCCACCCCCTCGGCTGCCGCCGCGGCGGACAAGCTGCCGCGCGTAGCCACGGAGACAAAGGTTTCGAGCTGCTTGAATTGAGCCATGCTGGTGTCAGTCCTGCGTGGCGGCAAGCGCCCGCGATATTGGTGTCGTGCGCGATGTCTTGCGCCAGCGCCACCGTGCGAAGCCAATTTCCACCGCAGCCAGGACGAGCCAGAAGAGGCAATGCAACCCGACGCCGCGATAGAGCGAAACAAAAAACACGTGCATCCGCTGGGCTAATACACGTACGACGAATTCCCCATCCGCCAGCGTTGCCAGCGACTGGCTCAGCGCAATACGCGTGGTCTGGGCATCGACGTGGGCCAATTTTTGCAGCTGATTCGCCAGCACGTCATTGATGGTTTCGCGCAAAGCATGCGCACCCAGCACGATGGCGCCCGCGGCAGCCAGTTCGCGCAGCGCACCGTTGGTCAGCGCGCCCGGCGTTTGCGCCGCACCGTCGATGGCGGCGTCCACCACACGCTCAATGGAAACCGTAGACAACTGCGGGTGCTGGTCAAGCAGCGCCTGTAGTTGAGGCTGTGCGGTTCCCAATGCGTGCTGCGTAAAAGACCGGATGGCCGGGCGTGTAGCTTGCAGATGGTCCGCCAGCGTGTTTTCCACACACAGCACAAGCGCGGCCTGCATCGCAAACAGCGCCAGCACCGCCGGCAGGTAGACGAAATACAGTCGCGCCGCCCAATGCCCAACGCGTGTCTGACGACGCAACAGCCCAGCCCGGTGCAGGCACCACGCCGCAACGATGCCAATCACCACCCCGGCGAACAAGGCCAGTGCGCCATACAGCGCAAGGCGTGCAACCGGGATGAACTGCACGATTGACCAAAATTGCGTCCACAAAGACATGGGGGGGGAATGTATCGGAAAGCGCGGGATAGTGACGAATATAAAGGTTATCACTCGTCATTCATTGGATAAAAGTTAAAGATCAAGTGACCATTGCCGTCTTTGTGCAGCGCGTCAGCTTTTCTAGAATGAGCCTCGTTGCGAAGGTCGGATAAGCGTTCTGCTGCACGGAACAAGCCAGAACAAGCAGGGCGCACGATCCTTCAGGTCCGTGGAGCTGACACGATGTCTTCGATTCGCGCGGTGGTCTTCGATGCCTATGGCACGTTGTTCGACGTGTACTCCGTGGCTGCGCGTGCCGAGCAATTGTTTGCCGGCAAAGGCGAGGCGCTGTCGGTGCTCTGGCGCGACAAGCAGATCGACTACACGCGCATCCGTTCGCTAGCCGGCCCGGCGGGCGAACACTACAAGCCGTTCTGGGACATCACCGTTGATGCACTGCGCTATGCGGCGGCCCGGTTGGGTGTGGAGCTTTCCGTCCAAGACGAAGCCACGTTGATGCGCGAATATGCGTGCCTGTCGGCGTTTCCTGAAAACGTGCCGGTGCTGCGTCGCCTGCGCGAGATAGGCCTGCCGCTTGGCATCCTCTCCAACGGCAATCCGCAGATGCTCGACATCGCCGTGAAGAGCGCCGGCATGTCGGGCTTGTTCGACCACGTGCTGTCGGTGGATGCGGTCAAGCTGTACAAGACCGCGCCACAAGCCTACGCACTGGCGCCGCAAGCGTTTGGCGTACCAGCCGAACAGATTCTGTTCGTGTCGTCCAACGGCTGGGATGCCTGCGGCGCGACGTGGTATGGCTTTACAACCTTCTGGATCAACCGCCTGGGGCATCCGCCCGAGGCGCTCGACGTGGCGCCCACCGCGGCCGGCCACGACATGCGGGATCTGCTTCAGTTTGTACAGGCAAGGCAATCGCCCTAGCCACATCTAATCGGCCCAACCATAGGACCGAACCCGTTCAACCCTCACATCATCCTCTGGAGAACACCATGGCGCTCACGCTGCCCCAAGGCATGGAGATCAAGGCCGAGATCCTGCCGGCCTACGAAGACATTCTGACCCCCGAAGCACTGGCGCTGGTTGCCAAGCTGCACCGTGCCTTCCAGCCGCGTCGCAAAGAGCTGCTGGCTGCCCGCGTCGAGCGCGCCAAGCGCCTGGACGCCGGCGAGCGCCCGGATTTCCTGGCGGAAACGAAGGCCATCCGCGAAGGCGATTGGAAGGTCGCGCCGATCCCGCCGGCACTGCACTGCCGCCGCGTTGAGATTACCGGCCCGGTCGATGCCAAGATGGTCATCAACGCGTTCAACTCGGGCGCGGACAGCTACATGACCGACTTCGAGGATTCGAACTCGCCCAACTGGCACAACCAGATCCAGGGTCAGGTCAACCTGAAGGCCGCCATCCGCCGCACGCTCACGCTCGAGCAGAACGGCAAGACCTACAAGCTCAACGACAAGATCGCGACGCTGCAAGTGCGTCCGCGCGGCTGGCACCTGGACGAGAAGCACGTGCTGATCGACGGTGAACGCGTGTCGGGCGGCATCTTCGACTTCGCGCTGTTCCTGTTCCACAACGCCAAGGAGCAGATCGCTCGCGGCGCCGGCCCGTTCTTCTACCTGCCGAAGATGGAAAGCCATCTGGAAGCGCGCCTGTGGAATGACATCTTCGTGATGGCCCAGAACGAGATCGGCCTGCCGCAAGGCACGATCAAGGCCACCGTGCTGATCGAAACCATCCTCGCCGCGTTCGAGATGGAAGAAATCCTGTACGAACTGCGCGAGCACAGCGCTGGCCTGAACGCCGGCCGCTGGGACTACATCTTCTCGTGCATCAAGAAGTTCAAGGTCGACAAGAACTTCTGCCTGGCCGACCGCGCGAAGGTGACGATGACCTCGCCGTTCATGCGTGCCTATGCGCTGCTGCTGCTCAAGACTTGCCACAAGCGCGGCGCGCCCGCTATCGGCGGCATGAGCGCGCTGATCCCGATCAAGAACGATCCGGAGAAGAACGCCATCGCCATGGCCGGCATCATCAACGACAAGAAGCGTGACGCGACCGACGGCTACGACGGCGGCTGGGTGGCGCACCCGGGCTTGGTCGAGCCGGCCATGAAGGAATTCGTGGCCGTGCTGGGCGACAAGCCGAACCAGTTCGAGAAGCAACGCCCGGACGTGGAAGTGAAGGCCGCCGACCTGCTGGACTTCCAGCCCGAAACGCCGATCACCGAAGCTGGCCTGCGCATGAACATCAACGTCGGCATCCACTACCTGGGTGCCTGGCTGGCCGGCAACGGTTGCGTGCCGATCCACAACCTGATGGAAGACGCCGCCACGGCCGAGATTTCGCGCTCGCAAGTGTGGCAGTGGATCCGCTCGCCGAAGGGCAAGCTGGAAGACGGCACGAAGGTCACGGCCGAACTCGTGCGCAAGCTGATCCCCGAAGAATTGGCCAAGGTGAAGGAGACGGGCGCGGTGGGCAAGTTTGACCGTGCTGCTGAAATCTTCGAACAGATGTCGACGTCGGAAGACTTTGCGGAATTCCTGACCCTCCCGCTGTACGAAGAAATCTAAAACCTGCCCACGATCCTACTGCGCGTCCCGATCTTGGCCCTGTGATGCTCGCCGTACCCGTGTACGGCTGTGCTTCTCGAGCCAACCTCGGGCCGCTCGCTACGGATCGTGAACAGGTTTAAGCGACGCGCAGGCATCGCAACGAAAACGCCGGTTGGGGCAACCCGCCGGCGTTTTTTCATTTGGCGCAAGGTCGCCCGCGCCGCGCGATAATGGCGGGAAATCTTTGGAGGCTGCTTTGCGCTTTGAACACCTGGTGGAAGTCAACGATCCACTGAACCCCCTTATCGACACGCTGACCCTGAATCAAATCTGGCAAGGCTTGGTGCTACGCGTGCGCGAACAAACCGAATTTGTCGAAACCCTGGACGAATGCATCATCACAGCCGAAGGTGACGGCTGGATCGAACGAGAACTCGTCTTCGGCAAGGCGCGCATTCAAGACCGCGTGACGCTGGAACCGCACAAACGCGTGACTTACACGACCGCTGCTACTGGCGAACACGCCGGCGGCTCGCTCACCATGACGATCGAGACGAACGACGCCAACAGCACGTTCATCCGCTTCGTCTACGACACCACGCTGCCCAACGCCGACGAAACCGGCGACACGCGCTATTCCGAGATCGTCAAATCCGCCTACCGCGAATCCGATATCGACACCGTGCGCCGTATCCGCGAGATTGCCGCCACAGGCCGTCTCGGCTGATGCATCCCACCCGACCGGCGCTGGAGGAGGCGCCGGCCGGGTTTGCTTTTCCTGGGTCGTCTCACACATCACAACAACGAGACCATGACGACATTCACGCCCACACTGGAGGCCCTGCGCGCGCGCTACGGCGAGCGCTTCAAGTGGCTCGTGCTGTTCACGCTGATGGTGGGGGCGGTGTCGTCCGTCATCTCGGCGACCATCGTCAACGTGGCAATTCCTGATCTGAGCCGGCATTTCGTGCTCGGGCAGGAGCGCGCGCAGTGGGTGTCGGCCAGCTTCATGGTGGCGATGACCTTGTCGATGCTGCTCACGCCCTGGCTGCTGCTGCGCTTTGGGTTGCGGCGCACGTTCATCGGGGCGTTGCTGTTGCTCGGTGCGGGCGGGCTGGCGGGCGGCTTGTCGCCCAACTACGGCGTGATGATCGCGATGCGCGTAGTGGAGGGCATTGCTGCCGGCATCATGCAGCCGCTGCCAAACATCCTGATCCTGCGCGTGTTTCCTGAAAAGGAGCAGGGCAAGGCGTTCGGCTTGTTCGGCTTTGGCGTGGTGCTGGCACCGGCCGTGGGCCCAAGCGTGGGCGGTTTCCTGGTCGAGTTGTTCGGCTGGCGCTCGATCTTCTTCGTGGTGATGCCGTTCACGTTGATTGGCTGGGCGATGGCGCGGCGCTTCATGGCCATCAATTCGTCGATGGCGGGCGAGCCCAAACCGCTCGATTGGCGCGGTTTGCTGCTGATCGGCGCGGCCACGGTTTCGCTGCTCAACGGGCTGGTCGCGTTGCATGGTGACGTTGCACATGGCGTGGTGCTGATGCTCGTCTCGGCGGTGTGCGTGGCGGGTTTCGTGTTCTGGCAGCGGCGCGTGGAGTCGCCTTTGCTCGACTTGCGGCTGTTCAGCTATCGGCAATTTGCGATGGGCGCGGTGGTCGCGTTCATCTACGGGGCAGGGCTGTATGGCTCGACGTATCTCGTGCCGGTGTACATGCAGGTGGCGCTGGCCTACGCGCCGTCGCGCGCGGGGCTTGTGCTGCTGCCGGCCGGGCTGGTGCTGGCCGTGACGATCATGCTGGCCGGGCGGCTGACCAATCGCATCGAGCCATTTCGATTGGTGTCGTTTGGGCTGGCGGCGCTGGCGCTGTCGTTCTTCCTGATGGCCACCAACACCCGTGCGACGAGCTATTTGCTGTTGATTGCCATTGCTATCCTTGGGCGTGTCGGATTGGGGTTTGTGCTGCCGTCGCTCAGCCTGGGCGCCATGCGTGGTGTGGATTTCACGTTGATCCCGCAGGGCTCCAGCGCGGTCAATTTCCTGCGCCAGCTCGGTGGGGCGATTGGCGTGTCGGCCACGGGCATCTTCCTGCAATGGCGGCTGGCCACGCGCGGCATCGAGACGGTGCATGGTGCGGCGGTCGACCCCGAAGCGCGCATCCTCGCCTTCGACGAGACGTTCATCTTCCTCGGCACGTTATGCGCGCTGGCGGTGGTGGCTGCATGGCGCATGCGCCGGCGCGAAGTGCCGTCTGCCATTCCTGCCGCGCAATAAAAAACCGGGCGCGAGGCCCGGTTCTTCACTTGGTGATTCGGCGATCAGGTCGTCGCGCCGCTCTTCAGCTCTTCAACGAGGTCGATGTACTTCTGCTTGGCCTCGTCTTGCGAAGTGCCCTTCAGGCCCTCCCACGCTTCAAACTTGTAGCGGCCGACGATGTCGGTAAAACCCGGCTTGTCGCCGTGCGCATCGCCTTCAGCGCCTTGCTTGTACAGGGCGTAGAGGCGCAGCAGCGTCATGTTGGCGGGGCGCTCGGAGAGGCCCTTGACGTCGATCTGGGCTTGGTCGAAACGGGCTTGCAGGTCGCTCATGATGGTTCCCGGCTGAAAACAATGGTCTGGCGATGATAGCGCCGGGGGTGTTCTGCCGTGCCGTTTGAATTCGAGGATGGCTTCGGTTTTCCGCTGTGCTTTCGGGTGCGCGGGCGCCGCTTTGGGCATTCAGCCGCCACACCAGCCGGTACAATGCCGCCATGCCTTGGATTCTCGCTTTCGATACCTCCACCGAGTTCTGTTCCGTCGCCCTTGGTGACGGCACGCGCACGCTGTTCCGCCACGAGCACACGGGCCCGCGTTCCAGTAGCCGCGTGCTGCCGGCGGCCGCCGAGTTGCTGGCCGAGGCCGGTATCGCCCTGGCCGATTGTGCCGCGATTGCCTTTGGTGCCGGCCCGGGCTCGTTCACCGGACTGCGCACTGCGTGCGGTGTGGCGCAGGGTCTGGCGTTCGGCGCCGATCTACCGATCGTGCAGGTCAATTCGCTGGTGGCATGTGCCGAGCAGACGCGTGCAACGCTTCCCGCCGGTGCCGCGGTGACCATCGCGCTCGATGCACGCATGGATGAGTGCTACTGGGCCAGCTTTGTCCCCGCGGACACCGCGCAGGATGCTTCTGGCTGGCACGCGTTGTCCGCCATTCAGGTGAGTGGGCCGCAAAGCGTGGCCGCTCCGCCGCAGCCGTATTGGCTCGCGGGCAATGCCGCCGCGGTGTTCGGCGATCAATTGAGCATTGCCGCAGGCGCGGCCGCTGTGCTGCCCGAAGTCGCGCCGCACGCCCGCGAGATCGTGACCATCGGTTTGCGTTTGCTGGCGGCGGGGCATACGGTTCGCCCGGAGGATGCAGCGCCGCTCTATGTGCGCGACAAGGTTGCGCTCACCATTGAAGAGCGCCAGGCCGTACAGCAAGCCAAGGCCGCAGCGGGTGCTCAGTCATGAGCCTGATCGACAGCGCGCTCGCCAGCGTCGCGACGCAGACACCGCTGCCGGCCGGCTGGCGCGCGGAGCGTATGACTGCGCTGGACGTGGCAGGCGTCGCCGCGGTGGAACAAGCGGCCTTCGCGTTTCCGTGGTCGCGCGGCAATTTTGAGGATTCGCTCAAGTCGGGCCACCTCGGTATCGTGCTACGCGATGGCGGTAACGAGGTCGCGGGCTACCTGATCCTCATGCCGGTGGTCGACGAGATGCACCTGCTGAACGTCACCATCGCACCCGTGTGGCAGCGCCAGGGGCTGGGCCGCTGGCTCCTGAGGCTCGCCGTGGCGCTTACGCTGGCGCACGGCTTCGGAAGCCTGCTGCTTGAAGTGCGGCCCTCCAATACCGGTGCAATTGCGCTGTATCGCCGCGTCGGGTTTGCCGAGATCGGGCGGCGCAAACGCTATTACCCAGCCGAGAACAACACGCGGGAGGATGCCGTCGTCATGCGCGTCGCCTGTGAAGCCAGTGGGGCGGAAGCCGCATGAATCGTCGATCCCGCATGCTGGAGGCGCTGGGCGTTTCCACTGAATGGACTTTGCGCGGCGCTGAGCCGGCGGCTGCCCTGGAGACTGTCGATGTGGCCGTAGCCGAACCGGTTGCAGCTGAGGTTGAAACGGCGGTAGCCGTTGCTGCGGCTAAGCCGGTCATCGCGCAGGTCGAGGTGTCCGTGATGGAGGCGCCGTCCGAGGCCGTTGCTTCCCGCGCCCAACGCATCGCCGCATTTGACTGGCCACAGCTCGAAGCTGCCGTCTCCAATTGCACGTCTTGCAAGCTGTGCGAGCGTCGCACCAACACCGTCTTCGGCGTGGGCGATCGACAGGCGGAGTGGATGCTGATTGGCGAGGCCCCCGGCGAGAACGAGGACAAGCAGGGCGAACCCTTTGTCGGTCAGGCTGGCAAGCTGCTCGACAGCATGCTGCGAGCCGTTGGCCTGTCGCGCGAGAAAGGCGTGTTCATCGCCAATGTGCTCAAGTGCCGACCACCCGGTAACCGCGATCCCGAGCCGGATGAGGCCGCGATGTGCGACCCGTATCTCAAGCGTCAGATTGCGCTGATCAAGCCGCGCATCATCGTCGTGCTCGGCCGTATTGCTGCGCAAAATCTGCTGCAGACGCAAACACCTGTGAGCAAGTTGCGCGGCAAGGTGCACGAAGTGGAAGGGGTGCCGGTGGTGGTGACGTATCACCCGGCCTACCTATTGCGCACGCTCACTGACAAGGCCCGCGCTTGGGAAGACCTCTGCCTGGCGCGCAAGGTCTACGCGGAGCGCAGCGGCCAGTAAGCCGCTTTGGCGGAAAAGGGGCAGCCGCCCTGGTGGATCAGTGGTGCTTGTCTTCGCCGATGAGGGCGGCCGTGTGGAACACGCGCTCGTTGCGGCGATGGCGTTGCATGACCAGCGCCATCGTCAAGCACACGAAGATGCCGAACGACACGATCACCACGCCCACCGACACATTCAGCTTGATGAGCAAGGCGTACAGACACAGCATCAGCAGCACCGAAACGTTCTCATTGAAGTTCTGCACGGCGATGGAGTGACCGGCTGAAAGCAGCACGTGCCCACGGTGCTGCAGCAGTGCGTTCATCGGCACCACAAAGAAGCCCGACATGGCGCCCACCAGCATCAGAAACAGGTAGGCGATGAGCATGTACAGCGGCAAGTGCATGCCGCCAATGTGGAACGTGACTTCAGGAATCGTGTGCTTGGTGTAGAACGCCATCAGCATGACGACGGCGCCCATCGCCACGCCCACCGGAAGCACGTCGAGCGAGCGCCGCAGCGGAATTTTTACCGCAGCGGCCATGGCGCCGGCAGCCACGCCCACCGCCACCACGGCCTGCAGGATGGCCCCTTGTGAAAGGTTCAACTCCAGCGACTGCTCCGCCCACTTCAGCACGATGAACTGCAGCGTGGCTCCGGCACCCCAGAATAGCGTCGTCACCGCCAGAGAAATCTGGCCCAGCTTGTCGCGCCACAGGGCGTTGAAGCAGTCGGCAAATTCTGCAATCAGACGTACCGGGTTCTTTTCCTGTTGCGGATAGCGTGCACCGGTATCGGGAATGCGCATGTTGAACACCGCCGCGATCAGGTAGATCGCCATGATCACCAGCATGGCCGCTTCGGCCGGCGTGTCGATGCGTTCCAGCCCCGGAATGTCGAATGACAGTAACCACGTCGACACATGCTTGGAGATCAGTGCGCCGCCCAGCACGGTGCCGAGGATGATGGAGCCGACGGTCAGCCCTTCGATCCAACCATTGGCGGCAACGAGTTTTTCTGGGGGGAGGAGTTCAGTCAGGATGCCGTACTTGGCCGGCGAATACGCCGCTGCACCAAAACCGACCACGCCATACGCGAGTAGCGGATGCAGCCCCGTCAGCATGACGCCGCAGCCCAGCAGCTTGATGGCATTGGTGATGAGCATCACCTTGCCCTTGGGGCGGGAATCGGCAAACGCGCCCACAAAGGCGGCAAGCAGAACATAAGACAGCACGAAGAACAGCTTGAGCAGCGGGGTCATCCACTGCGGGGCGTGCATCTCTGTGAGAAGGGCGATGGCGGCGATCAGCAGCGCATTGTCGGCGAGCGACGAGAAAAACTGCGCCGCCATGATGGTGTAAAAGCCCTTCTTCATACCTTCGAATTCGTCCCCGTAGACCGCGGTGCCATTCTCTTCGCGACGTGTCGGCAGCGTGCCGGCATTCGGAAGCTTCCCCCAGGGGTAGCCGGCCATGCGGCGCATCGGCTGACCGGCCGAGCAGCGCACAAGTGCGCGGTTGCGGCATTCATGCCGACGCCCGCGCGGGCTCCCCTTGCTGTGGTTCCCTGGCGCGGGGCCCGTTCGATGCTGCAGAGCAGACGTCGTCGGACAACCGCGGGAATCTTCACTGACAGGCGTCCGGGACATGCGTTCCGCCCGGTGCAGGTTTTGTTTTCGCCTGGTCGCATGTTCAAACCAGATGTGACGCCGCTGCGCGAAGAGAAGTGGTCATTGCCCAACTTTCCTTATGCAGCCAGCGCATCACGTCGGTGTTCCCATGCCTAAATTGAACGGCTTTATATCATGAAACTTGTGCCCTTCCGGTGACGCCGAAACACTTTTCTTTTGGGCGGCCGGCTGGGAAAGCGCGAACCAGTGGGCGCGCTGTGGTCAAATAGAACGCTCATCGCGAGGGGGACCAGGCGCATCGGCTGGCCCCTCGCGTGCTTATTGCGTCGCAACATCGACGTCGCGTCACAAGCGCGCTTGTCGCACCAACGTTCTGCAGGTTTGTCGTCATGCCAAGACCTATCCAAGCCGTCATCCACGGCTCCGCACTTGCCAATAATCTTCAGGTTGCCCGTCGGTATGCGCCCAATTCGCGCGTGTGGGCAGTCGTCAAAGCCAATGCCTATGGGCATGGTATCGAACGCGTGTATGAAGGGTTGCGCCAGACCGATGGCTTTGGCCTGCTCGACCTGGACGAGGCCGTGCGCCTGCGTCAACTCGGCTGGCAGGGGCCGGTTCTGCTGCTTGAAGGTTTTTTCAAGCCCGAAGACTTGGCCATTGTTGAGCAGTACCGCCTGACCACGACGGTCCACAACGAAGATCAACTGCGCATGCTGGAACTGGCGCGCCTGAAGGGGCCCATCAGCGTGCAACTCAAGATCAACACGGGCATGAGCCGCCTGGGTTTTGCGCCCGCTGCCTACCGTGCCGCCTGGGAACGCGCGCGCGCCATCTCGGGCATCGGCACTATCGTCCATATGACGCATTTTTCCGATGCGGACGGCCCACGCGGCATCGATCACCAGATCGCCGCATTTGAGCAGGCTACGCAAGGGCTGCCGGGCGAGGCGTCGCTTTCCAACTCCGCCGCCACGCTGTGGCACCCCAAGGCACACCGTGACTGGGTGCGCCCGGGCGTGATCATGTATGGCGCCTCGCCCACGGGTGTGGCCGCCGATATTGAAGGCACCGGCCTAATGCCGGCCATGTCGCTCAAGAGCGAACTGATCGCCATCCAGGATCTGCAGCCGGGCGCAACGGTCGGCTATGGCTCGCGGTTCAAGGCCGAACAGCCGATGCGCATTGGCATCGTCGCGTGCGGTTATGCCGACGGCTACCCGCGCCACGCGCCGGGCTGGGATGGCAACCACACGCCGGTGCTGGTGGATGGGGTGCGTACGCATATCGTGGGCCGTGTGTCGATGGACATGATTACCGTGGACCTGACCGGCGTGCCCGACGCGCGCGTTGGTACGGCGGTCACGCTCTGGGGCGAAGGCTTGCCTATCGACGATGTTGCTCACGCCTCCGGTACGGTGGGTTATGAGCTGATGTGTGCCTTGGCGCCGCGCGTGCCGGTGGTCGTTGAGCCCGTCAGTACGGCCGACGCAGGCGAATTGGGCAAGGCCGCTTAAACACGGCAGCGTAAGTAGAAAATCAAACGGCTGCCGCCGTTGTGCGGCACCGCAAGCGGGGGGTTGTTTGGCCAAGAGCAAGACGGTCTATACGTGCACCGAGTGTGGTGGCACGGCACCGAAATGGGCGGGGCAGTGCCCGCACTGCCAGCAATGGAACACGCTGGTGGAAACCGTGGCGCAGCCAACGTCTGGCGCTGGCGCGCGCTTCCAATCGTTGGCATCGACCGCGACTGTACGCAAGCTGTCCGACATCGACGCAGTAGACGTGCCGCGCTTCTCCAGCGGTATCGATGAGTTTGACCGCGTGCTGGGGGGCGGCCTAGTGGGCGGAGGGGTGGTGCTGATCGGCGGCGACCCGGGCATCGGCAAATCGACGCTGCTGCTGCAGGCGCTGGCTAACCTGTCGGCGACGCGCCGCGTGCTTTACGTGAGCGGCGAAGAATCCGGCGCACAGATTGCGCTGCGTGCCCATCGGCTCGGCATTGAGAGCGACAGCCTGGCGTTGCTGGCTGAGATTCAGCTCGAGCGTATCCAGGCGACCATCGAGACGGAAAAGCCCGAAGTCGTCGTCATCGATTCGATTCAGACGCTGTATTCGGAGGCGTTGACTTCGGCGCCGGGTTCAGTGGCCCAGGTGCGCGAGTGCGCGGCGCAGCTCACGCGCATTGCCAAACGGCTCGATGTGACGACCATCCTCGTCGGGCACGTCACCAAGGAAGGCGCGTTGGCCGGTCCGCGCGTGCTGGAGCACATCGTCGATACGGTGCTGTATTTCGAGGGCGATACGCATTCGGCGTACCGGCTGGTGCGCGCGTTCAAGAACCGCTTTGGCGCCGTGAACGAGCTGGGCGTGTTTGCGATGACGGAGCGCGGCCTGCGTGGCGTCGCCAACCCGTCGGCGCTGTTCCTGTCGCAGCATGAGCAGGTGGTGCCGGGGTCGTGCGTGCTGGTGACGCAAGAGGGCACGCGGCCACTGCTGGTGGAAATTCAAGCGCTGGTGGATACGGCTAACGTGCCGAACCCGCGCCGCTTGGCCGTGGGCCTAGAGCAGAACCGGCTGGCGATGCTGCTGGCGGTACTGCATCGCCATGCGGGCATCGCATGCTTTGATCAGGACGTGTTCCTCAACGCCGTGGGCGGGGTGAAGATCACTGAGCCGGCGGCCGACTTGGCTGTGCTCCTGGCAATCCACTCGTCGATGCGCAACAAGCCGCTGCCGCGCGGGCTGGTGGTGTTTGGCGAGATCGGCCTGGCCGGAGAGATTCGCCCGACGCCGCGCGGCCAGGAGCGGTTGAAGGAGGCTGCCAAGCTGGGTTTCTCGATCGCCGTCATCCCGAAGGCCAATGCACCCAAACAGGCGATCGATGGGCTGGAGGTGATTGCGGTCGAGCGCATTGAGCAAGCCATTGACCGGGTGCGGGCGTTGGAGGCCTGATCGTTCAATCTTTTGCAACGGTGTCGCGGATGCCATTTGAAAATGCGCGTGCCGTTGCAATGCGATAATCCGCCCACTTTTCTCTACGACTCATCGGATCTGACGCCGCCATGCAAGCCAATTCGCGCGCCTTTTTTCTGCTGATTGCCGTGATCGCCTTCGGGCTGGTCGGCTATGCGCTGTACCTGCAACACGTTGAGGGGCTGCAGCCTTGCCCGCTGTGCGTGCTGCAGCGGTTTGCGTTTGTCGGTATCGGCGTGTTCTCGTTGATGGCGGCGCTGTCGTCCGCTACGCGGTTGCTGTGGCATGGGCTGGGCATGCTGTCTGCGCTGGCCGGCATTTGCGTGGCGGGGTATCACGTGTCGCTGCTGCTGAACCCCAAGGCAACGTGCGGCATCGATCCGATCGAAAACTGGGTCAACGCGCTACCCACGGCGAAATGGCTGCCGCAAGTGTTTGAGTCCGATGGCCTCTGCACGGCGCCCACGCCGCCGATCTTCGGTTTGTCGATCCCAGCGTGGTCGCTGGTGTGGATGGTGATTCTGGCGCTGACGCTGGTAGTGGCGATGATTCGCCGCGAGCGTCGTTAAGCTGAGGCCGCCGAACATGCAACGCGTGCTGGTGAGCGCCTGCCTGCTGGGCCAGCCGGTACGTTATGACGGCGGCACGGTCGTCACCGAAGGCGGCATTCTGGCGCGCTGGCAGATGGAAGGGCGCATTGTGCCGATGTGCCCCGAGATGGCCGGCGGTCTGCCTGTGCCGCGCCTGCCCGCAGAAATTCATGGCGCAGGCGGCGGTGCGGCCGTGTTGCGGGGGATGGCCCGCGTGGTCGAGCATCACGGCCACGATGTCACCGAAGCCTTTGTACGGGGCGCGCAACGTGCCCTGGAGGCGGCGCAAAAGGCCGGCGTGCAAGTCGCCGTGCTGACCGAGCGCAGCCCATCGTGCGGCTCCGCATTTCTCTACGACGGAACGTTCTCCAGCCAGTTGCAACCGGGTGAGGGCGTCACTGCTGCGCTGCTGCGTCAGCACGGCATTCGCGTATTCAGCCAGCACCAGTTGGAAGATGCCGCACGCCTGCTGGACGCGCTGGACTGCAGCGGTTCAGTCGGCAAACCGTAGCGGCAGGGCGAGCTGCACGGGCTCGCCGTTTTCCTGGATGACGCTGTGGCGCTCGGTAAAGAGCGGGTGGCGCATCGCCTCCTCCATGCGCAGCACGGGCGTGACGCAGCAATCGGCATCGACAAAACGCGCCGTCCATTCGGCCTGGGTGCCGGTGCGGAACAGCGCGGCCAGTTCCTCGCGCATGGCACGTGCTTCATCACCGCCGATGCGCTGGCCGAGCGACCAGTGCTGGTCTTTCCATTCCGGTTTGCCGAGCACGTCGCACATTGCCTGCCAGAACTTCAATTCGAGCGCGCCGACGGCCATGAAGCGGTCGTCCGCCGTGCGGTAGACGCCGTAGCACGGCACGCCGCCGTTGAGCAGGTCGGTGTCGGCGGCACTCGCCTTGCCGCGCGCGCCGACGGCGAAGAACGCCATCAGGTTGTGCGCGAATACCGAATCGGTCATCGACACGTCGACATAGCGGCCGCGGCCGGTCGCGCGTGCGTCCACCAGCGCGGCGAGGATGCCGACCACAGCCGTGAGCGCTCCGCCCAGTAGGTCGCCAATCTGCACGTTCGGGACGATGGGCGTGCCGTCTGCGCTGGCGAGCTGGTCCAGCATGCCTGCGTAGCCGACGTAGTTGATGTCGTGGCCGGCGGCTGGCGCGAGTGGGCCGTCCTGACCGTAGCCGCTGATGGAACACATGACGAGTGCCGGGTTAGCAGCGCGCAATGTGTCCCAGCCGACGCCAAGGCGCGCCATGACGCCGGGACGGAAGCTCTCGATCAGCACATCGGCGTGGCGCACGAGCTCGATGAGGGCTTCGCGGCCTTCAGCGAGTTTGAGATCGAGCCGCAATTCGGCCTTGCCGCGATTGAGCGAGCGGAAGAACAGGCTTGGGCGTTCGGCCGCGCGGTCGGCGGGGGAACGCAGCATGTCGCGGGCGTAGTCGCCGGAGCCGGGGTCTTCGATCTTGATGACTTCTGCGCCGAGATCAGCCAGGTGGCGCGTGGCGGCGGGGCCGGGCAGCAGGCGCGTGAGGTCGAGCACGCGCGCGCCGGCAAGGGGTTGATGCGTGGCGGTGTCCGGCGAGGGGCATGTCATTCAAGCGTCTCCTTCTAGGCCGGACACGCCAGCCTTAGCTGATCTGTTCGAGTTGCTCGTGCAGTTCGAGCCAGCGTTCTTCCAGCGCGTCGAGTTCGGTGTTGATCTCGGCCTGGCGGCGCAGGCTTTCCATCATGCGCGCCTTGTTGGCGTCTTCATACGCTGCGCCATCGGCGAGGAAGGCTTCGAGTTCGGCCTTTTCCTTCTGCAATGGCGCCATGCGTTTTTCGATGGCGTCGACGTCCTTCTGCAGCGGCTTGCGCAGCGCGTTCAGGCGTTGGCGTTCGGCGGCTTCTTCGCGTTTCTGGTCGCGGCGATTGACGGCGGGCGTGCCTTCCGTATCGGCGGAGGCAGCCGGTGCGCTGGCGGCGGCGCGCTTGGCGGCGGCTTGCTTGAGCAGCCAATCACGGTAATCGTCCAGGTCACCATCGAACGGGGCGACGGTGCCTTGGCCGACCAGCAGGAACTGATCGGTCGTGGCGCGCAGCAGGTGTCGATCATGCGAGACGAGGATCAACGTGCCGTCGAACTGGGCGAGCGCCATGGTCAGCGCTTCGCGCGTGTCGAGATCCAGGTGGTTGGTCGGCTCGTCAAGCAGCAGCAGGTTGGGGCGCTGCCACACGATGAGCGCAAGCGCCAAACGCGCCTTTTCGCCACCGGAGAACGGCGCGATGGGCGCGGTCGCCATGTCACCGCGAAAGTTGAAGCTGCCGAGGAAGTCACGCAGCTCCTGCTCGCGCACGTCGGGCGCCAGGCGCGCCAGATGCAGCAGTGGCGAGGCGTTGTCGTCCAGCGTTTCTAGCTGGTGCTGGGCGAAATAGCCAATCTGCAAGCCCTTGCCACGGCGGATCGTGCCCGAAAGCGGCGCCAGCGTATCGGCCAGCGTTTTCACCAGCGTCGACTTGCCCTGGCCGTTGGCACCCAGCAGGCCGATGCGCTGGCCGGTCTGGATCGAGAACGTCAGGTGCTTGAGGATGGTGATGGGCTGATCTTCGGATGGGCCGGGATAGCCGCAATCGACGCCCTCGAACGTAAGCATCGGGTTGGGCGCCGCATCGGGCTCGCGGAATTCAAACGAGAAGCCTGCCGCCGCATGCACGGGTGCCAAGCGCTCCATGCGCTCCAGCGCCTTGACGCGGCTTTGCGCCTGCTTGGCCTTGCTAGCCTTGGCTTTGAAGCGCGTGATGAACGATTCGAGATGGGCGATCTGCTTCTGCTGGCGCGCGTAAGACGCTTCCTGCAGCGCCATCTGCTGCAGACGCTGCGTTTCGAACTGCGTGTAGTTGCCGCCGTAGCGCTTGAGCTTCTGGTGCTCGATATGCAGCGTGACATTGCACACGCTATCGAGGAATTCGCGGTCGTGCGAAATCATTACCAGCGTGCCGGGGTAGCGCGAGAGCCAGTCTTCGAGCCACACCACGGCATCCAAGTCCAAGTGGTTGGTCGGCTCGTCGAGCAGCAACAGGTCGGATGGGCACATCAGCGCCTGCGCGAGGTTCAGGCGCATGCGCCAGCCGCCGGAGAAGCTCGCCACCGGCTGCGTGGTCTGCGCCATGGTGAAACCAAGGCCGAGCAGTAGCGCCTGCGCGCGTGCCCGGGCGGTGTAGCCATCGGCATCGGCAAAGGCGGTGTGGGCTTCGGCCTGCGCATGGCCGTCGTGGGCGACTTCGGCGGCGGCGAGGCGGCGTTCGATGTCGCGCAGGCGGGTGTCGCCGTCGAGCGTGTAGTCGAGCGCGCTGCGATCCACCGCCGGTGTTTCCTGCGCCACGTGCGCGACCTGCCAGGTGGGCGGGATGGCGACTTCGCCGCCGTCGGCATGCAGCTCGCCGCGCAGCATGGAGAACAGCGTGGATTTGCCGCTGCCGTTCACGCCGACAAGGCCGACCCGTTCACCGGGGTTGAGGGTGGCGGTGGCGTGGTCGAACAGCACCTTGGTGCCGCGCTGGAGGACGAGGTCGTCGAATCGGATCACGAAAAACTGCCGCTAGGACATGAGGACAATCGGAGAAGACCGCGATTGTAGCCTGCTGCACCGCACGGTTCTGGCGCGGCGGCGCTGATCGAAAGGGTGCGTCGCACCGCAACGATGCAGCAGGCGCTCGCTGCCTGTGCACAGACTTTCGACCTAGGGAAAACCATAGGTCTCCGTGAAAGTTTTCTTCTTTACATGGCCGGTTCATGAAAATACATTTACACAAATTTTTACGAACCGGAAACATGGCGAAGCCCACCAGCAAGCGTACGGATGTGTCCAAAGGCGCATTTGCCGCCGATGCGACCGTCTCGGAGCGCATCGGGGCGGCGGTGGCTACGCTCACGCCCGCGCACCAGCGTATGGCCGAATACGTGCTGGCGAACCCGTTTCGCGCCGCCACCATGCGTATCGACGAATTCGCCAGCGCGGTGGATGCGTCCATTGCCACGGCCAACCGGTTTGCGCTGGCGCTGGGGTTCGATGGCTACCCGCAATTCCGGGCCGAACTGCTGCGGGGCTTTGAGGCAACGCTGGCGCCCGTCGAAAAACTGCGCCACGAGCTGGCCCGCCCGGCCACTAGCGCAGAAATCTTTGCCGCCTCGCTCAACGAAGACATCGCCAACCTCGACGCCACGCGCCGCATGCTGGACCCCGCCGCCTGCGAGCGCGCGGTGGACGCCATCCTGGGTGCGCAGCGCATCTACGTGATGGGCTTCGGCGCCAGCGGCTACTTGGCCGGTCTGCTGCGCCACGGGCTGGATCTGTATTGCGACACGGTGATCTCCGTCTCACAGGCGGGCGGCGCGTCGGACGCGGCGCGCCAGTTGCGCAAGATCGGCGCGAAGGACTTGCTGATCGCCATCGCGTTCCCACGCTATGCCGCCGACACGATCACCCTGGCCAAGCAGGCTGGCGATCAAGGCTGCCAGGTGCTCGCGCTGACGGACAGCCCGACTTCGCCGCTCGCGCCGCTGGCCGACATCGCGCTGTACGCGCGCCCCGAGCGGCAGTTCTCGGCCACATCGGACACAGCCGCCGTGGCGCTGTTCGAGGCGCTGTGCGGGGCGGTGGCGCATCGCTCCGCGCATTCGCTGGAATCGGCCGAGCGCCTGACGGCTTTTGTGCTGCCTTGGCTGCATACCGGGCAGGCGTCGCGTACGGATACCGGTGGCGCATCGACACCCCAAAAACGCGGCCGCAAGCGCGCCGCTGAAAACTGATTTTCATTGAGTCACGAATGACCACGCCCATCATTGCCATCCACGGCGGCGCCGGCACCATCACCCGTTCGGACATGAGTGCCGACAAGGAAGTCGCTTACCAGCAGGCGCTGAACGACATTCTGGCCGCCGGCCAACGCATCCTTGTCGACGGTGGTAGCGCGCTGGATGCCGTGACCGAAGCCGTGCGCCTGCTGGAGGAATGCCCGCTGTTCAACGCCGGCAAGGGCGCGGTGCTGACCAGTGCCGGCACGTATGAGCTTGATGCATCGATCATGGACGGCGCCACGCTGGCTGCCGGCGCGGTCACGTGCGTCAAGCGTCTGCGCAATCCAATCCTCGCAGCGCGTGTCGTGATGGAACACAGCGAGCACGTGCTGTTCACCTCCGAAGGCGCCGAAGCCTTCGCACAGGCGCAGGGCCTCGAATTCGTCGAGCCCAAGTACTACTACACCGAAGCCCGTTACGCCCAATGGCAGCGCGCCCGCCAGAAAGACGGCATGGCGATGTTCCTCGACCACGACGCCGCGTCGCTCATGGCCAAGGAAAACGCGCCTATCGACCCAGACAACAAGTTCGGTACCGTCGGCGCCGTGGCATGCGATGCGCAGGGGCGCCTGGCCGCAGCAACGTCCACGGGCGGCGTCACCAACAAGAAAGTCGGTCGCGTCGGCGATACGCCCATCGTTGGTGCGGGCTGCTTTGCCAACAACGTGGCCGCCGTGTCCTGCACCGGCACGGGCGAGATGTTCATCCGCGCCGTGGCCGCCTACGACGTGGCCGCGCAGATGGAATACGCCGGCAAGTCGCTGGCCGAGGCGACCGACGACGTGGTCATGCGCAAGCTCGTCGCCATCCAGGGCCGTGGCGGGCTGATTGCCGTGGACGCGCAGGGCAACGTGGCCTTGCCGTTCAACACCGAAGGGATGTACCGCGGGTTCGCACGCGGCGCCGAAGCGCCCGTTGTGTCGATCTACCGCTGAGCAGGAGATTTGCCGTGACAGCAACCAAACAGCCCAGTGCCAGCAGCGCCATTGCCATGCCCGATCAGCGCATCGTGCAGGTGCAAGACCTGAGCGTGCGCTTTGCCACGTCCGAGCGCGTGGTCGACGCGGTGCGCAACCTGTCGTTCCATGTGGATCGTGGCGAGACGCTGGCCGTCGTCGGCGAATCGGGCTCGGGCAAGTCGGTCACGTCGCTGGCGCTGATGCGCCTGGTGGAGCACGGCGGCGGCAAGATCATCGGCGGGCATATGCACCTGCGCCGCCGCAACGGCGAAGTGCTGGACCTGGCAAACGCCAGCCAAGCCGCCATGCGCAACGTGCGCGGCGCCGACATCGCGATGATCTTCCAGGAGCCGATGACGTCGCTCAACCCGGTATTTACCGTGGGCGAGCAGATTGCCGAGTCGATTCGTCTGCACCAGGGCAAGTCGCCAAGCGAGGCCAAAGCCGAGGCGCTGCGCATGCTGGAGCTGGTGCGCATTCCGGAGGCGCGCAATGTGCTGGGGCGCTATCCGCATCAACTGTCGGGCGGCATGCGCCAGCGCGTGATGATTGCGATGGCGCTGTCGTGCAAGCCCTCGCTGCTGATTGCGGACGAGCCGACCACCGCGTTGGACGTGACCATCCAGGCCGAAATCCTGCAACTGATCCGCGCGCTGCAGCAGGAACTGCACATGGCCGTGGTGTTCATCACGCACGATATGGGCGTGGTGGCCGAGGTGGCCGACCGCGTGCTCGTCATGTACAAGGGCGACCGCGTGGAAGAGGGCCCGTCGGCCACGGTGTTTGCGCAGCCGGCGCATCCGTACACGCGCGCGCTGCTGTCGGCGGTGCCGCGCCTGGGCTCGATGCAGGGTACCGATGGCCCCGCGCGCTTCCCGCTGCTGCGCGTGGATGGCACCGCTGCCGCGGTCGATACCACGCCGCAGCCGGCAGCCTCGCACGACGTACAACCCATTCTGCGCGTGCGTGATCTCGTCACGCGCTTTGACGTGCCCACGGGCATCTTCGGCCGCGTCACGCGCCGGGTGCATGCGGTGGAGCAGGTCAGTTTTGATCTCTACCCTGGTGAGACGCTGGCGCTGGTCGGCGAATCGGGCTGCGGCAAGTCGACGACGGGACGGTCGCTCTTGCGTCTGGTGGACAGCCAGAGCGGCAGCATCGAATTTGCCGGCCAGAACATCGGCGAGCTGAAGGGGCCTGCGCTCCAGACACTTCGCCGCAACATCCAGTTCATCTTCCAGGACCCATTCGCCTCGCTGGACCCGCGTGTGCCGGTCGGCTACTCCATCATGGAGCCGCTGCTGGTGCACAAGGTGGCGTCCGGCAAGGAGGCGCAGCAACGTGTGGAATGGCTGCTCGACAAGGTAGGCCTGCAGGCCGCGCATGCGTCGCGCTATCCGCACGAGTTTTCGGGTGGGCAGCGTCAGCGCATCTGTATTGCGCGTGCATTGGCGCTGAACCCGAAGGTGGTGATTGCCGATGAATCGGTGTCCGCGCTGGACGTTTCGATCCAGGCGCAGATCGTCAACCTGATGCTTGATCTGCAGAAGGAATTTGGCGTCGCGTTCCTGTTCATCTCGCACGACATGGCGGTGGTGGAGCGCATCAGCCACCGCGTGGCGGTGATGTACCTCGGCCAGATCGTCGAGATCGGCCCGCGCCGCGCGATTTTCGAGAACCCGCAGCACCCGTACACGAAGAAGCTGATGTCGGCCGTGCCGATTGCGGACCCGGCGCGCCGTCACCTGAAGCGCGAGCTTTCCACGCACGAAATTCCAAGCCCAATCCGCGCTGTCGGCGATCTGCCGGTGGTGCAACCCTTGGTGCAAGTGGCGCCAGACCACTTTGTAGCCCGCCATTCGATTGGCGGTGCTTACTAAACACAACCCGGAACGTAGTTGAGGCAACACATCACTTTCTTGAGGAGGAAGGACATGTTCAACCGATTTGCTCCGCGCGCAGCGATGCTGGCCAGCGGCCTGGCCTTGGCCGCATTCACGATGCCCGCGTTTGCCGCCAAGGACGCCGTGATGGCGGTCTACTCGACCTTCACCACGATGGACCCGTACGACGCCAACGACACGCTGTCGTTCAGCGCCGCCAAGTCGTTCTATCAAGGCCTGTTCGGCTTCGACAAGGACATGAAGCTGGTCAACGTGCTGTGCGACAGCTACGACGTCAGCAAGGATGGCCTCGTCTACACGTTCAAGCTGAAGAAGGGCGTGAAGTTCCACGACGGCACCACGTTTGATGCCACCGCCGTCAAGGCCAACCTGGACCGCGTGACGGACCCGGCCAACAAGCTCAAGCGCTTCGTGCTGTTCAACCGCGTGGCCAAGACTGAAGTGGTGGACCCATACACCGCACGCGTGACGCTCAAGGAGCCGTTCTCGCCGTTCATCAACGTGCTGGCGCACCCGTCGGCGGCGATGATCTCGCCCACGGCGCTGAAGAAGTACGGCAAGGACATCGCCTTCCACCCGGTCGGCACCGGCCCGTTCGAGTTTGTCGAGTGGAAGCAGACCGACTACCTGAAGGGCAAGAAATTCGACGGCTACTGGAAGCACGGCCTGCCCAAGATCGACACCATCACCTGGAAGCCGGTAGTCGATAACAACACCCGCGCCACCGTCATGCAGACGGGCGAGGCCGACTTCGCGTTCACCATCCCGTTCGAACAGGCTGCCGTGCTCAAGGGCAGCAACAAGGTGGACCTGATTGCCGCGCCGTCAATCATCCAGCGCTATGTCAGCTTCAACACGAAGGTGAAGCCGTTCGACAACCCGAAGGTGCGCCAGGCCATCAACTACGCCATCAACAAGGACGCGCTGACCAAGGTGGCCTTCGCTGGCTACGCCGTGCCGTCTGAAGGCGTGGTGCCCCCGGGCGTGGACTACGCCGTCAAGCTGGGCCCGTGGCCGTACAACCCGGCCAAGGCGAAGGAGCTGCTGAAGGAAGCGGGCTACCCGAACGGTTTCGAGACGCAACTGTGGTCGGCCTATAACCACACGACGGCGCAGAAGATCATCCAGTTCGTGCAGCAGCAACTGGCTCAGGTCGGCATCAAAGCCTCGGTGCTGGCGCTGGAAGCGGGCCAACGCGTCGAGCGCGTGGAAAGCGTGCCGAAGCCCGAAGACGCCGGCGTGCGCATGTACTACGCAGGCTGGTCGTCGTCGACGGGTGAGTCGGACTGGGCGCTGCGTCCGCTGCTGGCCTCGGAAGCCATGCCGCCCAAGTCGTTCAACACGGCGTACTACAAGAACGATCAGGTGGATGCCGACATCGCCGGCGCGCTGCGCACGACGGATCGCGCAGAGAAATCGAAGCTCTACACCGACGCACAGAAGCGCATCTGGGAAGACGCACCGTGGGCCTTCCTGGTGACGGAAAAGATCGTCTATGCACGGTCCAAGCGTCTGTCGGGTGCCTATGTGGCGCCGGACGGCTCGTTCAGCTTTGACGACATCGACATCAAGCAGTAAGCCTCATTGCTGTACTGGCCCGCGCAGCCGTTGCGCGGGCCCTTGAATTGCCGCCTGCGGTGGATTTGCCATGCTGAACTACTTCATTAAACGTGTGCTGGGCGTGATCCCGACACTGCTGATCGTGGCAGTGCTGGTGTTCCTGTTCGTGCACCTGTTGCCGGGTGATCCGGCGCGACTGGCTGCCGGCCCCGAAGCCGACCCGGCCACCGTCGAGCTGGTCCGCGCCGACCTCGGGCTCGACAAGCCGATGCACGAGCAGTTCGTGCGCTTCTTCGCTAACGCCGTGCGCGGCGAATTCGGCAACTCGATCCGCACCAAGCGTCCGGTGAGCGAAGAGATTGGCGAACGCTTCTGGCCCACGCTCAACCTGACGATTGCCAGCATGGTCTGGGCGGTGATCTTTGGCATGGTGATCGGCATCACCTCCGCCGTGTGGCGCAACAAGTGGCCGGACCGGCTGGGCATGACGCTGGCCGTGTCGGGCATCTCGTTTCCGGCCTTCGCGCTGGGCATGCTGCTGATGGAAGTGTTCTCCGTGCAGCTCGGCTGGTTGCCGTCCATCGGCGCGGACACGTGGAAGCACTACATCCTGCCGTCGCTCACGCTGGGCGCCGCAGTGGCCGCCGTGATGGCGCGCTTCACGCGTGCGTCATTCGTTGAGGTGTTGCAGGAAGATTTCGTGCGCACCGCCCGCGCCAAGGGCGTGCGTGAAACGGTGGTGGTCATCAAGCATTGCCTGCGCAACGCGATGATCCCGGTGGTGACGATGATGGGCCTGCAGTTCGGCTTCCTGCTGGGCGGCTCGATCGTGGTGGAGAAGGTGTTCAACTGGCCGGGCCTCGGCCGCCTGCTGGTGGATGCGGTGGAGATGCGCGACTACCCGGTCATCCAGGCCGAGGTGCTGCTGTTCTCGCTGGAGTTCATCCTGATCAACCTGGTGGTGGACATGCTGTACACCGTGATCAACCCCACCATCCGCTACAAGAAGTAAGGAGCCGGCCATGACGCAAGCAACCAGCCAGGCCGTGGTGCCGCAAGCCGCCACCGAACCCGTCCGCACGCCGTGGAGCGAGTTCTGGCGCAAGTTCCGCAAGCAGCATCTGGCGATGGGCGCCGGTGTGTTCGTGATCGCGCTGGTGTTGATCGCCATCCTCGCGCCGCACATCGTGCCGTTCGATCCGGAAAACTATTTCGACTACGACGCGCTCAACGCCGGGCCGTCTGCGCAGCACTGGTTCGGCGTTGATTCGCTGGGCCGCGACATTTTCAGCCGCATCCTGATGGGCACGCGCATCTCGCTGGAAGCGGGCTTCGTGTCGGTCATCATCGGCGCCATCGTGGGCACGATGCTCGGGCTGCTCGCCGGCTACTACGAAGGCTGGTGGGACCGCATCGTCATGCGCATCTCTGACGTGCTCTTTGCCTTCCCCGGCATCCTGCTGGCCATCGGCATTGTCGCCATCCTGGGCAACGGCATGATCAACGTGATCTTTGCCGTGGCGGTGTTCAGCATCCCGGCGTTTGCGCGGCTGGTGCGCGGCAATACGCTCATGCTCAAGCATCTGACGTATGTGGAAGCCGCACGCAGCATCGGCGCATCGGACTGGACGATCATCATGCGACACATCCTGCCGGGCACGATCTCGTCCATCGTCGTGTATTTCTCGATGCGGATCGGCACGTCGATCATCACCGCTGCGAGCCTGTCGTTTCTGGGCCTGGGCGCACAGCCGCCCACGCCGGAGTGGGGCGCGATGCTCAACGAAGCCCGCGCCGACATGGTGACGGCGCCGCACGTGGCGATCTTCCCGAGCCTGGCGATCTTCCTGACCGTGCTCGCGTTCAACCTGCTGGGCGACGGCCTGCGCGACGCGCTGGATCCGAAGATCGACCGCCGCTGAGTTGCTCGTATGCCTCTGAGCCTTCCGACCATCGGCACGTTGCCAGCCGGGCCGCGCAACAGCATTACCGATGTGGCCGGCGTGACCGTCGGCCACGCCACGATTGCCGGCGGTGACATCCAGACCGGCGTGACCGTGGTCCGCCCGCATGCCGGCGATCCGTTCCTCGACAAGGTGCCGGCCGCCTGCGCCGTCATCAATGGCTTCGGCAAGAGTGTCGGCCTTGTCCAAGTGGAAGAGCTGGGCGTGCTGGAAACGCCGATCGCGCTGACCAACACGTTTGCAGTCGGTGCCGTGGCACAGGCGCAGATCCGCCAGGCCGTGGCTGCTAACCCGCAGATCGGGCGGGCGTGGTCCACCGTCAATCCGCTCGTCTTCGAATGCAATGACGGTTACCTGAACGATCTGCAAGCATTTGCCGTGCAGGACGTGCATTACGACGCGGCGTACGTTGCAGCGGCCGAGACGTTCGAGCAGGGCGCCATCGGTGCAGGGCGGGGGATGTCATCGTTTGGCGTGAAGGGCGGCATTGGTTCGGCCTCGCGCGTCGTCACGCTGGTCGATGGCACGCAACGCACGGTCGGCGCGCTCGTGCTCTCCAACTTTGGTGTGACGGAAAACCTCACGCTGGCGGGGCGCCACGTCGGCGCGGATTTAGCGAAGGCTCTGGCCGCTGCCGCGCCCGAGCCGGAGAAGGGCTCGATCATCATGCTGGTAGCAACCGATGCGCCGCTCGACGCCCGCCAGCTGCGTCGCCTCGCCTTGCGCGCGGGTGCGGGCCTGGCACGCACGGGCTCTGTCTACGGGCATGGCAGCGGTGACATCGCGCTGGCGTTCTCCACGGCCTACACCGTGCCGCACCAAGGCACGCGCGCCATGCCCGCCATCGCCATGACACACGAATCGCACCTCGACCCGCTGTTCCAGGCTGCCGCCGACAGCGTGGAGCAGGCCATCGTCCATGCGCTGTTCCATGCCGTAGCCGTCACCGGCCGTGACGGCAACACGCGCCGCGCCCTGACCGATTTACTCTGACTTATGCGCATCCTGATTTCCGCCGACATCGAAGGCGTCGCCAACGTCTTCCACCCCGAGCAAACGCGCGCCGGCAACCCCGAATACGAACGCGCCCGCCGCTGGATGACCGCTGAAGCTGACGCCGCCGTGCGCGGGGCCTTTGACGGCGGTGCCACCGAAGTGCTCGTCAACGATTCGCACGGCGGCTTCCGCAACATCGTCCCCGACTGGGTGGACCCGCGCGCGCGCTTCGTCCTCGGCAAACCGCGCTACCTCAGCATGATGGCCGGCGTGGACGGCTGCGACGCCGTCTGCATGATCGGCTACCACGCCCGCGCCGGCAGCCGAGGCGTACTCGCGCACACCATCAACAGCTTCGCGTTTGCGCGCGTCTGGTTCAACGAGCAGGAATTGGGCGAGGCGGGCCTCTACGGCGCACTCGCCGGCGAACGTGGCGTGCCCGTGGCCGTTGCCAGCGGCGACGACGTCTTCATCAAAGAGACACTACCGCTGCTGCCGCATACCACCTTTGTCGAGACCAAGCAGGCGCAGGGCATGAACGCAGGCACGTCGCTCTCGCCGGAGCAGTCGTGCGACGCCATCTACGCAGCGGTCAAAACCGCCGTGCAGCGCGGCCACTTCAGCATGCCGCTGCGCATCCAGGCCCCGATCGTGTGTCGCCTGCAAACGCAAACGCCCGCCCTGGCCGATCTGTTCTGCCAATGGCCCGCGCTGGAACGCATGGATGGCACGATGCTACGTTTCGCAGCGGATTCGGTTGAGCACGCCGTGCGCATGCTCAACAGCCTATCCGCCATGTCCGCGATGCTTCGCTAACAAGCAAGCCCAGCGCCAATACTTGCGCCCAGACGGTTTGGCCGTTGACGTTTCTGCCCTAGATGGCGCCTTGAATTTCTGTAAGCGGGCGGAAAAAAGACGGGAAACTGTCTGAGCGCAGCGAGTTTTTCCCGTCTCCGCCCGGTTACAGAAATTCAAGGGATGGGTCGCCATCTCGGGCGCGCCTTTCTTTTGCTTACTTTTCTTTGGCAAGACAAAGAAAAGTGAGTCAGCCCCGGCAGGGGATGAAACAAGGGATGGACCAAAAACCCGTACCCCAGCGTAAACTTCAGGGATCGAACCCCGAAGGAGCCCCCCATGACCCGCGCACTCACATTCACCACGCTGCTGTGTGCGCTAGCAGTATCGCTAACCGCCTGCGACCGCCGCCCATCTCCCTCCAGCCCGCCCGCGCCGAGGACCACCAAAGCCGAAAAAGCCGCAGCAGCACTGGCCAAGGCCGCAGCCGACTTCAAATGCCCCGCGCCATCCGCCCGCTTCATGATCGACGACGGCACCAACCGCGGCCCCAAGCAGCCCGTACGCACCAACTGCACCACGGCCTACGCCACCTGCGACGCCCAGTCGCAACCTGTCTTCGACCACTGCCCGAGCGGCCAGGTGTTCGACAAGCGCTTTTCGATCTGCGTCGTAAAAGACGCGTGTGACGAGGTGCGGTCGTAAAGCGCGCCGCTCTGGGTGGCACCCACATTTCACATGCGAGGTGCCTGACCCGTCAGACGAGCAGCGTGGCACCCGCCCAAGCCAACAGCACGACGCCCAGCCCGCGGCCGATCTGCTCGCCGTGGGGCAGGATTTTTTCCGCAAAGACCATCAGCGACAGCGCGGCGATCCACACTAAGTTCATGACGCCGCCCACGAACAGCAGCGCCATCAGCACCCAGCAGCAACCTACGCAATACGCCCCGTGGCGCATGCCGAGCCCAAAGCTGCCCGCAGCGCGCGGGCGCCAATGCGCGGTTAGGAAGCCCACCGGCGAACGGCATTGCGCGAGGCACGCACGCTTGAGCGCGGAGAACTGATACGCCCCCGCCGCCGCCAGCACAAGTGCGGAAAGCAGCGCGCTTTTCGACCACAGCATCATTTCCGAAATGAGGCCGGTCGGTTGCAGCGCCATCTGCAGCGATGCCGCGCCGAGAGAAAACACCAGCCACGCCGTCAGATACCCTGCCACAAGACACACGGAAAGGACTGCCGAACTTGCCTCGGCAATGCCGTAGTGCCGCAGCACCTGCCGATATAGCAGGATGAGCGGCGTCGCACTGGGGGTCATCATCGCGATCATCATCACCCACCACATCAGGGTGACGGTGAGCAGCGACGCATCCATGCCACCCATGTCATCCGGTAGCCGATGCGGAAACAGCGTGAAGGCCGTCATGTCCAGCGCAGACATGCCCATGCCGGCGCCCGTCCACAGATACCACCAAGACAACGCGGCAAGGGCGACGATGCCGAACGCAGTAATGATGCGCTCGCGCCGCAGAACGCTTTCGAAGCGGCTCATGCAGCGGCGCGATGCCGGATCGGTCCTTGGTTGTTCAGGTGCAGCCGCGCAAACTGGCCATACGAGTCTTTGAGTTCGAGCGCGATATTGCCTTCCGATCGGCTGGAAGCAGAGCCCACTTCGGCCACCTCGTATTCAAAGCCATGCGGCAGATCGATGCGCACGCGATGCTCGGCGCCCGTGACGGGATTGCGAATCGGTTCGCCAACGGTATCGAACACACCATCGACGTGAATCCTGCCACGGCGGGCATCGACGTCCACGTCGTAGTCGATCTGCGTGAAGATCGGCTCGTACACCTGCTCAAGCGTTGACGCGAATACCGAGAACATCGTCGCGAACGGCTCGGTATCTTGCCCGGTCATGATCTTCAGGATGGCGTCGCGTTGCTCAGGGGTGGTGCGCTCGTCGACGATGGGCTGGCATCGGCCTTTACCCTCATGGATGGGCCCTGGCCACTGGAACACAACCGCGATCTTGACGCCATCGAGCCGCACGTCGCCGTAGTAGCCACTGGTGATCGAGATCGCGCCCATCGCTTCGCAGAAGCCTTTGCTCGGCAGCGCATTGAATTGGCACGGGCAACCGTATGAGCAGTTGCAGTTGACGAGCTCGGTGCCTTGGATTTCCCATGGAGTCATGGTGGTTCTCCTGGAGCTCCGGTCCGTCGCACGAAGGGCGGTGCGGCCTGAACCTGGGCTGTCTACGTATGGAGCGCACACACGTTCCACGCGTAAACAGACCCTAGTGCACGGCGGGGGGAAGTCAAGGCAGGGGTGGGGAGGGCATGGCTGGTTGG
Organism: uncultured Ralstonia sp.; assembly: GCA_966433195.1. GTDB lineage: Bacteria > Pseudomonadota > Gammaproteobacteria > Burkholderiales > Burkholderiaceae > Ralstonia. Next base: position 53,449 of record CBJMVH010000006.1, read on the forward strand.
CAGCAATGCATTTGTGCCGCAAGGCGTGACGGCAGTTGTTGCCGTGCCAACGATGCGGAACCCGCCCGGCAAGCGCAGGGCGCTTGTGCTGCAGCGCGTTAAAGCGCCTCGCGCGTGACCAGGAACACTTGATCTTCGCCAGCGCTGGTCGGTAGCCAGATGAGGTCCAGATCCGGGAACGCCGCTTCGACGTTCTCGCGCTCATTGCCGATCTCCACCACCAGCACGCCATGCGGCTTCAGATGGCGCGGCGCGTCGGCCAGGATGCGGCGCACGATGTCCATGCCATCGGTGCCGCCGGCCAGGGCCATGCGCGGCTCGGCGCGGTACTCGGGCGGCAGCGCCTGCATCGACGTCTCATTCACGTACGGCGGGTTCGTCAGGATCACGTCGTAGTGCACGCCTGGGGGCAGCGGTGCATACAGATCGCCTTCGTGCAGGCGGATGCGGTCGTTCAAACCATAGTCATCGACGTTGCGATTGGCCACCACCAGCGCGTCGGGCGACAGATCCACCGCGTCGATCGTCGCATTCGGCCATTGCAGCGCCGCTAGGATCGACAGGCAGCCGGAGCCGGTACACAGCTCCAGCACATCGGTCGGGCCATCTTCCTGGTCGATCCACGGTTCCAGCCCGTCTTCCAGCAGTTCGCCGATGAAGCTGCGTGGCACGATCACGCGCTCGTCCACGTAGAACCGCATGCCGTGCATGAACGCCTCGTGCGTGATGTACGCGGCGGGCACGCGGTCGACGGCGCGGCGGTCGATGACCTTGAGCACGGCGGCCACTTCCTCGGGCAGCAGGCGCGCGTCCATGAACGGCTCCAGCGTGTCGATCGGCAGGTGCAGCGTGTGCAGGATCAGGTAGGCGGCTTCGTCGTAGGCGTTCTCGCTGCCGTGGCCGAAGACAAGGCCGGCAGCCGTGAAGCGTGACACGGCGTAGCGCAGCAGATCGCGCACCGTGCTGAACGGATGGGAGGCGGGGAGGGTGGGCGTGGTCATGTGTGGGCTCAATGGTGTTGTTTGGCGGCCAGCAGGTCGACGTAGGCAACGTCCAGCAGGTCAGTCTCGGCAATGCCGAGTGCGTGCATCAATTCGTGAGCGATTTTCACGCCATCGTCTTCGGATTGGTCATCACGCAGCACGACTTCGAGTTCGACGAAATCGCCGAGGTCTTTGACGGCATCGACGTGAATGCGCGTCTGGCCTGCGAGGTAGAGCTGACGCACTTTGATGACGCGGCCGGCGGTGCCGATGGCGGCGGCCAGCGTGTCGCGCAGTGCGTCGGGTGCGGTGGTCGGCACGATGTGGTAGTTCGACACGCGCGGCCCGGTGCTGTTGGCGCGGAAGTAGTGGATCAACTCACCGCGCTCGGGCGAGAACTGCCGCAGCTTCAGGCGCCCATTCGCGCAGGCGAAGAACGTGTCGTCTTGATCGATGCGCTCCGGCCCCGAATCGGCGATGGCGGAAGCGCGCGCAATGAGCGCCGCCACATCGCGCACACGCGCCTTGATCTCGACGTTGCGAGCCATCAGGCGATCAACGTTTCGAGCACGCGGCGATACACGTTCTTCAGCGGCTCGATGAAAGCCACTTCCACGTGCTCGTCGATCTTGTGGATGCTCGCGTTCGGCGGGCCGAATTCGATCACCTGCGGGCAGATCTTGGCGATGAAGCGGCCGTCCGACGTGCCGCCGGTGGTCGACAGTTCGGTGGTGACGCCGCACTCGGCTTGGATGGCAGCCGACAGGGCTTCGGACAGATCGCCGCGCTCGGTCAGGAAGGGCTCGCCGCCCAGCGTCCAGTCGAGCGTGTAGTCGAGGCCGTGCGCGTCGAGGATGCCGTGCACGCGCGCCTTCAAGCCATCCGGCGTGCTCGCCGTGGAGAAGCGGAAGTTGAAGTCGATGGTGACGTGACCGGGAATGATGTTGGTCGCGCCCGTGCCGCCGTGGATGTTCGACATCTGCCACGTGGTCGGCGGGAAGTAGGCGTTGCCGTCGTCCCACTTGGCGGCCGCCAGTTCAGCCAGCGCCGGTGCGGCCAGGTGGATCGGGTTCTTGGCGAGATGCGGATAGGCGATGTGGCCCTGCACGCCGTTCACCGTGAGCTTGCCCGACAGCGAGCCGCGCCGCCCGTTCTTGACCATGTCGCCGAGCGTGGACACCGAGGTTGGCTCACCGACCACGCAGTAGTCGAGGCGCTCGCCGCGCGTGCGCAGCAGGTCGCACACCTTGACGGTGCCGTCGTGCGCGGGCCCTTCCTCGTCGCTGGTGATCAGGAAGCCGATCGAACCGGCGTGGTCCGGATGCTTGGCCACGAATTCTTCGGTGGCGACCACAAAACCAGCGATGGACGTTTTCATGTCCGCTGCGCCGCGGCCGTAGAGTTTGCCGTCGCGGTGCGTGGGCTCGAACGGGTCGGAATGCCATTGCTCGACTGGGCCGGTGGGCACCACATCGGTGTGGCCGGCGAAGACGAGCAGCTTGCCATCGGTGCCGGCGCGGCCGCGCTTGATGGCCCACAGATTGGTCACGCGGAAGTTGTCCGGGCCGCTGACCACGGTTTCGCAGGTGAAGCCGGCAGCGGTCAGGCGTTCGATCAGCACGTCCTGGCAGCCCTTGTCTTCGGGCGTGACGGAGCGGCGGCGGATCAGGTCTTCAGTGAGGGCAAGCGTGGGCTGCATGACGATGACGGTGTGGTCGTTTTTGTTAGAACAAGGAGGCGTACTGGTCCGCCGAAAAGCCGACGTTGACGGTCTTGCCGTGCACCAGCACGGGCCGCTTGATGAGCGACGGGTTGGCCTGCATCAGCGCAATGGCGCCGGCTTCGTCTTCGGCACGGGCCTTGTCGGCATCCGACAGTGCGCGCCACGTGGTGCCCTTGCGGTTGAGCAGCGTGGTGAGCGGCACGTGCTTGAGCCAGCCGGCCAGCATGTCGGCGCTCACGCCCTGTTTCTTGAAATCGTGGAAGGTGTACGCAACGCCGTTCGATTCGAGCCACGTGCGGGCTTTCTTCACGGTGTCGCAATTGGGGATGCCGTGCAGGGTCGTCATGGTGTCAATGTTGGGTGGCGACGATGAGCGCCGCGATGGCCAGCACAAAGCCGATGGCGGCCAGCCACGTCATGCGCTTGAGACGGCGTTCCAGCCGCGCGGCTTCATCGCGCAGGGCGTCGATGGTGATGGCGTGCTGCTCGGCCAGCAGCTTGACCGATTCGGCCTGCTGCAGGATTGCCGCTTCCAGCTCGGCAATGCGGGTATTCGGGTCGGGCGCGGCGCCTTCTGCGCGTGCAGTTTCGGTGCCGGCTTTCTTGCGGTTCTTGAACTTGTCGATGGTCTTGTTCGCCTGCTCCAGGATGGTGGGCAGCAGCGACAAGACGGTACCGATGGTATTCGGATCAAGACCCATGATGCGTTGGCGCAGTTTGTCGAGTTTTCCAGACATGCTGCGATCAGGTTGGTTGGCGTGCCGGTCAGACTACACGACACGCCAGCCGTTCCTACTTAGTCGCCGCGGAGCAGCTCGTTCAGGCCAACCTTGGCGCGCGTCTTGGCGTCGACCTTCTTGACGATCACGGCGCAGTACAGGCTGTGCGTGCCGTCCTTGCTCGGCAGGTTGCCCGCCACCACCACCGAGCCCGCCGGGATGCGGCCGTAGCTGACTTCACCGGTTTCGCGGTCGTAGATCTTGGTCGATTGGCCCAGGTACACGCCCATCGAGATCACCGAGTTTTCTTCAACGATCACGCCTTCCACCACTTCCGAGCGCGCGCCGATGAAGCAGTTGTCTTCGATGATGACCGGGTTGGCCTGCAGCGGCTCCAGCACGCCGCCAATGCCCACGCCGCCCGACAGGTGCACGTTCTTGCCGATCTGCGCGCACGAGCCGACGGTGGCCCACGTGTCGACCATCGTGCCTTCATCCACGTAGGCGCCGATGTTGACGTACGACGGCATCAGCACAGCATTCTTGGCGATGAACGAGCCACGGCGTGCAACCGCCGGCGGCACTACGCGGAAGCCGCCAGCGGCGAAGTCTTCCGCCGTGTAGTTGGCGAACTTGCTCGGCACCTTGTCGTAGAACTGGGTGAAACCACCAGCGGGCATCGGCGCGTTGTCTTCCAGGCGGAACGACAGCAGCACGGCCTTCTTGATCCACTGGTTGACGATCCACTCGCCGTCCTTCTTCTCGGCCACGCGCAGCGCGCCCTTGTCGAGCTGGCCGATCACGTTGGCGACAGCTTCGCGCACATCGGCCGGAGCGGCCTTGGGCGACAGGTTGGCGCGGTCTTCCCACGCTTGATCGATCAGGGATTGCAGTTGTTGCGTCATGATTCTTTTGACTCTCGAAGAGGGAACAGAAAAGGGGTTAGCGTTGCTGGCAGAAATCAACGATGCGGCGCGCGCCTTCCAGGCATTCGTCCACGCCGGCCACCAGGGCGATGCGCACGTAGTCCTGGCCCGGGTTCGTGCCATGTGCCTCGCGGGCGAGGTAGCTGCCCGGCAGCACGGCGACGTTCTTGGCAGCCAGCAACTGGCGTGCGAATTCGGTGTCCGACAGGCCCGTGCGTTTGACGTTGGCCCACAGGTAGAACGCCGCATCCGGCAGGGCGACGTCCAGCACCTCGGCCAGCATCGGCGTGACTTGCTGGAACTTCTTGACGTACTGCGCGCGGTTGTCGCGCACATGGGCCTCGTCGTTCCACGCGGCGATGCTAGCGGATTGCACCGACGGGCTCATCGCGCTGCCGTGATACGTGCGATACAGCAGGTAGGCCTTGAGCAGCTTGGCGTCGCCCGCCACGAAGCCAGAGCGCATGCCCGGCACGTTCGAGCGCTTGGACAGGCTGGAGAACATCACCAGCCGCTCAAAGCCGCGACCTAGTTGATGCGCGGCCTGCAGCGCGCCCAGCGGCGGGTTGGCTTCGTCGAAATAGATTTCGGAATAGCACTCGTCCGACGCGATGATGAAACCGTATTCATCCGACAGCGCGAAGAGCTGCTTCCAGTCTTGCAGCGTGAGCACGGCGCCCGTCGGGTTGCCGGGGCTGCACACGAAGACGAGCTGCACGTTGCGCCATTCATCCGGCGTAATCGAATCGAAATCGGGTGCGTAGTTGCGCGCCGGGTTGCTGTTGGCGAACAACGGTGTCGCGCCGGCCAGCAAGGCCGAGCCTTCGTAGATCTGATAGAACGGGTTCGGGCACAGCACGCGCGCGCCGGGCTTGCTGCCGTCGATCACGGTCTGTGCGAACGAGAACAGCGCCTCACGCGAGCCGTTGACGGGGATGACCTCGGTGGCCGGATCGACCTTCGGTAGACCGTAGCGGCGCTCAAGCCATGCGGCGATGCACTGTCGCAGTGCATCCGAACCGAGCGTCGTGGGATAATTCGCCAGCCCGCCGAGCGCAGCCACGAGGGCATCTTTGATGAGCGCAGGCGTCGGATGCTTGGGCTCGCCGATGCCGAAGCTGATCGGTGTATGCGCGGGGCTGGGCGTCACGTCCTTGACGAGCGCTTTCAGTTTTTCGAACGGATACGGCTGCAGGGCGGACAGGCGCGGATTCACGGTGCGGGGCGGGTTGGGTGAGCCAGCGTGGCGCTTGGCGGGAAGCCCGAAATTATACGGCCAACGTGTGTTGACCGCCCCAAGAAAACCCGCACAACGCCGGACATTGCAGGAAGCGGCGGTTTTCCGCCGTTTTTTTATTGAATTCATGACAACGATGACGTCTTCGGCGCCTGTATCGGGCACCCCGGCGAACGCCGCCACCCACCACCACGAGCCGCAATGGACCGCCGCGCTGTTCATTCTGCTGGGCGCGTCGGTGTGGGGCATTTCCTGGTATCCGTATCGCCTGCTGGCCGGCTGGGGCTTGGGCAGCATGCTGGCCTCGTCGATGACGGGTGCCGTGGCGGCCGTGCTGGCCGCTGGGTTGCTGCGACGCCATTTCCGAACGTTCCAGTGGTCGTGGGTGATCCTGGCGCTGGGGCTCGCAGCGGGTGTGACCAACGCGGGCTTTGTCTGGGGTACGGTGCATGGCACGGTGATGCGCGTGCTGCTCCTGTTCTATCTCACCCCGGTGTGGACAGCGCTGCTGGCACGCCTGTGGCTGCATGAGCGGTTGGGTTGGCGGGGCGGCGTGCTGCTCGCGCTGGCGTTGTCGGGTGCGGTGATGATGCTGTGGTCGGGCGCGGCCGGCACGCCGTGGCCCGGGTCTGCGGCGGAATGGGCGGGGCTGATCGCTGGGCTGGCGTTTGCGTGCAACAACGTGCTGTCGCGCCTGGCGGGGCAGCGTCATCCGACCATGCGGCCGGAGATGCGCACCGTCGTCGTGTTCACCGGCTGCGCGCTGGTCGGTATGCCGGCGGCGATGCTGCTGGATGGCGTGCAGGCGGTGCCCACGGCGGCCCTCGCGCAGGCGAATACCTGGGCGCTCCTGCTGGGCATGGCCTGCGTGCTGGTCGGCGGCAACGCGCTGGTGCAACGGGGGCTGCAGCGTTTGCCGGCCAATCGCGCGGCGCTGCTGATGCTGTTCGAGATTGTGGTGGCGGCGGTGTCGTCGGCGCTGCTGACGTCGGAGCGCTTGTCGGCCCAGGAAATGGTGGGCGGCGCGCTGATCATCCTGGCCGGAGCGTTGTCCGGCCTGTCGCGGCGCAAGTAACGCCGTGCAAACCAAGCGAGGTGTGCTGATGTGGCTGCGTTCGATTTCTGCTGCGCTGGCAGTTGCCGTGTCGATGGTTGCGGTGTCGGCGCATGCCGCGCCGCCGGATGACGGCCCCGCGTATGGTCCACGCCTGGAGGGCTTCACCTATCCGGCGCCGGTGAAGCTCTTCAAATTCGAGTCGCAAGGCAATGCCTTGGAAATGGCGTACCTGGATGTCGCCCCAAAGCAGTCGAACGGTCAGGTGGCTGTGTTGCTGCATGGCAAGAACTTCTGCGCGGCAACGTGGGAGGGCACGATTGCCGCGCTGATGGGGGCTGGCTACCGCGTGATCGCGCCAGACCAGATCGGGTTCTGCAAGTCGAGCAAGCCGCGCGCGTATCAGTACTCGTTCCAGCAACTGGCCAACAACACGCATGCGCTGCTTGCCTCGCTGGGCGTGGAACGCGCCATCATGATCGGCCATTCGACGGGCGGCATGCTGGCGACCCGCTATGCGCTGATGTATCCGCAGGCGGTGTCTCGGCTGGTGATGATCAACCCGATCGGCCTGGAAGACTGGAAAGCCAAGGGCGTGCCGCCGATGACGGTAGACCAGTGGTTTGCGCGCGAAAAGCAGACCACCGCCGAGCGCATTCGTGCCTATGAGCAGTCCACGTACTACGCCGGCCAATGGCGTACCGATTACGAACCGTGGGTTCAGATGCTGGCCGGTATGTACCGCGGGGCGGGGCGAGACCTTGTGGCGTGGAACTCCGCGCTGCTGTACGACATGATCTACACGCAGCCCGTGGTGTATGAGTTCGGCCAGGTGCGCCCGGAAACGCTGCTGCTGATCGGCCAGAAAGACACCACGGCCATCGCCAAGGACACGGCACCGCCCGAAGTCCGTGCCCGCCTGGGCAACTACCCGGAACTGGGCCGCGCGACTGCCAAGGCCATCCCGCGCGCGACACTGGTGGAGTTTCCGGATGCGGGCCATGCGCCACAAATCCAGGACCCTGATGCGCTGCACAAAGCGCTGCTCGACTGGCTGGCCGGTCCGGAGCGCCCACGCACGCGGCGGCCGGACTGACACGATTTGTCGGGAAGGTGAAACTGCCTACAAATCCGCAGCAATTCCGCCTGCGGGCGCGGGAATTTCGTCCATTTTTGTAGCGATTTGGTTGCCGGGAGCGCTGGGTGCGAATGGTATGATGGCGCCATCCGCGCCCCTGCGGGGTGCCTTGCCGTTGCGCATCAATGTGACGGCAACCATGCCCGCGCCGGGCGCCCGCTTCATCACTCTTACTGATCCCTTCGAGACGAACACAACGTGCGCCTCTCTTCGATCAAGCTCGCAGGCTTCAAGTCTTTCGTCGATCCGACCAATTTCCACGTTCCGGGCCAGCTCGTCGGCATCGTTGGCCCGAACGGTTGCGGTAAATCCAACATCATCGACGCCGTGCGCTGGGTGCTCGGCGAGTCACGCGCTGCGGAACTGCGCGGCGAATCGATGCAGGACGTCATCTTCAACGGTTCCACCCAGCGCAAGCCGGCCGGCCGCGCCAGCGTCGAACTCGTGTTCGACAACGCCGAAGGCCGCGCCGCCGGCCAGTGGAGCCAGTACGCAGAAGTGGCTGTCAAGCGCGTGTTGAGCCGCGATGGCACCTCGTCGTACTTCATCAACAACCAGGCGGTGCGCCGCCGCGACATCCAGGACATCTTCCTCGGCACGGGCCTCGGGCCGCGTGCCTACGCCATCATCGGGCAGGGGATGATCTCGCGCATCATCGAGGCCAAGCCTGATGACATGCGCATCTTCCTGGAAGAGGCTGCGGGCGTTTCCAAGTACAAGGAACGCCGCCGCGAGACCGAAAACCGCCTCTCTGATACGCGCGAAAACCTCACGCGCGTGGAAGACATCCTGCGCGAACTCGGCACCAATCTCGAAAAGCTCGAAGGCCAAGCTGAAGTCGCGCAGCGCTTCCAGGCGCTGCAGGCCGACGGCGAAGAGAAACAGCACCTGCTGTGGCTGCTGCGCAAGCGCGAAGCGCAAGGCGAGCAGGAACGCCACCAGCGCGCCATTTCGCAAGCGCAGATCGACCTGGAAGCGCAGACCGCGCAGCTTCGCCATATCGAGGCCGAACTCGAAACGATGCGTGCCGCGCACTACGCGTCGTCTGACGCGATGCACGCCGCGCAGGGCGCGCTGTACGAGGCCAACGCCGAAGTCAGCCGCCTGGAAGCCGAGATCCGCTACGTGGTGGAATCGCGCAACCGCATTCAGCAGCAGATCGCCACGCTGACCGCGCAGCAAGACCAATGGCACACGCAGGGTGAGCAGGCGCAGGAAGATCTCGCCGCGGCCGAGGAAGAACTTGCCATGGCGGAAGAGCGAGCCGCGCAGGCCGCCGAGGAAGTCGCCCGCAAGTCCGACGAGCTACCGGGCCTGGAGGCGCAGTGGCGCGACGCGCAGACCGCGCTCAATGACCAGCGGGCAGCCATCCTGCAATCGGAGCAGGCGCTCAAGCTCGAAGCCGCGCACCAGCGCAATGCTGATCAGGCGGTGCTGCAACTGGAGCAGCGCCGCGAACGGCTGTCGCAGGAGTCCGGCAGTCTCGACAGGCCGGACGAGGTGCAACTCGAAACGTTGCGCGCTGAACTGGCCGAGCAGGAAGAGGTGCTGGCTGAAGCTCAGGCCGCGCTGGAAGACGCTGAGACGCAAGTACCGCAACTCGACGAAGCCCGCCGTGCCGCGCAGGACCGCGTGCAATCGGAGGCTGCCGCCATCGCCAGCCTGGAAGCCCGTCTGGCCGCACTCAAGCAGTTGCAGGAAAACGTGCAGACCGACGGCAAGGTCCAGCCGTGGCTCGCCAAGCACGAGCTGAGCGAACTGCCGCGCTTCTGGAAGAAGCTGCAAATCGAACAGGGCTGGGAGCCGGCGCTGGAATCCGTGCTGCGCGAGAAGCTTGGCGCGCTGGAGGTCTCCAACCTCGATTGGATCAAGGCCTTCGCCGCCGATGCGCCGCCCGCGAAGCTGGCGTTCTACGCGCCGCCGCCGGCTGCGCGTCCGGTGGAGGCGCCGGCTGGGCTGCGTCCGCTCATGCAACTGGTGCAAGTGACCGAACCTGGCATTCGCGCCGTGCTGCAAGACTGGCTGGCCGATGTCTATATCGCCGACGACATGCAAGCCGCACTGGCTGCACGCCAGACGTTGCCCGAGGGCGGCACGTTTGTCGTCAAGGCTGGGCACTTGATCGGTCGGTCGTCGGTGCAGTTGTACGCGCCCGATTCCGAGCAGGCCGGCATGCTGGCGCGCGCGCAGGAAATCGAAAACCTGCAGAAGCAGGTGCGCGCACAGATGCTGCTGTCTGACGAAGCCAAGAGCGAAGCCGTGCGTGCCGAAGCGGCCTACACCCAGGCCAGCCAGACGCTCACCATGGTGCGCGCCCGCGCCGAGCAAGCGACACGCCGCGTACACGTGCTGCAGATGGACGTGCTCAAGCTGTCGCAGGCGATGGAGCGTTACAAGGCGCGTAGCGGCCAGATTGACAGCGAGCTGGAAGAGATTCGCGCGCAGATCGAGGAGCAGCGTGCCATTCGTGCCGAGTCGGAGGCCACCTTCGAGCAGCACGACGCGGCACTCGCCGATATGCAGGCGCGCTTTGAAGACAGCCAGCAGGCGTTCGAAGCGCTCGAAACCCGCTTGGGCGACGCCCGCAACGCGCTGCGTGATCTGGAGCGCGGCGCGCAGGAGGCGCACTTTGCGGAGCGCAATCTGCAGAACCGCATTGCCGAGTTGAAGCGCAACATCCAGGTGGCGACCGACCAGGCGCAGCAGATTGTACTGACGCTGGAAAACGCCCGCGCAGAGCTCGAAACGATCAACGAGCAGACCGCCCATACGGGCCTGCAGGAAGCGCTGGAGCGCCGCGCAGAGAAGGAAGAAAAGCTCGGCGCAGCGCGCATTGAACTCGATGCGCTGACGGCCCAGTTGCGTGCCTTCGACGAGCAGCGCCTGACCGCCGAACGCGCCCAGCAACCGCTGCGCGATCGCATCACCGAACTGCAACTGAAGGAGCAGGCCGCGCGCCTGAACCAAGAGCAGTTCTCCGAACAACTCGCGGCCGCCAATGTGGACGAAGCCGCGCTGGCCGAGCGTCTGACGGGCGATCTCAAGCCTTCGTATCTGCAAGGCGAAGTTACGCGCATCAACAACGCCATCAACGCGCTCGGCCCGGTCAACATGGCTGCGCTTGAGGAACTGGCGGCAGCACGTGAGCGCAAGGGCTTCCTTGATGCGCAATCAGCGGATTTGACCGACGCCATCAACACGCTGGAAGACGCTATCCGCAAGATCGACCAGGAAACGCGCGCGTTGCTGCAAGGCACGTTCGATCAAGTCAACTATCACTTTGGCGAGCTGTTCCCGACGCTGTTTGGCGGCGGCCAGGCCAAGCTGATCATGACGGGCGAAGAGATTCTCGACGCGGGCGTGCAGGTCATGGCACAGCCGCCGGGCAAGAAGAACTCGACCATCCATTTGCTGTCAGGCGGCGAGAAAGCGCTGACCGCCATCGCGCTGGTGTTTGCGATGTTCCAGCTGAATCCGGCCCCGTTCTGCTTGCTCGATGAGGTGGACGCGCCGCTGGACGACGCCAACACCGAGCGTTACGCCAACATGGTCAAGCGCATGTCCGACAAGACCCAATTCGTTTTTATTTCTCACAACAAGATTGCGATGGAAATGGCGCAACAGCTCATCGGTGTGACCATGCAGGAACAGGGCGTGTCCCGGATCGTGGCGGTGGATATGGATGCCGCGCTGACCATGGCGGAGGCAGCGTAAATGCAGCTCGGACAGGACAACAACCTGGTCATGGCGCTACTGGGCGCTGGCGTCGTCTTCGTACTGGTGATCGTCGTCTACAACCAGTGGCAGATCCGCAAGGCACGTCGCCCCGAGGCGTACAACCCGCACGCCGACGAAGCCCCGCGCCGAGATCACGCTGAAGGAAGCTGGACCGAACGCGCTGAGCCCGCGCTGGGTGGCGACCACGATGATGTGCGCCGAGTCGAGCCGCGCTTGGAGCCTGGTTTCTCGCCCAAGCCGCATGCGGCAGCGACCGGCAGCGCCGAAACTGAAGCCGGCGTGATCGGCGCGGAATTGGCGCCCACCGGCAACGAGACGGTGCTCGAGGTGGCAGAGGTGGCAGAAACGCAAGAGGCCGCCGAGCCTGCGCCAGGGTCGCTGGAGCCCGCGACCGGCGTGATCGATCCGCTGATCGATTGCATCGTCCCCTTGCACCCGGAGCGCGAGGTGTCGGGCGATCGCCTGCTGCCAGCGATGGCCAAGCTGCGCCGTGCGGGCACCAAGCAGATTCACGTGGAAGGCCTGAACCCCGCCGCCAATGCGTGGGAAGCCATCCGCGCGGGCCAACGCTACCTGGATGTGCAGGTTGCCGTGCAGTTGGCCAACCGCACGGGCCCGCTGAATGCGCTGGAGTTCTCGGAGTTCATCAACGCCATCGATCCGCTGTCGGAAGCGGCCGATGCCGTGCCCGAACTACCGGACATGAACGAGACGATTGCCAACGCGCGCGAGCTCGACGCGTTTGCCGCCGAATGCGATATGCAGCTGGGTGTGAGCGTGATTTCCGATGGCGCACCGTGGTCGGCCGCTTATGTGCAGACGGTGGCTACGCAGGATGGCCTCGTGCTCTCGCGTGATGGCACGCGCTTTACGCGTTTCCATGCCGGCGCAGATGGCGTGCAGCGCGCGCTGTTCACGCTGCAGTTTGGCGATACCAACTTCCTGCGCGACGACCTGACCGTCAAGGCAGGCCGCCAGATCACGCTGCTGCTCGATGTGCCGCTGGCCGAAGAGGCGACCAAGCCCTTCAAGCTGGTGTGCGAATACGCTTACACGCTGTCGCAGCGCATGGGCGCGCAAGTGGTGGACGACAACCTGCGTCCGCTGACGGAGCAATCGTTCGTCGCCATCCAGAAGCATCTGCGGGTGCTGTACGACAAGCTGGAATCGCGCGGCATTCCGGCCGGTTCCAGCACCGCGGTGCGCCTGTTCAGCCACTGACAGACCCTATGAGCAAGACTGCCGAACCCGCGTCCGGAGCCGCACCCGAGACGCGGGCGGCGTGGCTGCGCGCTACGCTGAACCGTTATGCCCACGAGTACTACGTGCTCGACCAGCCGAGCGTTCCCGACGCTGAGTACGACCGGCTCTACCGTGAGCTGGAGGCGCTGGAAGCCGAACACCCGCACCTGAAGACGCCCGATTCGCCCACGCATCGGGTGGGTGGGGCGATCCTGCCGGAGTTCGCACCCGTCAGGCACGTGGTGCCGATGCTGTCCATCCGTACCGAGACCGACACCACGCCCAACGGCGCCCGCGCGTTCGATGCAAGCGTGCGTCGCGAACTGGGTCTCGATGATTCCGACCCGCCCGTCGAATACGCCGCCGAGCTGAAGTTCGATGGCCTTGCCATCAGCCTGCGTTATGAGGGCGGTTACCTCGTGCAGGCCGCCACGCGCGGCGATGGCACCACAGGTGAAGACGTCACGCAGAACATCCGCACGATCCGCCAGATTCCGCTGGGGCTTTCCCCCGTGAACGGCGAGGTGCCGGAGGTGCTGGAGGTGCGCGGCGAGGTCTATATGCGCCGTGACGATTTCGAAAAGCTCAACGCGCGCCAGCGTGAGCGCGGCGACAAAACCTTCGTCAACCCGCGCAATACGGCCGCCGGTGCCGTTCGCCAGCTCGACCCGAAGATGGCCGCGGAACGCCCGCTGTCGTTCTTCGCCTATGGGCTCGGGGAGGTGGTGGGGTGGCAGCGGATGCCCGACACGCATTCCGGCATGCTGGATGCGCTGCAGGACTTCGGCTTTCCGGTCAGCAAGGAGCGCGCGGCGGTGAAGGGCGGCGATGGCCTGGTGGAGTTTCACGCCGCCATTGGCGCCAAGCGCGACAGCCTGCCGTTTGACATCGACGGTGTCGTCTACAAGGTCAATTCGCTGGCGTTGCAACGCGAGCTCGGTTTCCGCACGCGCGAACCGCGCTGGGCCGTTGCGCACAAGTATCCCGCGCAGGAAGCGCTGACCACCGTCGAGGCCATCGACGTGCAGGTCGGCCGTACGGGTGCCATCACGCCGGTGGCGCGCCTGGTGCCGGTGTTTGTTGGCGGCGTGACCGTCACCAACGCAACGCTGCACAACGAAGACGAAGTCCGCCGCAAAGACGTGCGCGTGGGTGATACCGTGATCGTGCGCCGCGCCGGCGACGTGATCCCCGAAGTGGTGAGCGTGGTGCTGGAGCGCCGCCCGATGGTGGAACAACCCGGCCGCGATCTTTTTCACGCAGAACACGTCCCCGCGCATGGCCCGTACCTGCTGCCCAAGACGTGCCCGGTGTGCGGCTCGCACGTGGTGCGCGAAGAGGGCGAAGCGGTGGCGCGGTGCTCGGGCGGCTTGTTCTGCTCGGCGCAGCGCAAGGAGGCGATCCGCCACTTCGCAGGCCGCCGCATGATGGACATCGAGGGCCTGGGCGAGCGCTATATCGACAACCTAGTCGAGCTCGACTACGTGCACGGCATCGCCGACCTGTACAAGCTCACGCTCGATGACTTCCTGGAAATGAAGCGCCGCGCCGATGAGCGTGATGGTGTCACCCCGGAAACCGTCGCCGCCGGCAAGATCGCCACCAAGTGGGCTGAAAACCTGCTCGACGGTATCCGCGCGAGCAAGACGCCGCCGCTGGCGCGCTTTCTGTTTGCGCTGGGCATCCGCCACGTGGGCGAGTCGACTGCCAAGACGCTCGCCGACTGGCTGGGCAGCCTGGCGGTCATCCGCCGGGCGCCGGCGCCGCTGCTGCTGGCGCTGCCGGATGTCGGTGCCATCGTCGCCGAGGCCATCGCCGATTTTTTTGCCGAGCCGAAGAACCAGCAGGCGCTGGATGCGCTGCTCGAAGCCGGCGTTGTGCCGCAAGGCGAGCATGCGCCAAACGCCAAGCTGCGCGAGAAGCTCGAGCCCGCCGAGTTGTATGCCACGCTGGGCGTGCCCAAGCTGACCGCCACGCGCGCCAAGCAACTGGCCGTGGTGGCGCCCACGCTCAATGAGCTGGCGGCCGTGCAGGCCGAACAGCTGGCGGGACTGCCTGCGGACGTATCGGCATCGCTGCTGGAATGGCTGGGCGCACACGACCACCGCGCGCAGCTCGCAAAGCTCGATGCCCTGCGCGAGGAACTGCTCGCCACCATGCCCGCTGAAGCCGCGGAGGAGGGTGTGCTGTCCGGCAAGACCGTCGTGCTGACCGGCACGCTCCCAACGCTGACCCGCGACGAAGCCAAGGCCATGCTGGAGGCCGCGGGCGCCAAGGTGTCGGGCTCGGTGTCCAAGAAAACCGACTATGTCGTCGCGGGTGAAGAGGCCGGCAGCAAGCTCGCCAAGGCCGAAGAACTGGGCGTGAAGGTTCTTGACGAAGCGGGTATGCTCGCGCTGTTACAAAAATAGCCAGGAGGAGGCGGGCGTGATTCGAAACATTCTCAAGATGGGCGACAGCCGCCTGTTGCGCGTGGCCAAACGGGTGGAGCGCTTCAACACGCCCGAACTGACAGCGCTGATCGAAGACATGTTCGACACCATGGACGCCGCGCGCGGCGCTGGCCTGGCCGCTCCGCAGATCGGCGTGGACCTGCAGGTGGTGATCTTCGGGTTCGATCGCAACGAGCGCTATCCGGATGCGCCGGCGGTGCCCAAGACGGTGCTCATCAACCCCACCATCGAGCCGCTTTCCGACGAGATGGAAGACGGTTGGGAAGGCTGCCTCTCTGTGCCTGGCCTGCGGGGCGTGGTGCCGCGTCACACGCGTCTGCGCTACACCGGTTTCGACCAGCACGGCCACGCCATCGACCGGATTGCCGAGGGCTTTCACGCCCGCGTTGTGCAGCATGAATGCGATCACCTGCAAGGCGTGCTGTACCCCATGCGTGTGAAGGACTTCACCCGTTTCGGCTTTACCGAAGTGCTGTTCCCGGAATTGCCCGCCAACCACGACGATTGATCGTCGTAGCGACAACAAGCGGGAGCGCTGCACTCGCTAGGGCGGGTGGGCGCGTTTCACTTACCACGGAGACGATATGAAGCGCGATGGTTCGACGGTGTGGCGACAGCTGGTCTTGGGTGTGGCAATGGCGGCGATGCTCGGTTTGGCAGCCTGTGCTGGTCCACAAACGCCGGACACGGCAGCCACCAACCCGGCCGTTGAAAAGCCGCAGGGTCCCACCTGGCAACGCGTGCATCTGGGCGCCGATGCCGTCGCCTACGATTTCCCCGTCTACGCCAACCATCCGCTTGATGGCGACCTGACGCGCATCCGCGAGGTCGTGTTCGTGCAGCACGGCCTGCAGCGCAATGGCAATGACTATTACGCGGCCGGCGCGGACCTGCTCAAGGCCAGCGGGCGCAATCCCGATGAGATCCTGCTCGTCGCCCCGAACTTCCCCGGCACGCCCGATGAAGGCAAGGGTTTTGATGGTATGCCGGTGTGGTCGGTCGATGGCTGGATTGGCGGCTTCAACGCGACCAACCCACCGTACACCGGGCTGAGTTCGCTCAAGGTGCTCGACGATCTGCTGGCCTATGTGACCGACCCGGCGCGCGTGCCCAACGTCAAGCGTGTCACGGTGGCCGGGCACTCGGGTGGCGGCCAGATCGTGCAGCGCTACGCCGTGCTCAACAACGTGGATGAGGGCATCCGCAAGCGCGGCATTGATCTGAGCTACGTGGTCGCCAATCCTTCGTCGTACCTGTATTTCACGCCCGAGCGGCCGAAAGGCAAGGGCTTCGCGCGCTACAGCACGCAGGTCTGCCCTGACTACGACCACTACAAGTACGGCATGGTCGATATGGTGCCGTACGCCGCCGGCAAGAGCGGCAAGCAGCTCTTTAATCGCTACGCCCAGCGCCATGTGACCTATCTGGTGGGCACGGACGACAACGACCCGAACCACCGTGTGCTCGACAAGCTCTGCGGTGCGGAGGCAGAAGGCCCGACGCGTCTGGATCGTGCACGCAACTACTGGCGCTATGAGCACCATCTGGCGGGCCGCAAGCGCGTCAACCACCACGCGCACGAGGTCGTGGGGGTGGGGCACGATCAGGCCAAGATGTTCGGCTCGCGATGCGGTGCGCAGGCAGTGTTCGGCATGGCGGCGTCCTCCAACACCACAGGGGCTGCTTGCCAGGCACCGCACCTTTAAAACCTTGGATGCGGGCGTAAAAAAACCGGTCAGCGCGCAATACGCTGACCGGTTTTTCTTTAGGTGCGCGAACTCAGAACTTCTCGAACGGCCCCAGGAAACGCCACTGCCCAACCGGCAGGTCACCCAGCACGATACTGCCCATGCAGATGCGCTTGAGGCCCACCACTTCGAGCCCCACCTGCTCACACATGCGGCGGATCTGACGCTTCTTGCCCTCCCGCAGCACGAAGCGCAGTTGCTCCTCGTTCTGCCAGCTCACCTTCGCGGGCTTCAGTGCCTCGCCGTCGAGCGACAGGCCAAAGCGTAGCTTCTCAAGCAGTTCTTCCGGGAAGACCTTGGAGATGTCGCGCTCGACCCGGCCGTTTGGCGAGTCCCACACCACGCGCACCAGATATTCCTTCTCGACCGTCGAATCCTCGCCGATCAGATGGCGCGCCACGCGGCCGTCTTGCGTCAGGACCAGCAGGCCTGTGGAGTCGATGTCCAGACGGCCAGCCGGCGCCAGTGCCTTGCGCTGCCACGGCGCAAAGCGCTTGCGCGTTGGGTCGCCTTCCCATTGGTTTTCCGGCACGAACAGCGCGACAGCCGGCTGATAGCCGTCTTCTGCCTGCCCCGACACATAGCCAACCGGCTTGTGCAGCAGCACGGTCACGCGCTCGCCCTGTTCGGAGCGCGCGGCCTGGTGGATCTCGATGATGGCATCCGGACGCACGCGCGAGCCCAGCTCGGTGACGGGCTCGCCGTCCACGATCACCCACCCGCGCGGAATCCACTCATCGGCCTCGCGGCGCGAGCACAGCCCCAACTCCGACATGCGCTTCGACAAGCGAACCAGTCCGGCCGATTCCGCTTCGGGCGCCGGGCGCGGAGCACGCTCTTCCGCCTGACGCGGTGCACGTTCCTCGCGCTCGGGGCGCGGCGGCCGAGGCGGACGATCCTCAAAGCGGCGCGGCGGATGATCATTGTCGAAACGACGCGGCGCACGGTCGTCGCCGTATCGGCGGGGCCGCTGCTCATCGTCGGACCGGCGCGGAGGGCGTTGATCGTCATCAAAGCGACGGGGCGGACGCTGGTCGTCGCCATACCGACGCGGAGGGCGATCCTCGTCGAAACGGCGCGGCGGTCGTTGGTCGCCATCACGGCGCTGGCCGCGTTGGTCGTCGCCATACCGGCGCGGGCGTTCATCATCAAATCGACGCGGCGGACGATCATCAAATCGGCGCGGTGGCTGATCGTTGTCGAAACGGCGCGGCGGACGATCTTCGAAGCGACGCGGCGGACGTTCATCGTCAAAACGCCGGGGCGGTCGCTGTTCGTCGTTGAACCGGCGCGGCGGACGCTCATCGTCAAAACGGCGCGGGGGCCGATCTTCGAAGCGACGCGGCGGGCGTTCGTCGTCAAAGCGACGAGGTGGCCGTTGGTCGTCGTTGAACCGGCGCGGCGGGCGCTCGTCGTCAAATCGGCGCGGCGGGCGATCTTCGAAGCGGCGCGGCGGGCGTTCGTCGCCGAAGCGCCGGGGCGGACGTTGCTCGTCGCTGAACCGGCGTGGCGGGCGCTCATCGTCAGATCGACGTGGCGGACGATCTTCGAAGCGGCGCGGCGGACGCTCGTCGTCAAATCGGCGCGGGGGGCGGTCGCCCTGCATGCGGCGCGGCTTGGCATCGCGCGGCGGCTGACCGCCGTCATCGCGGCGGGGCTGGCGCGGCGGCTTCGCAGCGCCTTCTTCCGGCTTGGGACGGCGTTGTGAGGGACGCAGCGGCAGGCGGTCGCGGTTCAGCTCGGACGCGCGCAGGGGCTTGCCGGTGGAACGCACGGTGTTGCCCTCGTCGTCGCGGCGCACCCCGAGCGTGGCACGTTTGCCGGGGCGGGTCGCCCGTTGGGTCGGGTCAGCGCGGCGCTTGTCGCTGTCGTCCGGATTGCCCGGAAAATCGTCGGAATCGGTAGTCATGAATCAAGACCGGTAAGGCTGGCGCTCAAATGGCGAGCGCATCAAGCAACTCGCTTTCGAGCGCGAGCTGCAGTTTGTTGTCCTGGGTCAGGCGTGTGCCGTCAACCAGGAAGATGTCTTCCACACGCTCGCCGAGCGTGTTGATGCGTGCGGTGTGCACCGACACCCGATGGTGCGCGAGCACACGGGCAATGGCGTACAGCAGGCCGGTGCGGTCCGTGGCCGAGATCGATAGCAGGTAGTACTGGCCGCGTTCGTCGGGGCGCAGGTCCACGCGAGGCTTGATCGGGAAGCTGCGCGACTGGCGCGAGATGCGTCCACGCGGCGGTTCGGGCAGGGCGGTCTCGCGCGAGATCTGTTCCGCGAGTTCGTGCTCGACCAGGGTGATGATGTCGCGGTAGCGGCCAGGCTCCACCAGCCCGGTACCCGGGTCGGCCACCTGGAAGGTGTCGAGCGCGTAGCCGTGCTTGGTGGTGTGGATCTTGGCGTCGAGAATGGTCAGGCTCTTGCGCTCGAAGTATCCGCAGATGCGCGCGAAGAGGTCCGGCCTGTCCGGCGAATACACCGCCACCTGAAGCCCTTCCCCCACGGGCGAAATGCGCGCGCGGACGATTGGTACTTCCGTGTTGACGCGGTTATAGAAATGCCGCGTAAACCACGCGATGTCGCTCGCGCCATGGCGAATGAACACGCCGACGTCGAGTTGCTTCCACAGGGCTTCGTACGAGGTGTCGTCCAGCGTGGCCAGGCGCAGCAGCGCACGCGCCTTCTCCTTACGCCCCTCCAACACGGCATGCGGGTCGGTGGTGGCGCCGCCCAGGGCGCGCAACGTCATGCGGTACAGGTCTTCCAGCAGCTTGCCCTTCCAGGCGTTCCACACCTTGGGGCTGGTGCCGCGAATGTCGGCCACCGTCAGCAGATACAGGGCGGTCAGGCGACGTTCGCTGCCGACCAACTCGGCAAAGTTGCGGATGACATCCGGGTCGCCCACGTCCTGCTTCTGCGCGACCTGGCTCATCGTCAGATGGTGCTCCACCAGCCAGACGATGAGGTCGGTGTCTTCCTTGGCAATGCCGTGTTCCTTGCAGAAGCGGCGCGCGTCGGACATGCCCAGCACGGAGTGATCCCCGCCGCGCCCCTTGGCAATGTCGTGGAACAGCGCCGCGATAGTCAGCACCCAGGGCTTGTCGAAGTTCGCCATCAGCTGGCTGCAGAACGGGAACTCGTGCGTGTGTTCCACGATGGCGAAGCGGCGAATGTTGCGCACCACCATCAGGATGTGCTGGTCGACCGTGTAGACGTGGAACAGGTCATGCTGCATCTGGCCAACGATGCGGCGGAAGTTGACTAGATAGCGGCCCAGCACGCTGGTCTGGTTCATCAACCGCAGCGCATGCGTGATGCCTTGCGGCTGCTGCAGGATCTCGAGAAACAGCGCCCGGTTGGCTGGGTCCTGGCGCCACTTGGCATCCATGAGCGTGCGGGCGTTGTAGAGCGCGCGCAGCGTGCTGGCCGACAGCCCCTTGATGCCGCGCGTCTGCTCATACAGCAGGAAGGTTTCGAGAATGGCCGACGGCTCGCGCTGGTACAGATCGGGGTCGGCAATTTCGAGCATGCCTTGCCGTTCGACAAAGCGGTCGTTGATCTTGCGCGTGATGCCCAGTTCGGTCGGGAACAGCCGTGCCTCGATGTTCTGCAGCACCACGGTGTTGAGCTGCGTCACCGCCTTGGCCGCCCAGTAATAGCGCCGCATGATCTGCTCGCTCGCGCGCTTGGCGGTGGTGGGCCGGTAGCCGAACGCCTCGGCCAGTTGCGTCTGCAGGTCGAAGACGAGCACGTCCTGGCGACGCCCCGCCAGCAGATGCAATCGTGCGCGAATGGTCTTGAGCAGGCGCTCGTTGCTGGCCAACTCCTGCGCTTCACGGCGTGTCAGCAGCCCGCTGTTGAGCAATTCGTTCCAGCTGGAACCGAAGCCCGCCGCCTGCGTCATCCACAAAATCACCTGCAGGTCGCGCAGGCCGCCCGGGCTTTCCTTGCAGTTCGGCTCGAGCGAGTACGGCGTGTCCTGATACTTCGCGTGCCGTTGACGCATTTCCAGCAGCTTGGACTGGAAGAAATCCGCTGCATCGAGGTGGCCCTGATAGTGCGTCTCGAACGTGCGGTACAGGCCTTCGTCACCGGTGAGCAGGCGTGCTTCCAGCAGCGAGGTGCGCACCGTGACGTCCTGCTCGGCTTCCTTGATGCACTCGTCGACCGTCCGTACCGACGAACCGATATCCAAGCCCATGTCCCAGCAGCGGCCGATGAAGGCTTCCAGGCGTGCCTGGAGGGCATCGGGTGCCTTGTCTGCGGTTTGCGGCAGGAGCAGCAGGATGTCGACGTCGGAGTAGGGGAACAGCTCGCCGCGCCCATAGCCGCCCACGGCAATCAGCGCGCAGTCCGCCGGCATCTGCTCGTCTTGCCAAAGCTGCACCAGCGCATGATCCACCGCGCGGGCCAGCTTGGTCACCAACTGTTGCACATTGGCATGCTGATCAAACTGCGCGAACACACGCGCGCGCTCCGCCTTCAGGGCATCGCGCGGGGAAATTTCGGCAGGGGCGGCGGCAGCGGTGTGCATGAATGGAGCGTGAATGAAACAGCGACCGGCGCGGAAGTCCGGTCGCTGCAAAAATGGGCCGGGCGCGGCCGCTGCGGCGCGCCCACTGCGTTCGATCAGGCCGTGGCCGGAGCGCCTTCGCGCACGAACTCAGGCGGCGGAGGCGTCAGCGCCGACACGGTCAGCACTTCGTAGCCGGTTTCCGTCACCAGGATCGTATGTTCCCACTGCGCAGACAGGCTGCGGTCGCGCGTCTTGACGGTCCACTGATCGGGCATCGTGCGGATATCACGCTTGCCGGCGTTGATCATCGGTTCAATCGTAAAGATCATGCCGGCCTTCAGTTCCATGCCGGTGCCCGGGCGGCCGTAGTGCAGGATCTGCGGATCTTCGTGGAAGACCTTGCCGATGCCGTGGCCGCAATACTCGCGCACCACGCTGTACCCGGCGCCTTCTGCGTGCTGCTGGATCACGTGACCGATGTCGCCCAAACGTGCGCCCGGGCGCACTGCAGCGATGCCCTTCCACATGCACTCGAACGTCACCTGCGTCAGGCGCTTGGCCAGAATCGAGCCCTCGCCCACGATGAAGGTGCGGCTGGTGTCGCCGTAATAGCCTTCCTTGGTGATGACGGTGATGTCGAGGTTGACGATGTCGCCGTTCTTGAGCGTCTTGTCGCCCGGAATGCCGTGGCAAATCACGTCATTGACCGACGTACAGATCGATGCGGGGAAGGGCGGATAGCCCGGCGGCGCGTAGTTGAGCGGCGCGGGCACCGTGCCTTGCACGTCACGCATATACGCGTGACACAACTGGTCCAGCTTGCCCGTGGTCACACCCGGCACGACGAACGGCGTGATGTAATCCAGGACTTCGGACGCGAGCCTGCAGGCTACGCGCATCTGCGCGATGTCTTCGGCGGTGTGAATGGTAACGGCCATGCTGTGACTTTTTCTGCACGCGACTAGGCTAGACGGTGCGTTGTGGCTAAAGGATGGATTATCGCACCAAAGCGGGCCGGCTGGGGTTCTTGGGCGTCCGGCTCAGGTCTTGCCCGTGCCGTTGAGTATCCGCTGGAAGGTCTTGAGTCGATTGGGTTTTTGCCGCTATAATCGCCGGCTAAGCAGTTGCCGGCCGTGTGGCTGGTGGCGCTTGAAATCGCGAGCCGCTTCACCGCGGGTGTCCTTTGTATCGCATGCAAGGGATGTCTGAGGCGGCTTCAGACCTAACCCGACTGGAGAATTTCATGTCCGTGACCATGCGCGAAATGCTGGAAGCCGGTGTCCACTTTGGACACCAGACCCGCTTCTGGAACCCCAAGATGGCCCCCTTCATCTTCGGCCATCGCAACAAGATTCACATCATCAACCTCGAAAAGACGCTGCCGATGTACAACGACGCGCTGAAGTATGTGCGTCAGCTGGCGGCGAATCGGGGCACGATCCTCTTCGTGGGCACGAAGCGCCAGTCGCGCGACACGATCGCCGAAGAGGCGCAGCGCTGCGGCATGCCTTACGTCAATGCCCGCTGGCTCGGCGGCATGCTGACCAACTTCAAGACGCTGAAGGTTTCGATCAAGCGCCTGAAGGACATGGAAGCGGCAGTCGAAGCGGGTGAGCTCGAGCGCATGAGCAAGAAGGAAGCCCTGTTGTTCGAACGCGAAATCGCGAAGCTCCAGAAGTCGATCGGCGGCGTGAAGGACATGGGTGGCATTCCCGATGCGATCTTCGTCGTGGACGTCGGCTATCACAAGATTGCCGTGACCGAAGCGAACAAACTCGGCGTTCCGGTCATCGCCGTGGTCGATACGAACCACTCGCCGGAAGGGATCGATTACGTGATCCCCGGTAACGACGATGCGAGCAAGGCTGTGGCGCTCTACGCGGCTGGCGTGGCGGACGCGATTCTCGAAGGCCGCGCGAACGCGGTGAACGAAGTCGTCCAGGCAGTGCGTGGCGAAGGCGACGGCGACGAATTCGTCGAGGTCAACGGGGAGGCGTAAAGCAACCCCGTGGCCGGCAAAAAAGGGGGCTTTCAGGGGCCCCCTTTTTTTGAGTTTCGGCCGGGTGACGGCCGGTGATGCGGTGCGGCGGATTTCGGCGCGTGCCGCGAACGAATGCCTGCCGTTCGCATCGAATGCGGGCGGCCTATGAAAGACAGACTCAAGGAGCGAATGATGGCGGCAATTACCGCAAGCATGGTGGCAGAACTGCGCGCGAAGACCGACGCGCCGATGATGGAATGCAAAAAGGCCCTGACCGAGGCTGAAGGCAACCTGGAAAAGGCCGAAGAAATCCTGCGCGTGAAGCTGGGTAACAAGGCTGGCAAGGCTGCCTCGCGCGTCACTGCTGAAGGCGTGGTGGCGGCTGCCGTGGAAGGCACGACCGGCGCGCTGGTCGAAATCAACTGCGAAACCGACTTCGTTTCGAAGAACGATTCGTTCCTGGCCTTCGCCAACTCGGTGGCTGCACTGATCGCGAAAAACAACCCGGCCGATGTTGCCGCTGTCGGCGCGCTGCCGCTGTCGCAAGACGGCTTCGGCCCGACCGTTGAAGACGTGCGGGTGGGCCTGATCGGCAAGATCGGCGAGAACATGACGATCCGCCGCTTCCAGCGTTTCGACGGCACCAAGCTGACCGCGTACCTGCACGGCGCCCGCATCGGCGTGATGGTGGCGTACGAGGGCGACGAAGTCGCAGCCAAGGATGCCGCCATGCAGGTTGCAGCCATGAAGCCGGTGTCGCTCTCGGCTGATGATGTGCCGGCAGAGCTGGTCGCCAAGGAGCGCAGCGTTGCTGAGCAGAAGGCTGCTGAATCGGGCAAGCCGGCTGAAATCGTTGCCAAGATGGTGGAAGGCAGCGTGCAGAAGTACCTGAAGGAAGTCTCGCTGCTGAACCAGCCGTTCGTGAAGAACGATAAGCAGACCGTTGAGCAGATGCTCAAGGCCGCCAACACGACCGTGAAGGCTTTCACGCTGTACGTGGTGGGCGAAGGCATCGAGAAGAAGCAAGACGACTTCGCTGCTGAAGTGGCTGCCCAGGTGGCCGCTGCCAAGCAACAGGCGTAATGCTGCATCGATTGCTTCCGATGGCGAGTCGATTCGCCCTCCAGGGCTGGCCAACAAGGCCGGCAGGGCAGCGTTTCTCCATCGGCGCGATCGTATAATGCCGAACGAACAGGGCACCGCAAGGTGCCCTGTTTGCAGGTGCAGCCTGCTTGCGCGGGCGCCGGTCGTCGATTGCGTCCGGACGGCTTCCGCGCAAGAAGGTTGCGGGATGAGCGAACTCCGTTTCGCCTGCCGCGGCTGTCATTTCCCCCTTCCTGTTTCCCGTACCAGGAATCGTCACGAGGACCTCCATGCCTGCCTATAAGCGCGTTCTACTCAAACTTTCCGGCGAAGCCCTGATGGGCGACGATGCCTTCGGCATCAACCGCAGCACCATCGAAGGGATGGTCAACGACATCGCTGAAATCGTGAAGCTGGGCGTGCAGGTGGCAGTGGTGATTGGCGGCGGCAACATCTTCCGCGGTGTCGCGGGCGGTGCAGCCGGCATGGACCGCGCCACGGCCGACTACATGGGCATGCTGGCCACGATGATGAACGCACTGGCGCTGCAGGATGCCATGCGTCACGCCAACCTCGAGGGCCGCGTGCAATCGGCGCTGCGTCTGGACCAGGTGGTCGAGCCGTACATCCGCCCGCGCGCCATCCGCCAGTTGGAAGAGGGCAAGATCGTGATCTTCGCCGCCGGCACCGGCAACCCCTTCTTCACCACCGACACCGCCGCTGCGCTGCGCGGCTCGGAAATCGGCGCAGAGATCGTCCTCAAGGCCACCAAGGTGGACGGTGTCTACACGGCAGATCCGAAGAAAGACCCGAGCGCCACGCGCTACACCACCATCACGTTCGACGAAGCCATCTCGCGCAATCTGCAGGTGATGGATGCGACCGCCTTCGCGCTGTGCCGCGACCAGAAGCTGCCGATCAAGGTGTTTTCGATTCAAAAACCGGGTGCGCTCAAGCGCGTGATCCTGGGTGAAGACGAAGGCACGCTGGTGCACGTCTAAGGCGGTCTAAGTCACCGCTTTGCCCGAGCCGCTCAGCCAACGCAAATGGCGTTGGCGTGCGGCTTCCATGTAAAATCGCCTATTGTCTTTTTGGTTTTGCCAGTGTCCTGTGTCGTGTTCCGGGGCGTGTGTCTGGCAAGACGACGTTATCGTTCGGAGGAAGTATGAGCGTCGCCGATGTTAAGAAGAATGCCGAGCAGAAGATGCAGAAGTCGATCGAAGCTCTCAAGACGGATCTGGCCAAGATCCGCACTGGGCGTGCCCACACCGGCTTGCTCGATCACGTGCAGGTCGACTACTACGGCACGCCGACGCCGATCAACCAAGTCGCCAACGTGACCTTGGTGGACGCTCGCACGATCGGTGTGCAGCCGTGGGAAAAGAAGATGGTGCAAGCCGTCGAAAAGGCCATCCGTGAAGCCGATCTCGGTTTGAACCCGGCCACGATGGGCGACATCATCCGTGTGCCGACGCCCCCGCTGACCGAAGAGCGCCGCAAGGAACTGACTAAGGTCGTAAAGAGCGAGGGCGAAGACGCCAAGGTCGCCGTGCGCAACCTGCGCCGTGATGCCAACGAACAGCTCAAGAAGCTGGTCAAGGACAAGGCCATCTCCGAAGACGACGAGCGCCGTGGCGGTGACGACGTCCAGAAGCTGACCGACAAGTTTGTCGCCGAAATCGACAAGCTGGTTGCCGAGAAAGACAAGGAAATCATGACGGTGTAAGGCCGTCTCCCGCCACGCGTGCCCGGCGCGCGCGGTGGGAAGCTAGATTCATGCATATCAGCTCCACACTGGCGGTGCCAGACACCGCCGACACGCCGCGCCACGTCGCCATCATCATGGACGGCAACGGCCGCTGGGCAACCGAGCGCCATCTGCCGCGCGTTGCCGGGCACAGTCGCGGCCTCGATGCCGTACGCGCAACGGTCGAGGCGGCTGCGCGTCGCGGCGTTGGTTATCTCACGCTGTTTGCGTTCAGCTCCGAGAACTGGCGCCGGCCCGCCGAGGAAGTCACCTTCCTGATGAAGCTGTTCATGACTGCGCTGCGCCGCGAGGTGAGTAAGCTGCATGAGAATGGCATTCGCGTGCGCGTAGTGGGCGATCTGTCGGCATTCAGCCCGCGCATCCAGTTGCTGATCCGCGAAGCTGAGGCCAAGACCGCCAACAACCCGGGGCTGACGGTCACCATCCTCGCCAACTATGGTGGCCGGTGGGACATCCTTCAAGCCATGCGCGGGCTGGTCGCTGCCCAGCCGGGCATTGCACCCGAAGCGATCACCGAGGAGATGCTTGCGCCGCATATGGCGCTGGCTTACGCGCCCGAGCCCGACCTGTTCATCCGTACCGGCGGCGAACAGCGCATCAGCAACTTCTTGCTGTGGCAACTCGCCTATTCAGAGCTGTACTTCACCGATCGCTACTGGCCCGATTTTGATGCCGCCGAACTTGATCGCGCCTTCGCTTGGTATCGTAACCGCGAGCGCCGTTTTGGCCGCACCAGCGCGCAGCTCGATCCAGGTGTTCCCCCCGTGCTGTCCGCCGGAGCCTGACACATGCTGCTGACTCGCGTCATTACCGCTGTCTGCCTGCTGATTGTCATCCTGCCCATTCTGTTCTTCGCGCCGCCCGCCGGTCTGGTCGGGCTGGTGATGGTGTTCGCTGCGCTCGCCGCCTGGGAGTGGGGCCGGCTTGTGCGCTTGCCGGGCTGGTGGGGGCCTGTAGCCTATGCCGTGGTGGCCGTGTTGTTGACCATCGCATGGCACGACATGCCGGCGCGTGGCGATGTCCGCCCGTTGTTCTACTTGGCCGTAGTCGCATGGATCGTCGCCTGGGCGCTGCTGGCTGGCGGCGTGCGCGAACTCACAAGCGCTCGGCGAGCACTCTTCGCGCTGCTGGGCTGGATCATGTTGCCCGCGTTCGTGCATGCGGTCAGCGTGCTGCGCGCGCATGGCATCGCGTTTCTGCTGTCGGTGGCTGTGCTGGTGTGGGCCGCTGACGTGGGGGCATATTTCGTTGGCAAGGCGATCGGTCGCCGCAAGTTGGCTCCGACCATCAGCCCGGGCAAGTCTTGGGAAGGCGCAATCGGTGGTGCGGTGCTGGTGGCGGTGATCGCCGCGGTGGCTGGCATCACGCATTGGTTTGCACCGACGTGGTTCTCGCATGAGTTCGATCAGCGCGGTACGGGCGTTGCTCTGGTGCTGACCGTTCTGCTGGTGGCAGCGAGCATCGGTGGCGATTTGTTTGAATCCCTGCTCAAGCGCCAGGTCGGCATGAAAGACAGCAGTCGCTTGCTGCCCGGTCATGGCGGCGTGCTGGACCGCATTGATGCGCTGCTGCCGGTCTTTCCGTTGGCCGCATTGCTGATTTCCTGAGGCGTCTGAACATGATGCGTTTGACCGTTCTTGGCGCCACCGGCTCCATTGGCGATAGCACGCTCGATGTGGTGCGCCGCCACCCTGACAAATACAGCGTGTTCGCGCTGACTGCCAATGCGCAAGCCGACAAGCTCGCCGTGTTGTGCCGCGAGTTTCGTCCGCAGATGGCCGTCCTTGGCTCACAGGCAGCAGCCGACGCGCTGCGCGAGCGTCTGGGTGCGGATGCGGCTGGTATCGATATCCGCTTCGGCCCCGACGCCCTGGAAGAGGCCGCCGCCCACCCCGATTGCGACGCGGTCATGGCCGCCATCGTGGGGGCGGCCGGGTTGCGTCCAACGCTCGCGGCCGTGCGCGCCGGTAAGCGCGTGTTGCTGGCCAACAAGGAAGCGCTGGTGATGTCCGGGGCGCTGTTCATGGAAGCGGTCCGCCGCCACGGTGCGACCGTGCTGCCGATCGATAGCGAGCACAACGCCATCTTCCAGAGCTTGCCGCAGCAAGCCCCGCAGTTTGGGCGTGGCGTGTCGCGCATCGTCCTGACAGCATCTGGCGGCCCGTTCCGTACGCGTGAGCTCGAAACGCTGGTCGACGTCACACCCGATCAAGCCTGCGCCCATCCGAACTGGGTCATGGGCCGCAAGATCTCGGTCGACTCCGCCACCATGATGAACAAGGGGCTGGAAGTCATTGAGGCTTTCTGGCTATTCGGCGTGCCTGTCGAGCACCTTGAAGTGTTGATTCACCCGCAGAGTGTGATTCACTCGATGGTCGGCTACGACGATGGTTCGGTGCTGGCGCAACTGGGCAACCCCGACATGCGCACGCCGATTGCGTATGGGCTGGCTTACCCCGAACGGATCGACGCAGGCGTGCCGCTGCTGGATCTGGCCGCCACGGGCACCTTGACGTTCGAGGCGCCCGATCTGCGCCGCTTCCCGTGCTTGGCGCTGGCTTTCGATGCGTTGCGCGCTGGCGGTACGGCGCCTGCTGTATTGAACGCCGCGAACGAAGTTGCGGTCGAAGCCTTTTTGCAGCGCCGCATTCGCTTTACCGACATTGCAGCCGTGGTCGGCGACACGCTCGCGCGCACATCGATTGTGCCGGCCGATTCGCTTGATACGGTTTTCGCAGCAGATGCTGCGGCGCGCAACCACGCCGAGCGCTACATCGCCACGGCGTGCTTGCCGTTGTCCGCCGCCTAAAAAAGCGGCTCATCAGAGCAAGCAGGTAACATAGCGCGTTCCGTGCGGCAAACGCCGTGCGTACCCTTCAGTGCATCCGGAGAAGGTTCTTGCAGACCGTTTTAGCGTTTGTCTTTGCGATCGCCGTATTGATCGTCATTCACGAACTTGGCCACTACAGCGTCGCCCGCTTGTGCGGCGTGAAGGTGTTGCGGTTCTCCGTCGGCTTCGGCAAGGTGCTGTTTCGCCGGGTCGGTCGCGGCCCCGACCATACCGAGTGGACCATTTGCGCCATCCCGCTAGGCGGTTACGTCAAGATGCTGGGCGAGGGCGCGCGAGACCCCGAAAAAGACCCGCCGATTCTCCCTGAAGACCTGCCGCGCACGTTTGATCATCAGCCGGTCTACAAGCGATTCGCCATCGTGGCTGCTGGGCCGATTGCGAATTTTCTGCTGGCCATCGTGCTGTATGCCGCGCTGGCCTGGGTGGGGGCGGTGGAGCCATTGCCCATCCTCGGTGCGCCGCCGCCGGGCAGTATTGCCGCGCAGGCCGATCTGCGGGCTCACGATCGCGTGGTCGCCATTGGCACCGAAAACGAAGCGCCCGTGCCCGTGCGAGGCTGGAACGACGTGCGCATGCGCTTGTATTCGGCAGGCATTGGTGGTCAGGATGCGCTCGTGCAGGTCCGTGGCACCGATGGGACGGAGCGTACCGTCCGCCTGCAAGGCTTGCCGAGCGCCGCGCGTACGCCGCAAGCCGACGTGATCGACCAGATCGGCCTGCGCCTGTTGGGCGGCCCGGTCACCATTGTCGATGTCCTGCCCAACAGCGCCGCCGCGCGCGCGGGCCTGCATGCCGGCGATCAGATCGTGCGCTTCGCGGGCCAGCCAGCTGATCAGGCGATGGACCTCATCCGGCAGATTCGCGCGATGCCGGAGCAGAACGCCTCGATCGACATCCTCCGCAATGGTGAGCCGCTGACCTTGCCCGTTCGACCGGATGCCGACACCGATCCCAAGAACCCGGCCGGACCCAAGATCGGCAAGCTCGGTGCGCAACTCAATCAAAAGGTCGAAACCGCGCTGATTCGTGACGAACCGGGCGCCGCCCTGGTGCATGCCGTGAACGAGGTCTGGCAGACGTCGATGCTGTCGCTGCAGGTGCTCGGCAAGATGATCGTGGGGCAGGCGTCGCTGCAGAATCTGAGTGGCCCGATTACGGTAGCCGATTTTGCGGGCAAAGCGGCGAGCCTTGGCTGGCAGCCGTTTGTGGGCTTCCTTGCCTTGATCAGCGTCAGCCTTGGCGTCCTGAACTTGTTACCCGTTCCGGTATTGGATGGGGGGCATTTGCTGTATTATTGCGTGGAATTTTTGACAGGCCGACCCGTGCCGGAATCCTGGCAAGCAGTACTTCAAAAGATCGGCGTCGCCTGCATCCTGCTTCTCACTTCGCTCGCCTTGTACAACGATTTGAGTCGGTTGTTTCTGACTCGGGGCTAGGCCGTACAAGCTTCAACGGCAAGCCTCATCGTTGCCCATAACGCGAGCGGGCAACCCAGGGTTTTGAAAACACTCGGAAGTGGATTCCAACCGGATCCAATTAGGGGATTAGATTGATCAGACAACATCGCTTCCCGCTCAGCGTGCTGGCGGCCTCCGTGCTGACCGTGACTGCCGGTCAGGCTCATGCAGTGGAGCCGTTCGTCGTGAAGGACATTCGCGTGGAGGGGGTACAGCGCGTCGAACCGGGTACCGTGTTCGGCTATCTGCCCGTGAAGGTGGGTGAGACCTTCACCGACGACAAGGGCGCCGAGTCCATCCGCGCGCTCTACAACACCGGTTTCTTCAAGGACGTTCAGATCCGCTCCGAAGGCAACGTGCTGGTGGTGCGCGTGGAAGAGCGTCCGGCGATCTCGCAGCTCGAGTTCATCGGCTTCAAGGAGTTCGACAAGGAAGCGCTGCGCCGCACCCTGCGTGGTGTGGGTGTGGCAGAAGCCCGCTACTACGACAAGTCGCTGATCGACCGCGCCGAGCAGGAAATCAAGCGCCAGTACGTTTCGCGCGGTTACTACGCCGCCGAAGTTTCGACCACGGTTACGCCGGTCGATGCCAACCGGGTGTCGATCACCTTCACGGTGGACGAAGGTCCGACCGCCAAGATCCGCCAGATCAACATCGTCGGCAACAAGGCGTTCAAGGAAGGCGACCTGCGCGACGAGATGCAGCTGTCCACGCCGAACTGGCTGTCCTGGTACACCAAGAACGATCTGTACTCCAAGCAGAAGCTGACGGCCGACCTGGAAGCGCTGCGTTCGTTCTACCTGGACCGCGGCTACCTGGAATTCGCGATCGAATCGACCCAGGTTTCCATCACGCCGGACAAAAAAGACATCTACCTGACGCTGAACATCCACGAGGGTGAACAGTACAAGGTGTCGGACATCAAGCTGACCGGCGAACTGCTCGGCAAGCAGGCCGAGATGGAAAAGCTCATCAAGCTGAAGCAGGGCGATGTGTTCTCATCGGCCAAGCTGTCGTCGACGACCAAGTCGATCACTGACCTGCTCGGCACCTACGGCTACGCCTTCGCCACGATCAACCCGCAACCGCAGATCGACCAGAAGAACCGCACGGTGGCGCTCACGCTGGTGGTTGACCCGGGGCGACGCGTCTACGTGCGCCGCGTCAACGTGGTTGGCAACAGCAAGACTCGCGACGAAGTCGTGCGCCGGGAAATGCGGCAGATGGAAGCCTCGTGGTTCGACGGCGAAAAGCTGCAGCTCTCGCAGAATCGCATCAACCGCACGGGTTACTTCACCGACGCGAACATCACCACCGAAGACGTGCCGGGCACGTCTGACCAAGTCGATGTGAACGTCAACGTGACGGAAAAGCCGACCGGCCAGATCAACCTGGGCCTGGGCTTCTCGTCGACCGATAAGCTGGTGCTGTCGGCCGGTATTCGTCAGGACAACGTGTTCGGTTCGGGTACCAGCCTGGGTCTGGACGTGAACACGTCCAAGTCGAACCGTACGATTGCGGTCACGCAATATGACCCGTACTTCACGACCGACGGTATCAGCCGCTCGACCGAGCTGTACTACCGTACGTACCGCCCGCTGTACTACACGGGTGACCAGGATTACCGCGTTGTGCAGGAAGGCGGCAACCTGAAGTTCGGCGTGCCGTTCTCGGAAACCGACACGGTGTTCTTCGGCCTCGGTTACGAGCGTACGACGATCGACGTGACGAGCAACACGCCGTTGGCCTACCAGAACTGGGTCGCCAAGAATGGCCGCGTCACCAATAACTTCCCGTTCACGATTGGCTGGTCGAAGGACCAGCGTGACAGCGCGCTGGTCCCGACCCGCGGCCGCTATCAGCAGGCCAACCTCGAGTTGGGCATGCCGGGCGGTGTGACGTACTACCGTGCGTATTATCAGCACCAGTACTTCTACCCGCTGTCGAAGTCGTTCACGATGGCGTTCAACAACGAAATCGGTTACGGCCACGGCTACGGTAGCAAGGACTTCCCGATCTTCAAGAACTACTACGCTGGTGGTATCGGCTCGGTGCGCGGTTACGAAACCAGCACGCTGGGCCCGCGCGACGCCAACGGCGTCGCCATCGGCGGTGCCAGCAAGTTCATCGGCAACGTGGAATTCATCTTCCCGCTGCCGGGTTCGGGTGTGGACCGCACCGTCCGCCTGTTCACGTTCTTCGACTACGGCAACGTGTTTGCCGAAGGCCAGCCGTACAAGCTGGGCGACATGCGCTACTCGACCGGTTTCGGTCTGTCGTGGCTGTCGCCGATCGGTCCGCTGAAGATCAGCATGGGCTTCCCGATCAAGCGCAAGGCCGAAGACCAAACTCAACGCTTCCAGTTCCAGATCGGAACGGCATTCTAATGACCGCATTCATCATGAAAACCACGCGCATCACGTTGTCCCGCATGGGCGTGTCTGCTGCTTTTGCTGCAATCGCCATGGCCGCTGCAGTGCCGGCCGTTGCCCAGGAAGCCCGCATTGCGGCGGTCAATTCCGAGCGGATCCTGCGCGACTCGCAACCGGCCAAAGCCGCCCAGTCCAAGCTGGAAGCCGAATTCGCCAAGCGCGACCGCGAGTTGCAGGACATGGCCGCCAAGCTCAAGTCCATGTCTGACAAGCTCGACAAGGATTCCGCCGTGCTGGCCGATTCTGACCGCACCCGCCGCCAGCGCGAGTTGTCCGATCTGGATCGCGATTTCCAGCGCAAGCAGCGCGAATTCCGCGAAGACCTGAATCAGCGTCGCAATGAAGAGCTCGCGCAAGTGCTGGAGCGCGCCAATCGTGTGATCCGCTCGATCGCCGAGCAGCGCAAGTACGACCTGATCGTGCAGGAAGCCGTGTACGTGAACCCGCGCATCGACATCACCGACGAGGTGCTGAAGGCGCTCAATTCGCAATCGGCGAAATGAGGTTGTTCGCATGTCGTTTTCGCTTGGTGAACTTGCCGCGTCGCTCGGCGCGACCGTCCAGGGTGACGCTGGCCTGATCGTCAAGTCGATCGCGCCGCTCGATCAGGCCGGCGCAGATCAGCTCGCTTTTCTCTCGAATCCGCTGTACCTCAATCAGGCTGTGAGCTCCGGTGCGGGCGCGATCATCGTGTCGCCCCGTGATCTGGAAACGCTCCAGGGCCAAGGCCACGCTGCTGGCCGTAATTGGCTGGTGGCAGGCAATCCGTATGCCGCGTTTGCGCGTGTTGCCCAGCGCTTCGTTGCGCTGACGGCACGCCCCGTGGTGCCGGGCATCCACCCGAGCGCCAGCGTGGGTGAGGGTGCCGTGGTGCCAGCGTCGTGCTCGATCGGCCCGAACGTGACGATCGAATCCGGTGCCGTGCTCGGTGAGCGTGTGCGTATTGCCGGCAACAGTTTTGTTGGTGCGGATGCCCGCATCGGCGATGACACGCTGCTCAATGCCAACGTTTCGATCTACCACGGCTGCGTCGTCGGCGCGCGCTGCATTTTGCACAGCGGTGTGGTGATCGGTGCCGATGGCTTCGGCTTTGCGCCTGACTTTGGCCCGCAGGGCGGCGAGTGGGTGAAGATTCCGCAGACCGGTCGGGCCGTGATCGGCGACGACGTGGAGATTGGCGCGAACACCGCCATCGACCGTGGCGCCATGGCTGACACGGTGGTGGAGCAAGGCTGCAAGATCGACAACCAAGTACAGATCGCGCACAACGTGCACGTCGGCGCCTATACCGTGATTGCCGGCTGCGCGGCGATTTCCGGCAGCACGAAGATCGGTCGCTATTGCATCATCGGCGGCGCGGCCAATTTTGCGGGGCACCTGACGATTGCCGATCGCGTGACGGTGTCCGGCGGCACGTCCATTACCAAATCCATCACCAAACCCGGTGGCCATTTCACTAGCGTATTCCCGTTCATGCCGCATGGCGACTGGGAGCGTAACGCGGCCATCGTCCGAGGCCTGACGCGCATGCGCGAACGGTTGCAACAACTGGAACAGCAGGTCAAAGACCTGCGAAAAGAATCATGACCGAAGCATCGAACGTGACAACTGAGGCGACGAGCGCGACGACCAGCCTCGTCAGCGATTTCAACATCAAGAAGATCCTCGACCTGCTGCCGCATCGCTATCCGATGCTGCTGGTGGACCGTGTGGTGGAGCTGGAAGCTGGCAAGCGCATCAAGGCCATCAAGAACGTTACGTTCAACGAGCCGTTCTTCAATGGCCACTTCCCCGGGCATCCGGTGATGCCGGGCGTGTTGATCCTCGAGGCGCTGGCGCAGACCGCCGCGCTGCTGACGTTTGGCGATCCGGATCACAAGCGCCAGGAGAACGATCTCTATCTGTTCACGGCCATCGACGGCGCGCGCTTCAAGCGTCAGGTTGTGCCCGGGGACCAGCTCTGCTTGCACGCCGAACTACTGCGCGGCAAGCGCGGTTTCTGGAAGTTCAAGGTGTTCGGCATGGTGGACGGTGAAATCGCCGCTGAGGCTGAGATCATGTGCGCCATCATCAAGGACGAACCGAAGGGTGAGGCATGACGCAAGCACAGAAGATCCATCCGACCGCGCAGATTGATCCGAAAGCTGAACTGGATTCGAGCGTCGAGATCGGCGCGTTTACCGTCGTCGGTCCGAATGTGCGCATGGGTGCGGGCACGCGTGTTGGCCATCATACGGTGATCGAGGGCTACACGACGCTGGGGCGCGATAACAGCATCGGCCACTTCGCGTCGGTGGGCGGCCGCCCGCAAGACATGAAGTATCGCGATGAGCCGACGCAGCTCATCGTCGGCGATCGCAACACCATTCGTGAGTTCACCACGATCCACACCGGCACCACGCAGGACGCCGGCATTACGTCCATCGGCGACGACAACTGGATCATGGCCTACGTGCACATCGCGCACGATTGCCGCGTGGGCAACCATACGGTGTTCTCGAGCAACGCGCAGATTGCCGGCCACGTGGAAGTGGGTGACTGGGCGATTCTGGGCGGTATGTCGGGCGTGCACCAGTTCGTACGCATTGGCGCACATGCCATGCTCGGCGGTGCTTCTGCGCTGGTGCAGGATGTGCCGCCGTTCGTGATTGCCGCGAGCGACAAGGGCGGTAACAAGGCTGCGCCGCACGGCATCAACGTCGAGGGCCTGCGGCGTCGCGGCTTCACGGCTGAGCAGATCACCGGTTTGCGCCAGGCGTACAAGCTGCTCTACAAGAGCGACCTGAGCTTCGACCAGGCCAAGGCAGAAATCGCCGCGCAGATCGCGCAGGCCGACGATGCGCCGACGCGCGAGGCGCTCACCGCGTTTGCTGACTTCATCGCCGCCACCAAGCGCGGCATCGTGCGTTGAGCGAGCTGCGAACTGAGGTCACCTTGCCGGCGCGTCGCATCGGCATGGTGGCCGGCGAGGCGTCCGGCGACTTGCTGGCCTCGCTGCTGCTGAAAGGGTTGCGCGCACAACTGCCCACCGACATTGCCTATAACGGCATTGGCGGTGCGCGTATGGCGGAGCAGGGCTTTCAGTCGAACTGGCCGATGCACAAGCTGTCGGTCAATGGCTACGTGGAAGTGCTGGGCCAGTTGCGCGAGATTCTCACCATCCGCAAGGAACTCAAGCAAGACCTGCTGGCCAAGCCGCCGCAGGCCTTCATTGGCGTGGATGCGCCGGACTTCAATTTCAACGTCGAGATCGCCATGCGCCGGGCAGGTGTGCCGGTGGTGCACTTTGTCAGCCCGTCGATCTGGGCGTGGCGCGCCGGGCGCATCAAGACGATCGCCAAGGCGGTCGATCACATCCTCTGCCTGTTCCCGTTCGAGCCCGAGATTTACGCCAAGGCTGGCATTCCGGCCACGTATGTGGGGCATCCGCTGGCGGACGAGATTCCGCTGGAGCCGGACGTGGAGGGTGCGCGCACGCGCCTCGGGCTACCGCTGGGCCGCAAGGTCGTGGCGGTGCTGCCCGGTAGCCGTAACTCCGAGGTCAAGCACCTTGGACCGACCTTGTTTGCCGCCATGGCGCGCATGCAGCTGGTGGAGCCCGATCTGGCGTTTGTACTGCCGGCGGCCAATGCCACGCTGCGCGAGCGTATCGACGCCATGCGTGCCGAGCATCCGGGCTTGCACCTTTGGGTCGTCGACGGCCAATCGCATACGGCGATGGAAGCGGCTGACGTGATCCTGCTGGCCAGCGGTACGGCCACGCTGGAGGCCGCGCTGTACAAGAAGCCCATGGTCATCACCTACAAGGTGCCTTGGCTAACGGCGCAGATCATGAAGCGCAAGGGATATCTGCCGTACGTGGGGCTGCCGAACATCCTGTCCGGTCGCTTTGTCGTGCCCGAATTGCTGCAGGACGACGCCACGCCCGAGGCGCTCGCCCGCGAAACGCTGCTGCAACTCAGTGACCACGCCAATGCCGCGTTCCTGCGTGAGCACTTTACGCAGATGCATCTGACGCTCAAGCAGAACATGGCGGAGATCGGCGCGAAAGTCGTGGTCGATCTGCTGCGCAGTCGCGGTCAGCTTTAACGCTATGGCAACGCGCAAACCCGATCCTGCCCAACTTGGCCTGGAGCTGTCGCAAGCGCCGGCGGCCAAACGTGCGCGCCGCATTCTATGCGGCGTGGACGAGGCCGGGCGTGGGCCGTTGGCTGGGCCGGTGACCGCCGCTGCCGTGATTCTGAATCCGCGCAAGCCGATCAAGGGGCTGGCCGATTCCAAGATCCTGACCGCCAAGAAGCGCGAGGCGCTGTACGACGAAATCGTCGAAAAGGCGCTCGCCTGGTACGTGGCCGAAGCGACGGTCGAGGAAATCGACCGCATCAACATCCTGCATGCGACCATGCTGGCCATGCAGCGTGCGGTGCAGGGCGTCGCGGCATTGGGCACGTTGCCCGACCTCGTGCAGGTGGACGGCAACCGCTGCCCGCAGGTGGCGTTCGCGGTGGAAGCCATCGTCAAAGGCGATGCGCTGGTGCCGGCTATTTCCGCAGCGTCGATTCTGGCCAAGGTCACGCGGGATCGCCAACTCGCTGCGCTGCATATTGAGTTTCCACACTATGGCTTCGATGTCCATGCCGGATATGGCACGCCGCAGCATCTGGCCGCCATTGATCTGCATGGCGTGACGCCGCATCACCGTCGCTCGTTCGCACCCGTGCGCCGCGCGCTGGAGGGCCTGACGGCGATCACCGCCGAAGCCACCACCGCTGCCAGCGCCTGGGACGACTGACTTTCCTCCGCTGGACCGTTTCGTGAAGCACATCACCTCCCGCGACAACGCGGTGTTCAAGCATCTCAAGGCGCTGTCGGGCTCGACGCAGCATCGGCGGCGTGCGGGGCAATCCGTGCTCGACGGCGTCCATTTGGTTGCGGCGTACCTGGATGCGGGGCACGCGCCTGTGCAATGCCTGGTGTCGGAGCGCCATCGTGCCCATCCGGAGGTGGCAGCGCTGCTCGATCGCATCGACCCCCAAACCATCATCCTGCTCGCAGACAACCTGTTTGCTCAGCTGACGACGGTGGTCAACGGCGTCGACTTGATGGCCGTGATCGATACCCCGGAAGGCCATCTGCCGAAGACGATCGACGCCGATTGCGTGATCCTTGACGGCATTCAGGATGCCGGCAATGTTGGCTCGATTCTGCGCTGCGCTGCGGCAGCCGGTGTGCGCGATGTGTTGATGACGCCAGGCTGCGCCTTTGCGTGGTCGGCCAAGACGCTGCGGGCGGCGATGGGCGCGCATTTCCATCTCAATATCGTCGAGCACTGCACATTCGAGAGTGTGCAGCCGCGTCTGCAGGTGCCATTGTTGGCGACGTCTTCGCACGCCAAGCAGGCGGTGTTTGATGTGCCGCTCAAGGCGCCTGTCGGCTGGGTGTTCGGCAATGAAGGCGCCGGCGTGTCCGACGCGTGGCTTTCTGCCGTGACCACGCCCGTCGTCATTCCGCAGCCTGGCGGCATGGAATCACTCAATGTAGCTGCCGCAGCCGCCATTTGCCTGTTCGAGGCCGTGCGCCAGCGTCGCGCCGGCTGATTTGTCCGTTTTTTCGTCGACTGCCCATCACATGGCGTTTTCAAACGCCAGAAACATCCCGCATTGACTTTGACATTGAGTAATGGAACATTGAGATCGGTGCCATTGAGCACCCCTCGATAACCAAACTCAAGGAGACCGCCATGCCGAACCCCTCGCTGGCGAACGTCAATGTCGACGAACTCGCGCAATTTCGCGAAATCCAGCAGCTCGCCTACCAGTGCGTCGAGGCGGTGGGCGCAATGTTGCGGCCCGGCATGACGGAGAAGGACGCAGCTAGGCTGCTCACGGAATGGCTGGGGGACCGCGGCGTGCACGATTGGCTGCACAAGCCATTCGCCTGGTTTGGCGATCGCACGGCGTTCCAGGGGTTTTCTGGGCTGACGCACATGGCGGGTTTCAACATGGCGTTCTTCCCGTCGTCGCGGCGGCTGGAGGAGAACATGCCAGTCATCCTCGACGTGGCGCCGGTGCGCAATGGCGTGATCGCTGATGTGGGCTATGCCATGTGCCTGGGCGAGAACGCCATCCTCGAGCAACTGCTGGACGATCTGATGGCGCATCGCGAGCTGATCGTGCGCCTGATCCGCGAACGTCGCCCGATGGCCGAAGTAGCGCGCGCCGTGGACAAGCTCTGCATGAAACAGGGCGTGGAGCCGCGCCACAAGGCGTATCCGTTCAAGGTGCTGGCGCATCGCGTTGCCAAGTTGCAGAGCCCGTCCAAGCCGCGCTTCGTGGCGCGCTTCGGGCTGAACGCCACGCGCAACCTGGTCCTTGACCAAGTGCGCAGCGGCAAGCAGGAAGGCTGGTCGCCGTTGTGGTCGATTGACCGCCGCTCCGAGCACGCGCCAGTGCCTGGCCTGTGGGCGGTTGAGCCACACCTGGGCTTTCATGGCGTGGGCGCCAAGTTTGAAGAATTGCTCGTCATCACAGAAGACGACGCCTATTGGCTCGACGACGACCTGCCGCACGTGCGCAGGTGGCAACAACGGCAGCAGCAACGCCAACAGGCCCAGCAGCGCGCCGCCTGACGCGCGAGGAGGCTCTCATGAAAGCGCTTGTTGAAGAGGCCCCGCTGGCGCTGTTCGAACCGGCCGCCGGCTTTCCGCGCACCGATCGCACCGTGCAATCCGGCAACGTCACGCTTGCCGTGAAGACCTGGGGCGACCCTGCTCGGCCGACCGTGGTGCTGGTGCACGGCTATCCGGACAACAGCGAGGTTTGGCACGAAATGGCGCCACTGCTTGCGCGCGACTACTACGTCATCGCCTACGACGTGCGTGGTGCCGGGCAATCGAGCGCGCCCAAGGGGATGCGCCACTACACCTTCGCGCGGTTGACCGATGACTTCATCAGCGTGATCGACGCGCTGAGTCCGCGCAAACCCGTTCACCTGATCGCGCATGACTGGGGTTCGATCCAGTCGTGGGAATTCGTGACGGAGGAGCGCCTGCGTGGGCGGATCGCGTCATACACGTCATGCTCGGGGCCGTGCTTGGACCACGTCGGGTATTGGATGCGCGCGCGGCTGCTGCGGCCGACGCCGTCGTCGCTGGGCAAGATGCTGGGGCAGCTTGTGCGCTCGTGGTACGTGCTGCTGTTCCATTTGCCGATCGTGCCGGAACTAAGCTGGCGCGTGTGGCTGGGGGGCGCGTGGCCGCGCGTGCTGCGTCGCGTGGAGAAGACCACCATTGCACCGCGCACCACGCAGACGGCGGATGGGGTGCATGGAGTTTCGCTGTATCGCGCCAACTTCATCCGCAGCCTGTTCACACCGCGCAAGCGTATGGCGCACGCGCCGGTGCAGGTGATCGTGCCGACGCTGGACAAGTACGTCAGCCCAGCCCTGTCGGAAGACCTGTCGCGCTGGGTGCCGCAGTATTGGCGGCGCGAAGTCGTGGCGCGGCACTGGCTGCCCGTGACGCATGCCGAACGCATGGCCGAGATGGCGCGCGAGTTGATCGAGCATGCCGAAGGCAAGCCGGAATCCGAAGCGCTGCAGCGCGCCCGCCAGCATGGCGATCGTCGGCCGCTCACGGGCAAGCTGGCCGTCATCACCGGCGCAGGAAGCGGCATCGGCCGTTGTGCGGCGCTGGAGTTTGCAGAGCAGGGCGCCGATATCGTCGCCGTCGATATCCGTGCCGAAGACGCCGAGCGCACTGCCACGCTCATCCGCCTAACGGGCGGCAAGGTGTGGGCACGTACCGTGGACGTTGGCAACGCGGAGCAGATGGAGGCGCTGGTCGACTGGGTCGGCAAGGACCTTGGCGGTGCCGACATTGTCGTCAACAACGCGGGCGTTGGCATGGCGGGCGGCATCATCGATACGTCCGAGCGCGATTGGCAGCGCATCCTTCACGTGAACGTATGGGGCGTAATCCACGGTGCGCGGCTGTTCGCCCGGCAGATGGTGGCGCGCGGGCAGGGTGGGCACATTCTGAATACCGCATCGGCGGCGGCGTTTGCGCCTTCGCGCGACCTCGCCGCCTATGCAACGACGAAGGCTGCGGTGCTGATGCTGTCCGAATGCATGCGCGGCGAGCTGGCCGGGCAGGGCATTGGCGTGTCGGCCATCTGCCCCGGTTTTGCCGAGACGGGAATCATGGCGTCCACCGTGTACGCGGGTACGACCGAGGCGCAACAGGCCCAGCTGCGTCAGCGCGCCACCAAGCTGTATCAGCTACGAGGCCTCAAGCCCGAGACGGTCGCCAAAGCCATGCTGCGAGCGGTGCTGCACAACAAACCCGTCGTCACGATTGGTATCGAAGCGCATTCGTCGCGCTTCATCTCGCGCTATGCGCAATGGCTCAGCCGCCTGATCGCGCGCGTGAGCATGGCCGGGCATTGACCCGCGCCGACAAGAACGAGAGGAGACCACCATGACCGCGCCCGACTACTTCATCAAGGCCCGCCACGTCCGCTTCGACTGGAAGGACACGCCCATTCAGTGGATTCCCGGCGACCCGTCCAGCACGCACATCATCAACATCCTGAACCTGCTATTTCCGGCAGGGGAGCTGTGGTTCTGCCGCGTCTACAACAAGGCGCTGCCGCTGATCACCGACACCAAGCTGCGCGCCGATGCGGAGGGCTTTCTGCGCCAGGAGGCCGTGCATTCGCGCTCACACGGCGGCGTGCTCACGCACTACTACAAGGACCACGGCATCGACACCGCGCCCTTTACCAAGCGGCTCGACTGGCTGTTCTCCAAGGTGCTCGGTGAACAACCACTCGGCTTGAAGATCGGACACACGCGTTTCTGGCTGCGACAGCAACTCGGCATCATCGCGGCGCTGGAACATTTTTTCGGCTATCTCGGCAACTGGGTGCTCAATGCCAAGGGGCTGGATGCCGCCAAAGCCGACCCAGCCATGCTCGACTTGCTGCGTTGGCACGGCGCCGAAGAGGTCGAGCACCGCACGGTGGCGTTCGACATCTTCCGCCATATGGGCGGCACGTATGCCGAGCGGTGCTTCCACATGCTGACCACGATTCTGTTGCTGCTGTACTTCCTGATCACGGGCTTCCGCTTCATGTACAAGCGCGACCCCGGGGCGGGCAGGTTTCCGGGCTTTATCCGTGGCTGGTGGCATGGCTCGCGGCGCAGGTGCCTGCCGTCGTTCTGGAAGATGCTGGGCGCTGCGCTGCGCTATTTCCGGCCCAGCTACACGCCGCATCACGAAGGGTCGACCGAGCAAGCGCTGGCGTATCTGGCGACATCCCCGGCAGCGCAGGCCGCGGCACATGGCGGCAACTGGGTGCGCGATCGCGCTTGATTGGGCGTCTGGAAAGCAAAACGGCCGGTGCAATGCCGGCCGTTCTTGTTTCCGAGCCTGCGCTCAGTAGTTGTTGTGCTCCATCTTCACGTCTTGCAGGATCGTCGTGGCAATTTCTTCGATCGACTTGTGCGTGGACGACAGCCACTTGATGCCCTCGCGCCGCATCATCGATTCCGCCTCGTTGACCTCATAACGGCAATTTTCCAGCGCGGCGTATTTGCTGCCGGGGCGGCGTTCGTTTCGGATTTCGGACAGCCGCTGCGGGTCGATCGACAGGCCGAAAATCTTGCTCCGGTAGTCGTACAGCACCGACGGCAACTTGCCGCGCTCGAAATCGTCGGGAATCAGCGGGTAGTTCGCGCACTTCATGCCGTACTGCATCGCCAGGTAGAGGCTGGTCGGGGTTTTGCCGCTGCGCGACACACCCACCAGGATCACATCCGCCTCGGCCAGGTTCTTGTGCGACTGGCCGTCGTCGTGCGCAAGTGAAAAGTTGATCGCTTCGATGCGGTTCTTGTAGGCCTCGGTATCGGCGTTCTGGTGGAAACGCCCAATGGCGTGGGTGGACTTGAGGTTCAGCTCCTTCTCGAGCGGCTCGATGAAGGTCTGGAACATGTCCAGGATGGTGGCCTTGGCCCGATGGACGATCTCGTTTGCCTGGGCATCCACCAACGTGGTGAAGACGATCGGCTTCACCCCTTCGGCGTGGAACGCCTCGTTGATCTTGGCCACCGCCACATGTGCCTTGTCGATCGTGTCGACAAACGGAATCCGCACTTGGCGGAACTTCATCTCGAACTGGGCGAGGATGGAGTGGCTGAAGGTTTCTGCGGTGATCCCGGTACCATCCGACACGATGAAAACGGTGCGGACGCCCGGCTTTGCGGCAAGGTCGGTCATTGAAAACGAGGGGTTTTTCCAGCACGCCGGCAGGAAATCGTGCTGCGGCACGGTAGAATAGCGGCGATCGTTTAGCTAAGCAATTCGGGCCAGTCCGGCGCCAGACAATGTCACGACGACGTTTCTGGCCCCTTTTCGGATGGCTTAGCCAAGCGATTCGCGCGGTCAGACGACAAGAACAAGGCCCCGCGCGTATCCGACCGGTTTTCCACTTAGCTTTAGAGGTTTGTATGACTAACCTGTCGCAAGACGGCGCCTATGTGCTGCCGTTCGAGCAACTGCGAATGACCGATGTCGAGGTCGTCGGCGGTAAAAACGCTTCGCTGGGCGAGATGATCTCCCAGCTGGACAGCGCCGGCGTGCGCGTTCCGGGCGGTTTTGCCACCACGGCACTGGCGTTCCGGGATTTCCTCGCCCACAACAACCTGACCGAGCGCATCTCCCAGCGCCTGGCCGCCCTGGACGTGGATGACGTCAAGGCACTGGCCGTCGCCGGCAAGGAGATCCGCGAATGGGTCGCCACCGCGCCGTTCCAGCCGCGTCTGGAGCAGGAGATCCGCGAACACTACGAGCGTGTGTCCAAGCGTGAAGGCGCCGAGGCTTC
This sequence comes from uncultured Ralstonia sp., assembly GCA_966433195.1. Taxonomy (GTDB): domain Bacteria; phylum Pseudomonadota; class Gammaproteobacteria; order Burkholderiales; family Burkholderiaceae; genus Ralstonia. The sequence continues at coordinate 97,373 of CBJMVH010000006.1, forward strand.
GTTTGCCGTGCGCTCGTCGGCTACGGCCGAAGACTTGCCGGACGCTTCGTTCGCTGGCCAGCAAGAGAGCTACCTCAACGTGCTGGGCATCGACGACGTGCTCGACAAGATCAAGCACGTGTTCGCCTCGCTGTACAACGACCGCGCGATTTCGTACCGCGTGCACAAGGGCTTTGCCCACGACGTGGTGGCGCTGTCGGCCGGTATCCAGCGCATGGTGCGCTCGGACTGCGGCGCCTCGGGCGTGATGTTCACCATCGACACTGAGTCGGGCTTCCAGGACGTCGTTTTCATCACCTCCAGCTACGGCCTGGGCGAAACGGTGGTGCAGGGTGCCGTGAACCCGGACGAGTTCTACGTCTTCAAGCCGACGCTGGCCGCCGGCAAGTACCCGATCATCCGCCGCTCGATCGGCTCCAAGCTGATCAAGATGGAATTCACCGCGCCGGGCGAAGCAGGCCGCGTGAAGACCGTCGACGTGCCGGGCGAACTGCGCAACCGCTACTCCATCAACGATGCTGACGTGGCAGAGCTGGCGAAGTACGCCGTCATCATCGAGAAGCACTACGGCCGCCCGATGGACATCGAGTGGGGCAAGGACGGCAAGGACGGCAAGATCTACATCCTGCAGGCCCGCCCGGAAACGGTGAAGAGCCAGGCACACGGCAAGGTCGAGCAGCGCTTCCGTCTGAAGGGCTCGGCACCGGTGCTGACCACCGGCCGCGCCATCGGCCAGAAGATCGGCACGGGCCCGGTGCGCGTGATCAACGATCCGGCGGAAATGGAGCGCGTGCAACCCGGCGACGTACTGGTTGCCGACATGACCGACCCGAACTGGGAGCCGGTGATGAAGCGCGCTTCGGCCATCGTCACCAACCGTGGTGGCCGGACCTGCCACGCGGCCATCATCGCGCGTGAGCTGGGTGTGCCGGCCGTGGTTGGCTGCGGCGATGCGACCGATCTGCTGAAGGACGGCACGCTGGTCACCGTGTCCTGCGCCGAAGGCGACGAGGGCAAGATCTACGACGGCCTGCTGGAAACCGAAATCACGGAAGTCCAGCGCGGTGAAATGCCGACGATCAGCACGAAGATCATGATGAACGTCGGCAACCCGCAACTGGCGTTCGACTTCTGCCAGATCCCGAACGGCGGCGTGGGCCTGGCCCGTCTGGAATTCATCATCAACAACAACATCGGCGTTCACCCGAAGGCGATTCTCGACTATCCGCAAGTCGACAGCGACCTGAAGAAGGCCGTGGAAAGCGTGGCCCGTGGCCATGCCAGCCCGCGCGCGTTCTATGTCGACAAGCTGGCCGAAGGCATCGCCACCATCGCGGCGGCGTTCTATCCGAAGCCCGTGATCGTGCGCCTGTCGGACTTCAAGTCCAACGAGTACAAGAAGCTGATCGGCGGTTCGCGCTACGAGCCGGACGAAGAAAACCCGATGCTGGGCTTCCGTGGCGCCTCGCGCTATATCGCCGAAGACTTCGCTGAAGCCTTCGAGATGGAGTGCCGCGCCATGAAGCGCGTGCGCGACGAGATGGGCCTGACCAACGTCGAAGTGATGGTGCCGTTCGTGCGCACGCTCGGCCAGGCCGAGAAGGTGGTCGAGCTGCTGGCCAAGTACGGCCTGAAGCGCGGCGAAAACGGCCTGCGCCTCATCATGATGTGCGAAGTGCCGTCCAACGCGATCCTGGCCGAGCAGTTCCTGCAGCATTTCGACGGCTTCTCGATTGGCTCGAACGACCTGACGCAGCTCACGCTGGGTCTGGACCGCGACTCCGGCATGGAGCTGCTGGCCAAGGATTTCGACGAGCGCGATCCGGCGGTCAAGTTCATGTTGCAGCGCGCGATCTCGACGGCGCTGTCGATGAACAAGTACGTCGGCATCTGCGGCCAAGGCCCGTCCGACCATCCGGACTTTGCTCAGTGGCTGGCCAAGGAAGGCATCTCGTCGATCTCGCTGAACCCGGATTCGGTGATCGACACTTGGCAGAAGTTGGGTTCGGCCTGAGGTTGCAGTAAGGTAGAAAAGGCGCGCGCCTGACAGGGTGCGCGCCAACAAGAACGCGAAGTGCCCGGCGGCTGTCCAAGGCTAGCGGGGGCGGAGCGACATGCCCCCGCAGACGTACAGCGTCGCGGGGGTTTTTTCTTGGATTTGCGGGAGAGGGAGTATGTCGGCTCAGACCGTCTGGTTCGCGCTCGCCGTGCTGCTCGTCATCGGCGAGCTGATGACGGGGACGTTCTATCTGCTGATGGTGGCGATCGGTTTGCTGGCGGGTGGTCTTGCCGCGCTGATCGGTCTTGCGTTTCCGGCGCAGGCCATTGTGGCCGCTATCGTTGCGGTGTTTGGCATCGTGGGTTTGCGGCGCACGCGCTATGGCCGCATCACGCGCGAAGATGCCGCCCGCAATCGCAACGTCAATCTCGATATCGGTGAAGCGCTGCGCGTAGATGCGTGGTCGCCCGAGCGCCGCGCACGCGTGCAATACCGCGGTGCCGCTTGGGATGTCGAGTTGGCACCGGATGCACCTGCCACCGGCGGAGAATTCCGCATCGTCGAAGTACGCGGCAGCGTGCTTGTCGTCGCGCCTAAATAACAACTAACAACAACCAACACACCCAACCACGGAGGTTCTATGTTCGAGCTGGGGACTCTCGCGATCATCGTCCTGTTTGCCGCCATTGTGCTCATCGCGCAGGGCATCAAGATCGTGCCGCAGCAGCACGCCTGGATTCTGGAGCGGCTGGGCAAGTACCACGCGACGCTCTCACCGGGGCTCAACATCGTGCTGCCCTTTGTCGATCGCGTGGCCTACAAGCATGTGCTTAAGGAAATCCCGCTCGACGTGCCGAGCCAGATCTGTATCACCAAGGACAACACGCAACTGCAGGTGGACGGCATCCTGTACTTCCAGGTGACGGACCCGATGCGGGCGTCGTACGGCTCGAGCAATTTCGTGGTCGCCATCACGCAGCTCGCGCAGACAACGTTGCGTTCGGTGGTCGGCAAGCTGGAGCTGGACAAGACGTTTGAAGAGCGCGACTTCATCAACCATAGCGTGGTCAACGCGCTGGATGAGGCGGCATCGAACTGGGGCGTGAAGGTGCTGCGCTACGAGATCAAGGACCTGACCCCGCCGAAGGAGATCCTGCACGCCATGCAGGCGCAGATCACGGCTGAGCGCGAAAAGCGTGCGCTGATCGCCGCATCGGAGGGCAAGCGTCAGGAGCAGATCAATCTGGCATCCGGCGCGCGCGAGGCGGCCATCCAGAAGTCAGAAGGTGAAAAACAGGCCGCCATCAACAAGGCACAGGGCGAGGCGGCGGCCATTCTGGCGGTGGCTGAGGCGAACGCGTAGGCCATCCAGAAAATCGGTCACGCGATTCGCACCGAAGGCGGCATCGACGCAGTGAACCTGAAAGTGGCGGAAGAGTATGTGAGCGCGTTCGGCAACCTGGCCAAGCAGGGCAACACGCTCATCGTGCCAGGCAATATGGGCGACCTGAGCACGATGATTGCGTCAGCGTTGACGATCGTGAAGCAGCAGCGGCCGAACGCTTAACGAGGGGGGAAACGCGAGAGGGCTTACGCCTTCTCGCGCATCAGGCGCGCTTTTTCGCGCTGCCAGTCGCGGTTCTTTTCGGTCTCGCGCTTGTCGAAGAGCTTCTTGCCCTTGGCGAGGCCGATTTCGCATTTCACGCGGCCGCGCGTGTAGTGCAGGTTGAGCGGGACGAGCGTGTAGCCGCGCTGCTCCACCTTGCCGATCAGCTTCTTGATCTCTTCAGCGTGCAGCAGCAGCTTGCGGGTGCGCACTGGGTCGGGATGGACGTGCGTGGAGGCCGATTGCAGCGGGCTGATGTGGGCCCCGATCAGGAACAGCTCGGCGTTGCGTATGACGACGTAGCCTTCCTTGATTTGCGCACGGTTGGCCCGGATGGCCTTCACCTCCCAGCCCTCGAGTGCCATGCCCGCCTCGTAGCGCTCTTCGATGAAGTAATCGAAAAAGGCTTTCTTGTTGTCGGCGATGGTCATACGTTGGAATGTGCGGTGAGCGCCCCGGGTGATGAGTCCGGCATGCGCTGCGATAAAATGGCGAGTTTAACAAATCCGCCGCAAGCCTCACGGGCAAACGGCGCGCAAAGCTTTCGGATGGCGCATGGCAGACGTTGAAAAAACCGTGTTGATTGGCTACTCGGCCGAACAGATGTTCGACCTGGTCACCAACGTCAAGGACTATCCGAACTTCCTGCCGTGGTGCGGCGGGGTGGAAATCTACGAACAGACGGAAACGTCACTCGACGCGCGGGTGGACATCGCCTTCAAGGGCATCCACCAGTTCTTTCGCACGCGCAACGTGCAGACGCGGCCTACCCGCATCGATATGACGTTCGCCGATGGGCCTTTCAAGAGCTTCACCGGCTTCTGGGTCTTCACGCCGCTGCGCGCGGATGCCTGCAAGATCAACTTCCATCTGCATTACGAGTTTTCCAGCGTGATTCTGGAAAAACTGATCGGCCCGGTGTTCAGCATGATCGCCAACACCTTTGTCGATTCGTTCGTCAAGCGCGCGGAGGCGGTCTATGGCGAATCCTGAGCGCATCGAGGTGATGGTCTGCCTGGCGACGGTCACGCCGCCGCGCCTGGTGAGCGTGCAACTGCCGGCCGATGCCACGGCGGCAGATGCGGTGCGCGTTTCCGGCGTGCTGGAAGGAACGGACTTGACGACCGAGGCGTGCCGACTGGCTGTCTACGGCAAGCGCAAGACAGCGGATGCGCCGTTGCATGCGCGGGACCGAGTGGAGATTCTCGGCCCGCTGATTGCCGACCCGAAAACGGCACGCCGGCGGCGCGTGCAGAAGGTGCGGGCAACCGGTACGCGTGAAGGCCAGAGGTGGCTGCGTAACGCGGCGCCGCCCAAAGACGACGTTCTCGAGTAACGCGCGCTTAGCCGCAGTTGGCGCTGAGGGCCGCCTGGTTGCGCTGGACGGCGGCGGCGCGCTGGTTGTCATCCATATAGGAGAGCGAGCCATCGGGCTGCGGGGTGCCCACGCGGCGGCCGTTCTGCAGGTAAGCGGTTTCATTGCGAATGCGCTGGCACTCCGCTTGTTTGCGCGCCGCTTGCTCGGCCTGTTTGGCCTCTTCCTGTTCCTTCTTGGCGCGATCTGCCAGGCGCTTACGCAGTTCTTCGTCGGGGTTCGATGCGGCCACGCCGGAGGCGGGTTGGGCGGGCTTGGCGGCCGGGTCCGCGGCCTTGACGCCCGACGCCGGCGCGGGCAGCGCTTCATAGGCCGTGGCCGTGCGGGTGTTCGGATTGCGGATGATCCGGCTGGCCGGAACCGACGGCGGCGGAGCGGCGTCGCTGTAGACCATGTGGCCCTTGTCGTCGCGCCACTGCCAGGCCCACTGCGCAAGTGCTGGCGGGCAGGCGAGGGCAATCAGGGTAGCGGTGGCGGGCAACAGGACGTGCAGTCGTTTCATGGAGTTCTCGTTCGATGGACTGCCGGCGGCGCGCTGGCCGACCCGACGACGGCCCCTCGACGCGCACGGAGGCCGGTGGCGTGATCGCCACGCGTTGTTTTAGACGAAGGCCTGGCTCGGCCCTCGACTCGCCCCCCGGCAAGGCGCCCAGTTTATGCAGACTTGTCTTCAGCGTGCAAGCGCACCGACCAGCCGACGCCCACGATCAACAAGGCAATTGCGGCAATTTCCAGCGTGCGCGGCCATCGGCCGTCGTACACAAAGCCGTATGCCAGCGCGAAGAGCGTCTCGAACACGATCATCTGGCCCGACAGCGTGAGCGGCAGGCGCCGGGAGGCGATATTCCACAAGTTGTTGCCGATCAGCGACGCGCCCAGTGCCAGGGCAGCATTTACGGCCCAGAAGGTGGTCCATAGGCGGCCACCGCTATGGGCCCATCCGGTTCCGACCACCAGCAGCCCGATCGCCGTCAGTGCGGTCGACAACATGCCCGTGGAGATGCCGTACAGCGCGGACCATTCGTTGCCGGAAAAGTGCGGATTGCGTTGCAGGTAGCGGGCGTTGTCGACGGCGTACCACGTCCAGCTGCACAGGGCCCCGGCCGCGCAGGCGATGCCGGCAACGCGCTGCCAGACCGGGCGGACATTGGCCGCTGTGGCAGCAGCCTCGTGGCCAAACAGGTCAACGTTGATGCAGACAATGCCCGCAGCCACCACCAGCAGCGGCCAGATCAGCCGGGATAGCGGTACCGCGCCATGGTCGCGACGCCCCAACACCGTCACGGTAATCGGCAAGATGCCGATGATGAGCGAGGCGGGCGCGACACCGGCCAATTGCACGGCAAAGGCCAGCAGCACGTAGTAAACAAGATTGCCGGCGCAGGATTGGCGTACCAGCGCAAAACAATCGGCGCGGGTGATCTTTCGGGCAATGCCGGGGAGGATGGGGGCGGCGGCAATGGCTGCGATAGCGCCATAGGCGAGGTAGCGGCCGAGGGCCAGTTCCCATGGCGAGAACGCCGGCAGCGCGCGGGGCGCAATAAAGACCATACCCCACATGGCCCCGGCCAGCAGGGCGCACAATACGCCGATTCCCATTCGAGCACTCTAGAAGCTGGCTCCGCGCGGCCGCTGGCGGCGCAGGGCGCTTTTGCTGCGTGCGCGAAGAAAAATTTATCGAGCATAGCACGGCTATCTACAACCGTGGGGCGAATTCCCGTATAATCCGATTTTGCGCCTAGAGGAAATTGCTATGCGTCTTGTCCAGAAAGCACTCACATTCGATGACGTGCTGCTCGTCCCGGCCTATTCGGCCGTCCTGCCCCGCGATACGTCCCTTCGCACCAAGCTCACCCGTTCGATCGAACTCGCCATTCCGCTCGTCTCCGCCGCCATGGATACGGTCACGGAAGCGCGGCTCGCCATCGCCATGGCGCAGCAAGGTGGTATCGGTATCGTCCACAAAAACCTGAAGCCCGAAGAACAGGCGCGCGAAGTCGCCAAGGTCAAGCGCTTTGAATCGGGCGTGCTGCGCGACCCGATTACCATCGCCCCGGACATGAAGATCCGCGACGTGATGGCGCTGTCGGCACAGCACGGCATCTCGGGTTTCCCGGTGCTGGAAGGCAAGAAGGTGGTGGGCATCATCACCAACCGTGATCTGCGTTTCGAAGAAGAACTGGACGCCCCGGTGCGCGCCAAGATGACGCCGGGAGAAAAGCTCGTCACCGTCAAGGAAGGCGCTTCGCTGGCAGAAGCCAAGCGCCTGATGAACAAGCACCGCCTGGAGCGTGTGCTGGTGGTGGGCGACGACTTCGAGTTGCGCGGCCTGATCACCGTCAAGGATATCCAGAAGGCCACGGAATACCCGCTGGCTTCGAAGGACGAGCGTGGCTCGCTGCGCGTGGGCGCGGCGGTGGGCGTTGGCCCGGATAACGATCTGCGCATCGATTTGCTGGTCAAGGCCGGCGTGGACGTGATCGTGGTCGATACCGCGCACGGCCATAGCCAAGGCGTGCTGAACCGCGTGCGCTGGATCAAGGACAACTACCCGCAAGTGCAGGTGATCGGTGGCAACATCGCCACGGGCGAAGCCGCCAAGGCGCTGGTTGACCATGGCGCGGACGGCGTCAAGGTGGGTATCGGCCCGGGCTCGATCTGCACGACGCGGATCGTCGCCGGTGTGGGCGTGCCGCAGATCTTTGCCGTGTCCAACGTGGCCGAGGCCCTGAAAGGCACCGGCGTTCCGCTGATCGCTGACGGCGGTATCCGCTACTCGGGCGACGTGGCCAAGGCACTGGCTGCCGGCGCGCACACCGTGATGATGGGCGGCATGTTTGCCGGCACGGATGAAGCCCCAGGTGAGGTGTTCCTGTTCCAGGGCCGCTCGTACAAGAGCTACCGCGGCATGGGTTCGGTGGGCGCGATGAAGGATGGCGCTGCCGACCGCTACTTCCAGGAAGACAACACCGCCAACGTCGACAAGCTCGTGCCCGAGGGCATCGAAGGCCGCGTGCCGTACAAGGGCTCGGCATTGCCGATCGTGCATCAACTCACGGGCGGCGTGCGCTCGTCGATGGGTTACTGCGGTTGCGCATCGATTGCCGAGTGGCACGAGAAAGCGCAATTTGTCGAGATCACCGCAGCCGGCATGAACGAATCGCACGTGCACGACGTGCAGATCACGAAGGAAGCGCCGAACTATCACCGCGACTGATCGCGTCGGTCCTTGTGACTGACCGATCGGCGCCAACAAGATAGAAGGTAAGCAGTACTGCCGCCGGGGCGCGCGGGCGCTCCGGCCGATTCAATTCGGTGGCCGGCGCACGGGCGGCCACCCGCAACTGGGGACACTGATGAAAGCGCTTTTGCGTCTCGTTCTGTTTCTGGATGCGGCTGTCGCACTGTGCGTCGGTCTCGTCCTGCTGGCTTCGCCGTTGACGTCCATTTTCGGCGCGCTGCAATTACCGCAACCTGAGCCCGCCATGTACGGGCAACTGCTCGGCGTCATGCTGATCGGCGTGGCCTGGCTGCTCTGGTATGCCACGGTCAATGGGCAACTGACCAGCGCCGTGGCACAGGTCATTGGCCATGTGAACCTGGCAGTGGCCGTGCTGGTGATTGTGTGGCTGCTGTTCTTCCACCTGCCGGTGGAGGGCGCAGGCCGCATCTGGCTGCCGACGTTTGCCGCGGTGCTGGCGCTGTTCTCTGCCGTGCAGATTCCCGCCTCGCGCCGCGTGCGCACCCATGAGCGCGAGCGCGCGCAGAAGGCCAAGGAAGAGGCCGTTGCCGCCCGCGACCGCGAGCGCGCAGAAAAGGCGCAGCGCAAAGAACCTGGCTACATGCCACCCCCGGGCTACGGCCCCGGCACTGAAGTCGACACCATTGCCGATTCCATCCCTCCACAACATGCACGACAAAGTCCTCATCCTTGATTTCGGCTCGCAGGTCACGCAACTGATCGCGCGGCGCGTGCGCGAGGCGCACGTCTACTGCGAAATCCACCCGAACGATGTGTCCGACGCCTTTGTGCGCGAATTCGCGCCAAAGGCCGTCATTCTTTCCGGCAGCCACGCCAGCACGTATGAGGACCACCAACTGCGCGCCCCGCAGGCCGTGTGGGATCTGGGCGTGCCGGTGCTCGGCATCTGCTACGGCATGCAGACCATGGCCGTGCAACTGGGCGGCAAGGTCGAGTGGAGCGACCACCGCGAATTCGGCTACGCCGAGGTGCGTGCCCACGGCCACACCCGCCTGCTGAAGGACATCCAGGACTTCGCCACGCCGGAAGGCCACGGCATGCTCAAGGTGTGGATGAGCCACGGTGACAAGGTGGCCGAGCTGCCACCGGGCTTCAAGCTGATGGCCTCCACGCCGAGCTGCCCGATCGCCGGCATGGCCGACGAGGCACGCGGTTACTACGCCGTGCAGTTCCACCCGGAAGTCACGCACACCGTGCAGGGCCGCGCGATGCTCGAGCGCTTCGTGCTGGAGATCGCCGGTGCCAAGCCGGACTGGATCATGCGCGACCACATCGAAGAGGCCGTCAAGCGCATCCGCGAGCAAGTGGGCGATGAAGAGGTGATCCTCGGCCTGTCGGGCGGTGTGGATTCCTCCGTGGCCGCAGCGCTGATCCACCGCGCGATTGGCGATCAACTCACCTGCGTGTTCGTCGACCACGGCCTGCTGCGCCTGGACGAAGGCAAGATGGTGATGGACATGTTCGCAGGCCGCCTGCACGCCAAGGTCGTGCACGTGGATGCTTCCGAGCAGTTCCTCGGCCACCTGGCCGGCGTGACCGACCCGGAGCAAAAGCGCAAGATCATCGGCCGCGAGTTCGTTGAAGTGTTCCAGGCTGAGGCCAAGAAGCTGAGCAACGCCAAGTGGCTGGCCCAAGGCACGATCTACCCGGACGTGGTGGAGTCGGGCGGCACCAAGACCAAGAAGGCCACGACCATCAAGAGCCACCACAACGTGGGCGGCCTGCCTGAAACGCTGGGCCTGAAGCTGCTTGAACCGCTGCGTGATCTGTTCAAGGACGAAGTGCGCGAGCTAGGCGTGGCACTCGGCCTGCCGCACGAGATGGTGTATCGCCATCCGTTCCCGGGCCCGGGCCTGGGTGTGCGCATTCTGGGTGAGGTCAAGCGCGAGTACGCTGACCTGCTGCGCCGTGCCGATGCCATCTTCATCGAAGAACTGCGCGGCACCAAAGCCACGGCGCAGGATGCGGCTGCCGGTATGTGTACCGAAGCCGACGTCGGTAAGAGCTGGTACGACCTGACCAGCCAGGCGTTTGCGGTGTTCCTGCCGGTCAAGTCTGTTGGCGTGATGGGCGATGGGCGTACGTACGACTACGTGACGGCACTGCGCGCGGTGCAGACGACCGACTTCATGACCGCACATTGGGCGCACCTGCCGTACTCGCTCCTGGGCCGGGTGTCGAACCGGGTCATCAACGAAGTGCGTGGTTTGAACCGTGTGGTGTACGACGTTTCGGGCAAGCCACCTGCGACGATCGAGTGGGAGTGATTCCACGTCCAGTAATTGCTGGCACTTGACTGTGTCAGCACCCCTGAAAGCCCGCCCCGTCGCGGGCTTTCTTGTTTTGACGCTCGATAGTGGTAGCGCTGGGTGTAGCTACGCCGTCTTCCAGCCGTTTTCGAACACCATCTCCGTCAGTAACTGCCGATCGGCCCAGCCTTCCTGTTCCAGCATCGGCCGTTCGTAAAAGCGTTCGACGTGGCCTAGACACAGGACGGCAACTGGCTGTGCACCGTCCGGCAACTGCAGCAATGCTGCAAGCTCCTGCGGATCGAACAGCGATACCCAGCCCATGCCGATGCCTTCGGCGCGCGAAGCCAGCCAGAGGTTCTGAATCGCGCAGGCGACCGAGGCGAGGTCCATCTCGGGCATGGTGCGGCGGCCGAAGATGTGGCGCTCGCGCCCGTCCATCAGCGTGGCGACCAGCACTTCGCCGCACTCCAGAATACCTTCGACTTTCAGGCGCATGAACTCGTCTTCGCGCGCACCGAGTGCGTTAGCCGTGCGCTTGCGCTCGGCGTCGACCAGGGCGTGTATCTGCGAGCGCAGTGGCCTGTCTGTGATACGGATAAAGCGCCAGGGCTGCATGAAGCCGACGCTCGGCGCGAAATGCGCGGCATGCAGCAGGCGCTGCAATACCTCGGGGGCAATCGGGGCGGGCAGGAAGTGCCGCACATCGCGACGCTCACGGATGACGCGATAGACGGCATCGATTTCAACGTCGCTATAACGATGTCGGCTCATGGCGTGAACAGCGCCGCGGCGGCTCTCGGGTTGGAGGGGAAATAGGCGTGGAAATAGCTGGCCACGATGCTGCCATGGCGATACACGGCTTCACCCGCGGCCGTTCCACTGGCGCGTCGGGCGTGCGTGGCGGGAGCGAGCGGTGTCTGCAGGCTCGAATAGTGGAACGCGTGGCCGCGCAAAGTTTCGCCGCCCAGCTCGACGGATTGCAGGCCAAGCCCGGCAAGCCGGCTGTGCAGCGTGCCGTGGCCAGGCAGGAGGCCGAGCATGGTGCCCGTGGCGCCGGTGCGGTCCGTGAAGGCATCGAGCAGATAAAGCATGCCGCCGCACTCCGCATACAGTGGCTTGCCGGCTGCGACGTGCGCATGCAGCGAGGCCCGCGTGGTTCCTTTGCTGCTGAGCGTTTCGAGATGCAGCTCGGGGTATCCGCCCGGCAAGTAGACAGCATCGGCTGCGGGTAGCGGTTCGTCGGCCAGCGGGGAGAAGAACACGACTTCCGCCCCTAGCGCGACGAGCAACTCCAGATTGGCCGGATAGAGAAACGAGAACGCCATGTCGCGCGCCACGGCAATGCGCACACCCGCCAATAGGGGCGGCACGGGCGCCGTAGATGCGGGTGCAAACACCACTGGCGACGGTAGATCAACCAGTTGGGTTTCGGCAATGCGCGCAGCCGTCGCTGCAATGCGCGACTCGAGGTCGTCGATCTCCTGCGCTTGCACGAGACCGAGATGGCGCTCGGGCAGCGTCATGGCATCGTCGCGCATCACGGCGCCGGCGCAGTGCAGGGATGGCGGCAGCATCTCAAGCAGCATCTCGGCATGACGGGCGCTGGCAACGCCATTGGCAACGACACCGTGAAACGGCAAGTCGGGCCGGAACGTTGCTAGGCCGTGTGCCACTGCGGCAAACGTCTGCGCCATGCCACTCACGTCAATGATGGGGAGGACCGGCACGCCGAATCTCATCGCGAGGTCGGCGCTCGATGGTGTGCCATCGAACAACCCCATGCTGCCTTCGATGAGGATCAGGTCTGCGCTTGCGGCGGCATCGTAGAGCCGCTGACGGCAATCCACCTCGCCGGTCATCCACAGGTCGAGCGAATACACCGGGTTGCCCGATGCGCGTTCAAGGATGAAGGGGTCGAGAAAATCCGGCCCCGTTTTGAATACGCGGACATTGCGCCCTTGATTGCGATGGTGGCGCGCAAGGCCGGCGGTGAGCGTGGTTTTGCCCTGATGCGATGCCGGTGCCGTCAGAAACAAAGCGGGGCAGGAGCGCGGGGCGTTCTGCGTGGACATGGCTTAGTACTCCACCCCTTGCTGTGCCTTCACGCCTTGTTCGCGATAGGGATGCTTGACCAGGCGCATTTCCGTGACGAGGTCGGCGGCATCAATGAGTGCTTCGGGCGCGTGACGACCCGTCACTACCACGTGCATGGCAGGCGGGCGTTGCGCGAAGACGGCTAGCACTTCCTCAAGCGGCAGGTAGTCGTACTTCAGCACGATGTTCAGCTCATCCAGGATCACCATGTCGTACTCGCCGCTCTGGATCATGCGGCAAGCCTCCGCCCAGCCTTTGCGGGCGGTGGCGATGTCGGCATCGCGGTCTTGAGTGTTCCAGGTGTAGCCGTCTCCGGTGGTGAGGAAGTCGCAGTTGGGAAAGCTGCCGAGGAGGTCGCGCTCGGCCGTATGCAGCGCCCCTTTGATGAACTGCACCACCCCAAGACGCATGCCGTGGCCAACCACGCGCAGCCCCATGCCGAAGGCAGCGCTGCTTTTGCCTTTGCCGGTGCCGGTGTTGACGATCAGCAATCCCTTTTCAAGCGTGGCGGCAGCCTTCTTTTTCTCGAAGCCGGCTTTGCGGCGCTCGGTCATGCGCTGGTGCGCGGTCGGGTCGGTCTGCATGGTTTGCTTTTTCCTGTGTTCGTCCACTTAACGCCACGTTGTGCCGGTCAAGGCGCTGAGCTTTTCCAAGACTCGCGTGCGGCTCGGGTGATAGCCGATAAAGACGAGTTGTGCGTGCCGCGCCGGGGCTGCGTGCGCTTCATGCCGCAGCTCGATCCGGCTGCGTACGCCTTGCACCAGCAAGCGGCCGTCACCGCTGGCGGGGGGAGCGAACCCTTTGATGCGCAGCAGCGGTTCACTGCGCGCGATGGCGGCGATGGCTTCGCGTAGCGTGTCGGCGTCTTGTGCCTGCGGACTGCGCAGCATGAATGACAGCCAGCCTGGGTCCTGCTCATGAAAATGCTTGTGCGTGCTCAACCCGTGGCTGTGCGCGCCGAGGCTGCCATGGCTATGGCCATCGAACAGGCGCTGGTTGGGCAGCGGGCGCATTTTCAGGCCCGGCATGGTTGCTACGGGGCCGTAGTGTTGGTGCGCGGCGCCAGCATCGGTCGGCTCGTGCAAACGCAGGCCCAGCGTCAAACGCGTATCCAGCTTTGCCTTGTACGCCAACTCGATAAAGCGGATGGATGGCGCAAGCTCGCGCACGCGGGCCTCGGCGTCGAGCATGGCGGGCTCGTCGAGCGCGTCGATCTTGTTCAAGACCACGATGTCGGCGTTGGCCAGTTGCTGTTCGAACAGGTGGGCCACCGGTTGGCCAAGTTCCGGCTGGCTCGCAGCACTGGTCTGATGGAATTCGCCCGCCAACAGCAACGGCGTATCGACCACCGCCAGCGTGGCGTCGAGCACAAAGTAGGGCGCAAGCGCCTCGCCTTGCAGTTGCTCCATCACGGCAGTGGGCAGGGCCAGGCCGGAGGTTTCGATCAACACATGGTCGATCAGGCTGCGGCGCTCCCAGAGCGCTTGCATGGTTGGGAGGAAGTCCGCGTCGTCGTCATACGCCACGAGGCCGTTGGACAGATCGTGGATTTCCACCTCGCCACCTTCGCCACGCAGAAGGGCGCCGTCGATGGACACCTCCCCGAATTCGTTGACCAGGATGGCGAGACGGCGCTGTTTGCAGTCGCGCAGCAGGTTTGACAGCAACGTCGTCTTGCCGGCACCAAGGAAGCCGGTGATGACAGTTACGGGAATGCGTGGCTGGCTCATGCGTACAGCCCTCGCAGGGTGTTCAGCACCGACGCAAAATCGGCAGCCACGGCCGGATAGTCGAGGCTTGGCCGGTCGATGACGATGAGCGGAATGCCGAGCGTTTCGGCTGCTGCAGCTTTGGCTTGATAGCCGCCAGCGTCGCCGGAATCCTTGGTGACCACGCAGTCGATGGCCCAGTCGCGCCACAGGGTTTCGTTCGCGGATTGGGAAACCGGCCCCTGCATGGCGATGATGTGTGCACGCGGGATGCCAGCGTCGATGGCACGCTGCAGGTGCTGCGGGTCCGGCGCCACGCGCACGAACCATTGATGCGCAGCCGCGCCAGGCGCCTGTACGAAGTGCGCAAGATCCTTGGAGCCTGTCGCCAGGAAAATGCGTTTTCCGTGCTGCATGGCCAGTTGCGTTGCGTGTTCGATCGAGGCTGCTTGGAGTGCGCCATCCGAACCTGCAGCACGCGGACGCTCATAGCGCAGGTAGGGCAGCTCCAGTTCGTGGGAGAGCGCGATCAACTGCCGCGATATCTCAGCGGCGTAGGGGTGTGTTGCGTCCACGATCGCGCGGGCGCGGCTTTGCCGTAGCAGTTCGCGTCGCCGCTCGATGCCGAGCCGGCCGGCGATGGGTGTGGCGCCCGGGCAGGTTTGTGCCACGAGTTCGGCGCCGTATTCGCTGACCGTGGAGACCACCGTTGGATGGCCCGCCGCAACGATTTCCCGCGCCAGCGCGTTGCCGTCGCTGGTGCCGGAGAACACCCACGTCGCGCCCGCGGGCAGGTTGCCCGCGGTGATGGTGTCTGGCGTGTCGTCCCAGTTGCCATAACCGCGCGGGGTATAGATCCAGCCGCGCTTGCGCTTGGTGAAGCGGTTGCCGATCACCAGGGTGGTGAGCATGTCAAAGCGCCGCGTGCGCAATTCGGCCAGTGTGACGATCTCCACGGTCTGGTTTTCACGATAGGCGTTACGCACGATGCCGCACAGGGTCTGCGCACGCTTGTGCTCGAGCATGATGTCGAGGATGCGGTAGACGCCCTCCTGACGCTGCTTGCTCTGCACGTTGTAGAACACCGCAGCGAGGTCGGCCTGGGCGATATGGCGCGCGCGCGTCTCGATCCACGTCCACGGGCAAAGCAGGTCCGACAGGCTCAGCGTGGCGAAGTCATGCGACAGCGGCGACCCGAGCAGCGATGCACACGCGTTGGCCGAGGTGATGCCGGGGATCAACTGCACGTCGTAGCGGTCGTCTTCGGCCATGTCTTCGAAGGCCAGCGCGGCCATGGCGTAGATGCCGATGTCGCCGCTGGAGATCAGCGCCACGGTTTTGCCCGCGCGTGCCTGTGCGATGGCCAGTTGGGCGCGGTCGCGCTCCTGCGTCAGCGGCAGGGTGTGGATGGTCTTGCCTGCAATCCAGGGCTGGATCCAGGTGAGGTAAAGCTCGTAGGCGACGATCACGTCGCTGGCCTGCAGCGCAGCTTCCACCATCGGCGGAATCAGCTCGCGTGTTCCTGGGCCGACGGAGACCAAATAGAGTTTGCCGGTCATGGTGGGGTCAGGGTCAGTCTTGTTCAATGTGGTGTGCGCGGTCCGTGTGGTCCGGGTGGTCTTCGACGACGGCGACCGTTACGCCGTCCAACGCGGTCTTTGGCACGATCAACCGACCACGCGGGCTGGCGATGAGTGCGCACGGCTCGCACACGCCGTCTACGCCCACCTGCTGCTGGACCCAGTCGGAGGGGCGTCCCACCCAGGCGCGGGTAGCGACATCGGCGTGCGCAATCACGCGCAACGGCAACTGGTGGTGCGCGCAGAAGGCCAGTAGCCCGACCTCGTCGGCCTTCAGGTCGATCGTGGCGACTTCTCGGACTTCGGTCAGGCTGCGGTGGCCCAAGGCGTGTACGACCGCTTGCTCGATGGCTTCGGCGGATTTGCGGCGCCGGCAGCCGATGCCGAGCGTGAGGGGCTTGAGCGCTTCGGTGGCCGTGGTCACAGTTGGGGTTGCGCCCGTGAGCCTGGCAACCGCGTAGGCCAGCGCATTTGCACCGCCCTCGTGTCCGCTCAACAGGGGGATGGCGAAGCGCGCGGCTTCGTCGAGCACCACCACGGCGGGGTCTTCGTACTTGCTTTGCGGCAGGCCGTCGAGGTAACGCACGGCAATGCCGCTGGCGCTGACCATGACCCACTGCCGGTGCAGGCGGAAGTGCCGGCGGAAATGCTCGCGTGGGCTTTCATCGGCGTGCAGCCAGGGCTGATACAGATCTGCGTCGAGCCCGGCGGACAGGCTGCGCCCGAGCGGGAGGGCATCGCTGCGCGTCAGCCAGATGGCGACCGACCTCATGCCGGTTCTCCTGTCGACTCGCCTGCCGTGCGGGGCTTGCGTGTGCGTCGGGTTTTGCGATCCGTCCCGTCGCGGAAGATGTGCGTGAACCCGGCGGCGTAGAGGCTGGATTCCACGCCGTCCTCATGCGCCAGCGCGCGGCCGACCAGCAGCAGGGTGGTGAGCAGCCAGTCCTTGTTCTGCACCTCGCTCATCAGCGTACCCAGTGTGCTGCGATGGATGGCCTGGTCGGGCCAGCTGGCACGGCGCACCAGTGCCGCAGGGGTGTCCGCCGGGTAGTGCACCAGCAAATCCGCCACGGTCTGCTTCAAACGCTGGCCGGAGAGGAAGATGCACATCGTCGCCCGATGTTCGGCAAAGCGGAGGACGGATTCCAACTCCGGCACGGCAGAAGCGCGGCCCGACACCCGCGTCAGGATGATGGACTGCGACACCATCGGGCGCGTCAGTTCACTGCCGAGCGCAGCGGCTGCTGCCGTGAACGACGACACGCCCGGGATGATCTCGTAGGCGATGCCCAGCTTCTCCAGCCGGCGCATCTGTTCGGCGGTCGCACCGTAGATGGAAGGGTCGCCGGAATGCAGCCGCGCGACATCCTTGTCTTCAAGCTGCGCACGGCGATAGAGCGCCTCCTGCGCATCGAGCGACAACTCGGCGGTGTCGAATTTCTCGGCGTCTGGCTGGCAGTGCTGCAGCATCTCGGTCGGCACCAGAGAACCGGCATACAACACCATGGGCACGCTGCCGAGGATGCGGCTGCCGCGCAGCGTGATGAGGTCGGCGGCACCGGGGCCGGCACCGATGAAATAGACTTTCATGTGTGGCGTTTCTCTCTGGCGGTACGGCGGATCAGCATGGTGGCGAGGTAGCCGCTGGCATCGGCGTTCAATTGCGATACATCGTCGCAAAGCACCTCGCCGGGCAAGCCAATGCGGCGTGCAAAGGCACAGTGCTCGGCAATGCCCAGCGTGTTCAACAACTGCAAGACGGCCGGCAGGCGTGCGCCGATCTTCATCAGCACGACGATGTCATGGCTTTCGATGTCGGCGCGCAACTCGTCTATGTCATCGGGGCAGGGCAGGATCAGGATGCGTTCTTTCCCCTCGCCGAGCGGCCATGACAGCGCCGCTGCGGTAGCAGCAAAACTGGTGACGCCCGGATACGTGGTGTGACGCAAGCCGGGTACCTTGTCGCGCAGGGCGGCCAGCAGGTAGCCGTAGGTGGAATACGTCATCGAATCGCCGATGGTCAGGTACGCAACGTTGTGCCCCTGACGCAGTTCGGCCGCGACGGTGTCTGCCAGCGCGCCATAGTGCTCGGACAGCACGGTACGGTCCGGGTCCATCTGGAATTCGATCTCGCGGAATTTCGCTTCCGCAATTGGCAGGCCGGCCAGGCACTGGCGCGCAACCGAGGTTTCGCTGCCACGCGCACGCGGTAGGTAGATGCGGTCGGCATTCTGCAACGCCGCCAGTGCTGCCACTGGAACCAGCCCCGCTGGCCCCGGCCCGACACCCACGCCAACGAAATCGCCAAGCGCGCTCATGCGGCCGCTCCAAGCGGGGTGCCGTCCATGGTGAACAATCGCACGGCCACGCGATCAACGCTGGGCACTTTGGGCTGCATCAACGTGGCCAGCCGGTGTTCGATGTTGGTCCAGAACGCTTGTGCGCCGGGTTCATTGCGCATGATCTCCACGATGTTTTCCACGGTATTGGCTTGTTCGATCGATTGGGTGAGTTCGCTGGCAAAGCCCAGATCCACCGCCACGGCCGCGACGGAATGCATGGCCATGCGGCTCTTGCTGGAATGCGTGTCCCACACGCCATCCAGCAGCTTGGCGAGCTTGCCGGGGTGCCCGAGCACCCAGAGTGTTTTCAATCGCGTTTGCGATTCGTCCAGTGCTTGCTGGGTGTAGTCGAGCGACGCGCCGACGAAGTTGGCGATCTGCACCACCTGCTTCTTCTGCAGGGCCAGCGTGTCGGTGGCAAAGCTGCGCCCGATCTTGCCAGGGGTGAAGGCGATGGCGTCCGGCTGGTCGCCCAGGGCGACGCGGATATACACCTCGATCGAGGCCATCCATGCCGCCAGCGACATCGGCTCCACAATGCCGCTGGTGCCGAGAATCGAGATGCCGCCGACGATGCCGAGCATCGGGTTGAAGGTGCGCTTGGCGATCTTCTCGCCGTCGACGCAGCCGATGGCCAGATCGAAGCCGGGGTTGGGCGCGCCGTTGAGCACCTCGTTCACCGCCATCTGCATCATTTGCCGGGGGACGGGGTTGATGGCCGCCTCGCCCGGCGGCACGCGCAGGCCGGGCTGGGTGACCATGCCGACGCCTTCTGCGGCGAGAAAGCGCACCTGACCCCGATGGTTGATCGCGACCTTGGCGAAGATCGTTGCGCCATCGGTGTTGTCGGGATCGTCCCCCGCGAACTTCTTCACGTCCGCGCGCACGGAGCCGTCCGCAAGGTGCTCCACATGCTCGACCGGCACGACGAGGTAGTAGTCCGGGTCGGGCAGGCTGACTTCGACTTCGTCCACCACCTCGCCGCGCAGCAATAGCAACAGCGCCGCCTTGACCGCAGCGGTTGCGCAACTGCCAGTCGTGCGCCCGCGACGCAGGCCATTGGGCGCCAGCGTTGCAAGATCGAAGGGGCGGCGGTGTCCGTCAGTTGTCACGGCATCGGGTTTTGATTCTGGCGGTAGACCTGGTCGATCGCAGCAATCATCAGTGCATTGATGGCCGACGCTGCCCATGGCGAGCCGCCGCGTGTGCCGCGGTTGGTGATGCGAGGCACCTGCAGCAGGCGGCGCAATTCGTCCTTGCATTCGCGCGTGCCGACAAAACCCACCGGCAGGCCGACCACGAGTTGCGGGCGCCAACCATGCTCGCGCACCAGCCGCACCAGTTCCATGATTGCGGTGGGCGCATCGCCGATGGCCACGACGACGTCGTTGCCGAACTTTTGCCACGCACGCCGGATGCCCGCTGCCGAACGCGTAATGCCATGCGCCTTAGCCAGCAAATGCGTCTCCTCATCGTGCACGCCGCACCAGGTCTGCACGCCCAATTGATCGAGCACCGCGCGCTTGAGTCCGGTCTGCACCATCGTTACGTCCGCCACAATGCGACGGCAGCGCAGCAGCGCGCGGATACCGGTTGTGACGGCGCCGGGGGAGAAGTACAGGTCATCGACGATGTCGAAATCGCCACTGGTGTGGACCAGGCGCTTGAGCACGATCTGGTGATCGTCCGGCACGCTGGACCAGTCGCGTCCCTCGTCGATGATGCGCATGCTTTCCGCTTCGATCGGGTGCGGTACGTACGGTGGCCATGCTGCAGCGGGTGTAGGCGCCTCGGCAGTGGAATCCCGCCCGAGCAGCCCGCGCACGAGGCCGTGGTGTGCCTGCTGCGGCGTGCCAACTTGTTCTTCAAAGCCGACGATCTGCACGCGGTATTTGCACAGGGCGCAGTTCATCGTGGCGCGGCCTTCGATGCCCTCCGCAGCGCGTTCGAGGAACACGTCGGCCACGTGCGCGTGCGCGCCGAGGTAGCCCGCCTTGAGCACCTCCAGCTCCGGATGGCGCGCGGCAAGATCATCTGCGGCAGCGTAGATGCGCTTGACCAGCACGCCATCAAACAGAAAGTAGGGCAGCACCACGATGCGCTTGTGCGCGAGCAGTGCAGCGGCCTTCAGGCCATCCGCCACCAGCGGCCTGGCGGTACCGGAATAGCACACGAACGACGTGCCGAAGCCCAGTCCTTCCTCCAGCATGCGCGCAACCTTGGAGATCTCCGAATTGGCATCGGGGTCCGAGGTGCCGCGCCCGACCACCACCAGGCAGGTATCGGCACGCGCCACGGTATTCGCCGACAGTGCTTCCGCCTGGATGATGCGTTCTCGGCAGAGCTGCAGCAGCTTCGGGTGCAGGTCCATCGCCGCCCCAAAATGGAAGTCGACGCCAGGGTGGGCCTGCTGCAGCGCCAGCAGTTCGCTGGGCATGTCGTTCTTGGCGTGCGTGGCGGCCAGCAGCACGCCGGGCACCATCACCACGCGCCGCGCACCGCCAGCGATGACAGCGTTGACGGCTTCGTCAATGGTCGGCGTGGCAAATTCCAGAAAGCCATGCGTGACCGTGCGGCCACCGGCGCGCTCGCGCAGCAATGCGACCAGCGCTTCGAATTCAGCCACGCCATCGGGGTCTCGGCTGCCGTGTCCGGCCAGGACGATGGCGTAGTCATTGGCTGCGCTCATACCGACTCCGGCGGCGGCTCGATCTGGCTCGCCATGGGCTGCAGGGTACGGATGAGCATGATGCTCATGTCGGAGAAACGCTGATGCGCACACTCCGCCAAGGTGCCGCGCCATTGCGCATCGCCTCGCGTGAGGTGCTCCCACACCTCGACCGGCTGTTGTGCGGGGATGCCGTTTTCCAGCAGGTACGCGGCAATGTGCCAGGGCATGAAGGAGCGCGCTTCGTCCCACGGGCAGGGGATCACGATGGCATTGCGCTGGTCTTCGAGCACGTGCACCAGGTGGCGCTTGAACGGCGTCAGGTCACCCCGGCGGTGGAAGGTGATGAAGGTGGTTTCGTCAAAACACACCTTGGCGCGCGACGCCAGGATCTGTGCCGACGAGATCCCCGGAATGGTGTCGACTGGATGACCGCACGCCCGCTCGACGCGCTCCAGATACTGAAAGCCGCTGAAGTGGATGTCGCCCATGAACACGACCACGCATTGCTTTCCTGCGTGGTGCAGTTGCGCCACCTTGTCGAGCTGGGCCACCTGGTCGCGGTAGCCCATCAGCACGACTTCAGCCGTGTCGGGAATCAGCGGTTGCACAACGTTGACGACGGCATTGAAGCCGGCAACGACGTCGGCGTTGCGGATCAGCTCGGCGGAGCGTTGCGGCAGGTAGCCGATATCGCCGGGGCCGGCACCGATGCAGACAATCATGTTTGTTCCTTGTGTGTGCTGGGCGTATGGGCTATCGCGGCAGCCTTTCCCGGATGGTCAGGCGCAGTTGCTCACCACTCAGTTGGTCGAGCGGCAGGTAATCCGCATGCAGTGCCTGCGCGAGTTCGTGGGCCCGGCCCAGGCGAACGAAATCCTGTTCCGTATCGAGCACGAGGGCCGGCGTGCCGCATGCGGCAATCGCCTGTGCGACCTCCAATGACTCTTGCCATGGATCGGCTCCTTCGTTGAGCGCGATATTGGCGCGCCCATCGCTCAGCACGACGAGCAGCGGCGTAGCACCATCGCGCTGGGCCAGCGTGGAGGCGGCCAGATGCAGCGCATGCGCCAGCGGCGTCCGTCCGCCGGTCGGTAATTCGCGCAGCGCCGCTTCGGCCTGCTCGACCTGGCGGGTTGGCGGCAGCACGAGTTCGGCACGCTCACCACGAAAGCAGATCACGGCTACGTGGTCGCGGCGCTGGTAGGCGTCTTGCAGCAGACCGAGCACGCAGGACTTGACGACCTCCATGCGGCGGCGTGCTGCCATCGAGCCCGAGGCATCCACCACCAGCAGGATCAGGTTGGACTGCTGGCCCACGCGCACCTTGTCGTGCAGGTCTGCGCGGGTCACTGCAAAGTCGTTCGGGTTGCGCATCAGCGCGTGGCGCAGTGTGGCATCGACCGCAAGCTGGCTGGGTGCCTCGCTTGGCACGGCGCGGATGGCCTGGCCGCGGCTTGTGCCGTTGATGCTGCTGCGCCGGCCGCTAGCCTCGTGTGCCTGCAAGGCCACCACGTCGATGCGGCCGATTTCGGTGGCTGCTGTGGCGGCAAACACGTGTTCGGCTGCGTCACCGGGTGGCGATGTATCGTCTCCGTTGTCGGCGCGACTGTCCGTGGACTCAGGTTCGGTGGTCTCGCCCGTGTCTGCGGTTGGAGGAGGGGGCTGGGTGCGTTGCTGCTGTTGCTGTGTCAGCGCATCCAGGCGGTCGTGGTCCAGGCCGCTTTGCTCGAACGGTTTGCGTCGGCGGCGATGCGGCAGCGCCAGCGCAGCGGCATCACGCACGTCTTCGGCGCTGACCACATCGCGGCCATCCAATGCGGCAAGCGCACGTGCCGCCTTGTGCATCACGATATCGGCGCGCAGGCTGGCCACTTCGAATTCGCAGCAGAGCTGGCTGATGAAGTCGAACAACGTGTCGGGAAACCGCACGGCAGTGATCTGCTGCTGCGCCGCGCGAATCGTGGCTCGCAAGGCATCGGTGTCCGATTGCCATGCGGCGATGAAGGCGGCGGGGTCGGCCTCGAACGCCAGGCGGCGACGGACCACCTCGGCGCGGACGGCAGGGTCGCGCGGCGCGGTCACCTCGACCATCAAACCAAAGCGGTCCAGCAACTGCGGGCGGAGGTCGCCTTCCTCCAGGTTCATCGTGCCGAGCAGCGTGATGCGCGCGGGGTGGCTGATGGCCAGACCTTCGCGCTCCACGGTGTTGCGTCCCATGGCCGACACGTCGAGCAGCATGTCCACCAGATGGTCGGCCAGCAGGTTGACCTCATCCACATACAGCAGCCCCCGGTGCGCGGCCGCCAATAACCCAGGCTGGAAGGTTTTTCTGCCGTCTTTCAGGGCGCGTTCAAAGTCGAGGCTGCCGAGCACGCGGTCTTCCGTTGCGCCGAGCGGCAGGTTGACGAAGGGCACCGGCGCGCTGGCGATGTTGCGTGCGGCGCTGTCCTGGCAGGCGCTGCATTCCGCCAGTGGCGCATCCGGCTCGCAGTTGAACATGCAGCCGGCCACTCGGCTGATGGGCGGCAGAACATCGGCCAGACCGCGTGCGGCGGTGCTCTTGGCGGTGCCCTTGTCGCCCCGGATCAGCACGCCGCCCAGGGTCGGGTCGATGGCGCACAGCAATAGCGCGCGCTTGAGCTGCGCTTGCCCGACGATGGCGGTGAACGGGTAGTGGTGTCTCATGATTGGCGGGCGTTTGCGTGGGCATTTGCGTGGCCTTCGCCGCGCGCTTCGAGCAGGGCTTCACTGCGCAGATGCAGCGCTCGTAGCGCAGAGAGGGTTTCTGGTTTCGGTTCGGCCCACAACTGACGCTGTGCAGCCTCCAGAAGTCGGTCGGTAATGGCGTTGAGCGCCCACGGATTGCTCTGCGCGAAGAAGGCTTGCATCTCGGGTGCAAAGGCGTAGGTCTCGGCGACCTGTTCGTAGACCCAGTCGTCCACCACGTGCGCGGTGGCGTCGTAGCCGAACAGGTAGTCCACCGTGGCCGCCAGCTCAAGGCCACCCTTGTAGCCGTGTTTTGTAATGCCGGCGATCCACTTGGGGTTGGCCACCCGAGAGCGGAAGACGCGCAGCACCTCTTCTTTCAGCCCACGGACGGCGGGGTTGTCCGGTTGGTGGCTGTCGCCAAAATAGTGGTGCGGCTGACGGCCCGTCAGGCTGCGGATGGTGGCGATCATGCCGCCGTGGTACTGCAGATAGTCGTCGCTGTCGAAGATGTCGTGCTCGCGGTTGTCCTGATTGTGCAGGGCCACCTCGACGCCAGATAGACGATGCCGGAAATCGGCACGCGCATCGGTGCCGTCATCCGCGCGGCCGTAGGCGTAGCCGCCCCAGTTGATGTAGGCCGTGGCGAAGTCGGCGTCGTCCTGCCAGTTCTGTTCCTGGATCAACGGCAGGATGCCCGCGCCATAGGTGCCCGGCTTGGAGCCGAAGATGCGATAGAGCGCGCGCTGCTCAACAGCCTGGCCGTGCAGTTGGCGGAACAGTTCGTGCTGAAGATCCGCCAGATAGTGCTTGCGCAGGAAGTTCTGTTCGGGCGGCTCATCCAGTCTGGCCACCATGTGCACCGCTTCGTCCACGAGGTGGATCAGATGCGGAAACGCGTCGCGGAAGAAGCCGCTGATGCGCACCGTCACATCGATGCGCGGCCGGGCAAGTTCGGACAGCGGAATCGGCTCGACACCGATCACGCGACGGCTTTCCGCCTGCCAGCGGGGGCGCACGCCGAGCAGCGCGAGAATCTGCGCGATCTCGTCACCATGGGTGCGCATGGCGCTCGTGCCCCATACGCTGATGCTGACCGATTCGGGCAGCCGGCCCGTCTCGTTGCGATGGCGGGCCAGTACCTCATTGGCCAGCTCGGTGCCGATTTGCCATGCGGCCTGCGACGGGAGACTGCGCGGATCGACCGAATAGAAGTTGCGGCCGGTGGGCAGCACATGCGCCATGCCGCGTGTGGGCGCGCCGCTGGGGCCTGCCGGTACGTAGCCTCCGGCAAGGCCCTTGAGCAGGTTGTCGATTTCTTCCGAGGTGCGCGCGAGATTGGGCGCCAGCTCGTCGCAAACGTAGGCGAGGGTCTGCCGGATGGCGTCGGTGTTTGCCACGCCGGGGAGCACGTCGGCCAGCGCTGCGTTGATCGCGTTGGCATCGAAGCCGCTTGCCGCTAGCCGGCTCACCAGTTGCCGCCCAATGGCCGTGATGGCATCGAAGGCGTCGGCGCGCGTGACGAGGGCTCGCCCGGAGATTCGGGCAAGGGCCGGCGAGAGGGTCTCCAGCCGGCGGCCCTTGTCGTCCTGCAATGCTGTCCAATCGGTATTGAGCGCTGCCGCCACGCTGGCTGGCAGCCCCGGTACCGAGAGGTTTGGCAGACGCACCAGCGCGCAGACCATGTCCACCAGCGCCTCACCGGCGGGGACCTTGCCGAGCACGTGCAGACCATCACGAATCTGCGCTGCGCCGAGCTCACACAGGTAGCCGTCGATATCTTCGATCAGGTGGGCGACGTCCACGCCTTCCATCTTGGCCAGCGTTTGCGGCACGCCGTCCTGGTTCAGCGTGGCGTCCCAGTCGTGGCTGTGGTGGTGATCATCATCGTGGTCGTGATCATGGCGGTGGTGATGGTGATCATGGTCATGATCATGATGATGGTGGTGATGACCGTGATTGCCGTGGGTGTGATGCTTCTTGCCGGTAGGTGCCAGGCCATACTTGGCTGCGCTGGTCTTCTTTCCGGCAGGCGCCGCAGCCGTTTTGGCCGGCAGCGGGCGATATTTTCCAGCCTCTACGCCATGGCCATGGTGACCATGTTCGTGTTCGTGTTCGTGCTCATGTGCGTGATTCCGCATCGCAGCCAGATCAGCGTCGAGCTTGGCCTCCTTGATCAGGTTCCAGATCTGCTGCTGCAACAGCGGAAGCTTCGCCGGGTCGAGCATCTCGACCTGGTAGTACTCATCGACAAGTTGCGTCAGTTGCGCCAGCGGGCCGTACATGTCCGCCGTCGTCATGGGCGGGGTGAGGTGGTCGATGATGACCGAGTGCGCGCGGCGCTTGGCCTGCGAGCCCTCGCCGGGGTCGTTCAGGATGAACGGGTAGAGCATAGGCATGTCGCCCAGTAACGCATCGGGAAAGCAGTCTTGCGACATGCCGACGCCCTTGCCGGGCAGCCACTCCAGCGTGCCGTGCTTGCCAACGTGGACGATGGCATCGGCACGCCACTCGTCGCGCAGCCAGCAATACAGGGCGTAGTAGTGATGCGTGGGCGGCAGGTCTGGCGTGTGATAGATCGCATCCGGATCCATGCCGTAGCCGCGTGGCGGTTGCAGCGCGACGAAAGCATTGCCGTACTCCATGCCAGCAAACACGAGCTTGCCCTCGTGGACGTAAGCGCTGCCTGGGGGCTCGCCCCAGCGTTCGCGCATCCGCCGCTGCAGCGCGGGCGGTAGCTGGTCGAACCACGCTGCGTAGCGCGCTGCGGGGACGGTCGCCACCGCATGCCGCAACTGATCCGCACTCAGGTAGGCCTCGTCATAGGCGCCGCGGTCGATGAGGTCATGGATGAGCGCATCGCTTGATTCGGGCAGGCCGTCGATCCGGTAGCCGTGCGCACGCATGGCATGCAGCAGCGCAAACAGAGAGGCCGGTGCATCCAGCCCCACGGCATTGCCGATCTGCGAGGCCTTGCTGCTGCTATTGGTGAAGATGAAGGCGACGCGCTTGTCTTCCGGCCGCGTGCGGCGCAGCGCAACCTGGCGTGCCGCAATGCCGGCCAGCCGGCGCATCCGGTCGGCCAGCGGCGCGTAATGGGTCTCGCCGCGTGCGTCGCTCTGCGTGTCCTTGAACGAGATCGGCACGCCGACGATGCGCCCGTCGAACTCGGGCAGCGCAATGTTCATCGCCGTATCGAGCGGGTTGAGGCCGCGCTCGGACGCTTCCCATTGGCCCTGCGTCATGCTGCTGGTGATGGCCTGGATGACCGGCACGTCAACGTGACCGAGCGCCGTGACCGACCAACCGGGAAGGGTCGGGCCGTCCGCATTGATGTCGCCCATGGCGAACGAGGTGGTGTTGATCAGCGCATCAATGTGGCAACCGCTTTCGCCTGTCAACAACCCCAGCGCAGCAGGCAGGCCAGACGTGTTCAGCTCGCGCAGCGACGCGGTGTAGACGGGCAGCGCGTTGATCTGACGTTCGGCCAGCATGTCGACCAGCATGTCGATAAACCGCGTGTTGCCGCTGAGCCAGTGGGCCCGGTAGAACGTAATGCCGACCGTGGGCCACTCTGGATTCCGGATCGCCGTCCAATCGTCCAACGTGGCTTGCAGAGGCAGCTCGGGGTGATAGAGGCCATGCTCGGGCAGCGCAGCGGGGGGCTGGTAGCCGAAGCCGGTCATCAGCAGGCGGTCGGACAGGCAACGCAGCAGCTGCGCCATGTTGCTGACGCCGCCCGCCTGCAGGTAGGCCATCACCTCGTGCTGCAAGGCTGGCGGCACATTGCACAGCGCAGCGAGTTCGGGGTCCGGCTCGCCCGTGCCGCTGACGACAATGAGGGCCTGGCGGCGCGCCGATGCCGCCTTGCGCAGCGCGTCGAAGCCCGGCACGTCATTCGCGCGGCCCAGCAATCGCACGACGATCACGCGGGCTTCCAGCACGGTGGTGGCGAGCAGGCCGTCCATGCGCTCGACGCTCTCGACGGACTGCAGGTTCACCGCATCGACGGCCACAAAATCGACCGGTAGCATGGTGCGGGCGCGGGCCAGCGCGGTCAGGTCCGTGCCGGCATGGCTGAGCAAGACGATGCGGGGCAAGGGTCGCGCCGTCATACACCCGCCTCCGGTTCAACATCGCCCACGCCAAGGCGATGAAAGATCAGCGGCTCGACCGGGCAGTCGCCCGCAAGGTGCTCGCTGACAATGCGCTGGATGGCCGCGGCGTCGACATTGCGATACCAGATGCCATCCGGATAGACCGCCATGATCGGGCCCTGCTTGCACACGGCGAAGCAATGGGTGCGGGTGCGCTTGACGCGCAAGCCGTCGCACGCATCGATCGCCTGGCCGAGCACCTTGAACATCGCTTCCGCGCTGCTTTCGTTGTCCGCGACGTTGTCCGTGCAACGCGGGCCGGTACACATCAGGACATGCCGATCGTGCGTTCTCATGGTGCGTCGCCCTTCATCAGCACGGGCGAGGGCAGACGATCGTAGCCCTTCCATTTGTAGATGCCTGCCGAGAGGGCCCAGCTGAGGATGAAGAGGGCGATGGCGAGATAGCCGAACTCCGCCAGCCGCTCGTTGAGCAGGGCAACCCATGCCCACGGCCCCTCGCTCAGGCCCAGGCGGTTGGCCAGCAAGCCGAGCGCCTCGATGGAACCGATGACGAAAGCCATCAGCACCGACGTCAACGTGATTGTGATGTTGTACCAAAGCTTGCGTATCGGATTGACGAAGGCCCAGCCATACGCGCCCACCATCAAGATGCTGTCCAGCGTGTCGATCAGCGCCATGCCGGCGGTGAACAGCACCGGAAACACCATGACGGACAGGAACGGCACCCCCTTAGGCGTCTGCGCTGCGGAGATGGAGAACAGGCCGATCTCGGTGGCGGTATCGAACCCCAGGCCGAATAGGAACCCCAGCGGAAACATGTGCCAGCTCTTGGTGACCAGCTTGAACATTGGGCGGAACAGCCGCGCCATCAGGCCATTGCCGGATGTCAGCATGTCGATGTCTTCGCTGGGGATCGGTTCGCCTCTTCTGTAGCGGACAAATTGCTTCCACACCGCACGGAGGATGACGAGGTTGGTGAGCGCAATGATCAACAGGAAGAGCGCGGAGATAGCCGTCGAGATGCCGCCGCCGGTTTCTCTGAAGTCGCCCAGGCGCGCGCCCATGGCGGAACTCGCCGTCACGACAACGAGCACCGCCAGCACGATCAGCGTTGAATGCCCGGTGGAGAAGAAGAACCCAACCGCGAAGGGGCGCTGGCCTTGCTGCACCAGCTTGCGGACGACATTGTCGATGGCGGCGATGTGGTCCGCATCGACGGCGTGTCGCAATCCGAACATGTAGGCCAGCAGCGCGGTGCCGAGCAGCGCGGGTTGGCCAGCAAACGCGGTCAGCGCCCATGCCCAGGCAAGCAGATTGAAGGCAATCAGTACCGCCAGCAGACTGACGGGCGTACGAGAGGGGAAAGCGAAACAGCGCAGGAGCGGCGACGCCATGGAAGGCCTCTTTGCAAGGTCATCGCCGCGAGATCGGACAACAAGAGCAGAACGGCCGAGCCGTTTTGCGTATCCCCCGGTACACCCCGCCCAGGTTCATCCCACGTCGACAAGAGATGATGGCCGGTCTCCTGGCTTGTGCGTCATCGCCTCACATTGCCTTCCCGGACGCATCCAGTGGCCTGTGTGATGTGGGCTCGTCACATACAGTTGCGGGGGCAGCCGCGGCTTTGCACCGCGTTCCCGTTTCACCCTGAAAGGGCACCATCATTCGTCGCGCGATCATACGCGATGAGGGTGGACGTGTGAACCGGGGCAGCCTGCCTTGGGGCATTCATGGCTGCCTAGCAAGCGATTTCAACAGGTTGAACTGGCTTCCGTAGTCACACGAAAAAAATGCCGTTCAGTCCTTGCTGAACGGCATGACGGGGTGTCCCGGTTGTTTGCATCAACCGGCCAGCAGCCTCACTGAAAATCCAGCGTATCTTCCACCTTGGTGATCTTCCACCCGTCCCCTACCTTGCGCAGGAAGACCAGCACGCTGATCTTGTCCTTTGAGCCGAAGGTGACCGGCACCACGGCAACGTCCTCCAACAGGATGGGGGCGCGGGCTACGGTGTGCTCGGACCAGTCCTTCTCGTCGTAGTCCTGCACTTTGGTGAAGTAATCGGCGTCGCCCGGCAGTTCGTTGCGGCGGTAGGCTTCGCGCAGGCGATCCACGGTGTCTTTCGACACGTAGTTGTAGATGCCGCTATCGGTGAGCGGGTAGACGGACTTGGCCTGTAGCTTGATGTACCACGCGTAGAAGGCCTTGGTGTTGGCTTCCGGCGTGGTCGCTTTGCCCTGGGCCGTGGCAGCGTGCGCACCGAGCATGCCGACCGCGAGAACCACCCAAGCCAGCATTCTGAAAAGTCGGTTCTTCATGGCGGACCTCAATCGTCGTGGCGATAGATTCGGTAGGCGGGTTGCGCCGTGCGATAGGCCGGACCCGGATAGAAGCCTTGCGGCCCGGCGTTCTGCGTGAAATCCGAGACCCACACCGTGCCGTTATAGATGGCCATGTGCCCGGACGGATGGCCGGGCGCCGGTTGGATAACCACCACGTCGCCCTTGCGCGGCGGCGTCTGGATGGCGTGAAAGCCCGCCTCTTCCAGGACGGGGCCATAGTCTTTGGCGTAGTGCGTGCGGCCGAGTTCTGCGCCGCCCCATTCCAGGGCTTTGCGGACGTACTTGGCGCAGTTGCCGGTGCTGTTCGGCTGCGCGTGGCTGTCGGCGTAGTTGGCCGCGCGGTTTCCATCGTAGGGCATCGTGTCTCTCCTGAAAGACGATTGCGAGCGCGGCCATCGTACAAGGAGAGCTTGCGCGAAATGTTATGGGGTTTTCAAACAAGCACCGCCGCTGCAAAGAAAAAGCCCGCAGGGTTGCGGGCTGGGTCTGCGTGCGCTGTTTTGGTCCTCGCTTGGGTCATTCGTCGGTGGTCTTGGCGCGGGCTTTTGCCGCCTTTCCGGGGCGACGCACCGCTCGGATCTTGCCGGTGCCGCCGCCACCACAGAAGAACTGATCTGCCCCGTCGGACTCGAGCCCGGACACCCCTACACCCGGCGGCATGTCGATCAGCTCCAGCACCTCGCCAGTCTGCGGATCAATGTGGCGCAGTTCGCCCGAGTCGCCTTCCCACGTGCCATGCCAAAGCTCACCGTCAACCCAGGTGACGCCGGTGACAAAGCGGTTTGATTCAATGGTGCGCAGGATGGCGCCGGTGTCCGGGTCGATCTGGTGAATCTTCCGCTCGCGATACTGCCCCACCCATAGCGTGCCTTCGGCCCAGGCCAAGCCGGAGTCGCCCCCCGCGCCCGGTGCGGGAATCGAGCCCAGCACCTTGCCCGTTTGCGGGTCGATCTTGTGGATGCGGTCTTCGGCGATCTGGAACAAGTGCTGCCCATCGAACGCGGTGCCCGCGTGGGCCGGCACGTCGATGGAGCGCAACGCTTCGCCGCTGGCGGGGTCGAGTTCCACCAACGCATCGCCGCCGGCAAACCAGACATGCTGGCCGTCGTACGTGACGCCGCCTACGTTGTTGGCATCGGGGAACGGGCCATATTCGCGCACGATGTCTGCGGCGGATCGCTTCATGGGGTGTCCTGCGGATTCGGTTGTGGAGATTCCATGCTAGTCGCTGGGCAGCGGGGCGGGGAGTAACAAGGTGGTCGCGAATCCGGGAACGGGCGGCGTCAGCCAGCGGCGGGCGCGCCCGCGGCCGAAGGATTGCACCTTCCCCGATGCGGCCAGCGCATCCAGCGCACGCTGTACGGTCCGCTGGCTGGCGCCGAGTGCCAGCGCCAGTGCTGAGCTGGACCACGACTCGCCATCGGCCAGACACGCCAACACGGCGGCATATGGCTCTTCTACCGGTTGCGCCAGCACAGCGACTTCGCGCGCGTCATGCGGCACCAGCGCGAAGCCTTGCCGGGTGGCCTGGATGCCTGCCAGCCCCGTCAGCGCAGCGCGCAACCGGCCGACCTCGACGCGCAGGCGCACGCGGTGCGTATCGTCGGCATGTCGGGTGCGGAATGCCTCGGCGATCAGGGTGTCTCTCGAGACATCCGCCGGCCAAGCCTGTGCAAGCAGCCGCGCCAGCGTGAACAACACCGGGCGCGTCGCCAGCGGCACAACCGTATCCGCACGACGCACGGCAAGACGGCAGGCGTCGACCACCAGCGCATCGGACGCGAATAGCGCCTCCACTTCGGCAAGCCGCAACACGCGTTCTTCGCCATGCGCGATCAGCCGGGCGGCCGGTGCATGCAAGGCGAGGGCGGCGCGTTCGACTTCCGCCGTCAAGGTCGGGATGCCGGCTTCGCGCGCGGCATGGGCTGCATCGGCCAGGGCGTGCTGGGCAGCGGCAGTGTGCAGGCGGCGCATGGCAATGCCGGCGATGACCAGGGCATGTGCTGCACGCAGGGATGCCGGTAAGTGCGCCGGTGTTAGGGCTGCCAACGCGCGTTCAGCATCGTCCAGTCGGCCAATGAGCAACTGTTTGCGGATCGCCAGATACCGCGCATGGGCAGCGTTGATGTGATCGCCGTGCGCTTCGAGCGTGGCGCGTGCGGTGTCCAGTGTCTTCGCCGGCCAACTCAGATCACGCGAGGCAAGGGCGATTTCGGCTTCCGCGACGACACAGCGGGCACGTGCCAGCGCCTCTTTTGCGCCGAATGCACGTGCGGCGCGGCGCAGCAGAAACTTGGCGCGGGCCAGGTCGCCAAGCTGGGCCATGGCGATCCCGCGTAGCGCGAGTGCCGGTGCATCGTCGCGCAGGGCGACGCGGTTCAGTGCGCCAAATGGGTCACCGGCCGCGAGTGCACGCGCAGCCGCCGTGATCAGTGAATCCATCGGAATCCCGCCACACTTGTCACTCCCGCCGTTTCAGGTCGGCGCCTAATCTAGCACGGACCTAACACCACCTGAACGGAGGCAAACATGAGTGCAGTGCACCCTATCGCAACCCGCAGCGCCTGGCTGGCTGAGCGGCTGGAATTGCTCAAGGCAGAAAAGGAACTCACCCGACGCAGTGACGAGCTGGCGCGTCGCCGGCAGGCGCTGCCATGGGTGCGCGTCGACAAGCCCTATCGGTTCGACACGGAGCAAGGCAGTGCGTCGCTGGTCGATCTGTTTGGCGGGCGGTCGCAGTTGCTGGTCTATCACTTCATGTTCGGCCCCGACTACAAGGCCGGCTGCCCGTCGTGCTCGATGATTGCCGATGGCTTTGATGGCTTCGTTACGCATCTGGCCAACCACGATGTCACGCTGATGGCGGTGTCGCGCGGGCCGCTGGACAAGCTGCTGGAGTATCGCAAGCGCATGGGGTGGACCTTTCCATGGGCATCGTCGGTGGGCAGCGATTTCAACTACGACTTCAACGTCTCCATCACGGAGGACCAGCAGCGCGCAGGCAGCGCCGACTACAACTACGTGCGCGGCAGCCACGTGATGGACGCGTCAGATTTGCCCGAGCCCGTGCAGCAGTTCGCGAGCATGTGCGGCACCGACGCACCCACCTATGTGCGCGATCGCCCCGGTATGAGCGCCTTTGTGCTGCAGGACGGCGTCGTGTACCACACGTACTCCACGTACGCGCGCGGGCTGGATGGTTTGTGGGGGGCGTATCAATGGCTCGATCGCGCGCCGCTGGGCCGCAACGAAGCCGGTGTCTGGTGGCGTCGCCATGACGAATACGCTCAGCAGCGTTGAGCTGCCGCGCACGCACGCAGTGCCCGAGCGCGGCTTCCTGGCCGCCGGGGCACTGCTGTTTATCGCGAGTGCGGCAGCGACGGTGGCGTGGAGCCTGTCCATGCCCGACATGACTGCGATGCCGATGGGCTGGATGCCGATGTGCGGCCAGACGTGGTGGTCTTTCGCCGCGTCGTTCATCGGCATGTGGACGGTGATGATGGTGGCGATGATGTTGCCGTCGTTGCTGCCGATGTTGCTGCGTTACCGCGCGCAGGTTCGTGCGACGGGCATACCCCACCTCGGGGCGCTCACGGCATTCGCCGCTAGCGGGTACTTCGTGATCTGGGCGGCGATCGGTGTGGCGGTCTTTGCGCTAAGTGTTGGGCTGGCTACAGCGGAAATGGCATGGCCGCTGCTGTTGCGCGCTGCGCCCGTGGCAACTGGTGTCATCGTGCTTTCTGCAGGGGCGGTGCAGTGCAGCGTGTGGAAGCAGCGTCAGCTTGCACGGTGCCGCCAGGCACCACGGTTGGGCGGCACATCGGGGCTAAACATGGAGGCGGGCGCGGCGTGGCGATACGGTTTGCGTATTGGCATGCGCTGCGTGCGCTCCTGTTCGGGCCTGACGGCAATCCTCGTCGTGACGGGCGTCATGGACTTGCGCACCATGGCAGCCGTGTCTGTGGCCATGACGCTGGAGCGCCTGGCCCCGCATGGCGAGATTGTGTCGCGCGGCATTGGGGCGATTGCCATTGCGGGCGGCTTGCTCCTGCTGCTGCGTAGCACAGGCCTTACATGACGGCGCCCAGTTGCCACGGTACGAACTCGTTGTCGCCCAAGCCGTTGAGTTCGCTCTTGGTGCGGGTGCCGGACGCCGTATCCAGCATCAGCCGGAACAACGCTTCGCCGGCTTGCGCAATGCTGAGGCGTCCATCCACGATGCCGCCGCAGTCGTAGTCCATATCGAGCTCCATGTGCCGGAAAAGCGCGCTGTTGGTGGCGAGCTTTAAGGAGGGCACCGGCTTGCAGCCGTAGGTCGACCCGCGGCCGGTGGTGAAGCAGATCAGGTTGGCGCCGCCTGCCACTTGGCCGGTGGCCGAGACGGGGTCGTAGCCCGGCGTGTCCATGAAGACGAGGCCGTGTGTCTGCACCGGCTGGGCGTACTCATAGACGGCCATCAACCCGCTGCTGCCGCCCTTGGCGACCGCGCCAAGGGATTTTTCGAGGATGGTCGTCACGCCGCCGGCCTTGTTGCCGGGCGAGGGGTTGTTGTTCATGTCGGCGCCGAGCGTGCGGGTGTAGTGCTCCCACCAGGCCAGTCGCGCCATCAAGGCATCGGCAACGGCGGGGGTGGCGGCACGCGCGGTCAACAGGTGCTCGGCGCCGTAGATCTCGGGCGTTTCCGACAGCACCGCCGTGCCCCCGTGGCGCACTAGCAAATCGACCGCCGCGCCCAGTGCAGGGTTGGCACTGATGCCTGAGTAGCCGTCCGATCCGCCGCATTGCAGGCCCACGGTCAGGTGGCTTGCCGGGACGGTGCTGCGTTTCGCCTGGTTCGCGATTGGCAGCATGTCGCGCAGCATGGCGAGGCCCGCGGCAATGGCTTCGCGTGTGCCGCCTTCTTCCTGGATCGTCAGCGAAGCGAACAAGCCCGGCGTGCGCGCCCCCAGCATCTGCACGAGCGGCGCCACCTGGTTGACCTCGCAACCGAGGCCGACAATCAGCACACCCGCAAAGTTGGGGTGGTCGGCATAGCCGCGCAGCGTGCGCTGCAGCAGCTCAAGGCCCTCGCCGTTGCCGGCCATGCCGCAGCCGCTGCCGTGCGTGATGGCGACCACACCATCGACGTTCGGGAACGCCGCCGCTTCGGCCTGCGCCGCTTGCACGATATGCCGGCACACGGTGGCCGAGCAGTTCACGCTGGCGATGACGCCGATGAAATTGCGTGTGCCAACGCGGCCGTCCGCGCGCACGTAGCCGTTGAACGTGGCAGGCGCATCCACGGGAACGGTGGCGCGATAGGCGTGGCCCACAGCGTGCTCGGCGGCGGAATCGGCCATGCCGACGTTGTGCACGTGCACATGCTCGCCCGCGCGGATGGGGGCCGTTGCCACACCGATGATCTGCCCGTACTTGTGCACCGGCTGACCCACCGCTATGTCACGCAGCGCGATCTTGTGGCCGGCGGGAATGGCGGCAAGCGCGCTCAGCGCAGGCGATCCGGCACTGAGTATCGTGCCGGCCTCCAGCGCAACTCGCGCGACGGCCACGTCGTCATCGGGGGCCAGGAGGATAAGTGAGGCGTGAGGCATGGTGCTTTGCGGGTTCAGTTAGGGTTGGCAAGCGCCGCGTTCAGCCGCGGCTGGGCGATGTGCAGACCCAGTTGCCGCGTCAGCGTGACGATGGGCGCCAGGCGCCGCTGTTTCTTTTGCGCATGGTTCTGCGCGATGTCTGCCAGACGATGGGCGAGGTAGGGGTTCTGCAGCCGTTCTCGCAGCGAGACGAGATAGGCGGCAGCGGCATCGTGCTTGCCCAGGGCGGTGAACACCGGGACGATCTCGTCTCGCCACAGGGCTTCCAGCTCGGGCCGCAGGCGTGCGTGCTCCATGGCTTGCGCGACGGTCAGATCAGCGGGCAGGGCATCGTCGCGCCAACGCTCGGCCAGGAACGTGTGGCCGGCGTTGAGCAGAAAGAGCTTGAGCCGTTCGTGGTGGTCGAGCTCATCTGTCAGCACGATGGCCGGATGCGTGCAGGGCAGCACCAGCCGGGGCCGGCGTTCGATGGCCCACAGCGCGTACGGCTCGGCCACGGCGCCTACGGGGTGCAGCGCTTCGGAGACGATGCGGTCCACCAGCGAGTTAGCCCACACGCAGTGCGTGCGCAGCCACTCGATGAAGGTGGCGGGCAGCGACCATTGCGTGGCCACCGCGCAGACGGTTGCGCAGAGCGTGTCACCGTTACGCTCGATCAGTTCGCACGGAAACAGCGATAAGGGCGCCTCTGGGTTGCGCAGCCAGCGGCCATGCAAGAGCACCACCAGCTTGGCAGGGAAGCTGCGCGGCGCCTGCGATGGCGCTTGCAGCAAGCGGGCATCATCGCGCGGGTCGAGCTGGTAGCCTTGATCCGCCGTGTTGGATACCACGACCTGCACCTGTGTCGCCATCAGCTCGCATAGCAGCTCCCAATCCGCATCGGCTTGCAATGCGCGCTGCACGGCGCGGCACGTCACGGTGCGGTCGACCGGTGCGCCATCTTGCAGGCCGCGAATGCGCACCGGATACCCCCCACCGCTTGCAAGCGCCTTGACCCGCGCGGCGCTTGCGGGGTTGGCGGTGGTCTGCACCACGATGATGCCGCCCAGCGCGTGCCCCGCCTCCCGCGCTTCCGACACGAACAGATCCACATGCGCCTGCAGAAAACGGCTGGTGCCGAACTGGAGGATCGGCTCGACGATCGGCCCAGTCATGCGCTCAGCACTCCACGATCGCCTTCACCACGCCCGCGGCCGGGTCGAGCAGCGTCTTGAAGCGCTCGGGCACGTCTGCCAGCGGCATGCGGTGGGTGTTGAGCGCGGCAGGAATCTGGCCCGCGCGCATGGCGTCGAGCACGGTTTCGAAATCTTCCGTGGTGGCGTTGCGGCTGGCGAGCAGGGTGGTCTCGCGTTTATGGAATTCCGGGTCCGAAAACGAGAGATTCGCCGCCACCACCGAGATCAGCACATACGTGCCGGCATGCGCCACGAAGCGCAATCCGCGCTCCATCGCTTTCGGGTTGCCGGTGGCATCGAACACGGCGTCGTAGAACTCGTTGTCTGTGAGCGCGGCGAGTTGCGCTTC
This sequence comes from uncultured Ralstonia sp., assembly GCA_966433195.1. GTDB lineage: Bacteria > Pseudomonadota > Gammaproteobacteria > Burkholderiales > Burkholderiaceae > Ralstonia. Next base: position 134,546 of record CBJMVH010000006.1, read on the forward strand.
GTCTGCGTCGCCTAATGCAACACAGGCATCCATGCCGAGTTGCTCAGCCGCAAACGCGAGGCGGTCCGCGCGCGAATCCAGCGCAGTGACCGTCGCGCCACGCAGCTTGGCAAAGATCATGGCTGCCATGCCGATAGGGCCCGCGCCAACCACCAGCACGCGCTGCCCGGTTTTCACTTGCGCACGGCGCACCGCATGCGCGCCGATGGCGAGGAACTCGACCATGGCGGCCTGATCCAGGCTCACGCCCTCCGCTTTGTGCACGAAGGCTTGCGGCACGCTTAGGTATTCGGTGAACGCCCCATCGCGATGCACGCCCAGCACCTGGATGTTGACGCAACAATTGGTGCGCCCCTGGCGGCAGGCTACGCAGTGCCCGCATGACAGGTAAGGCATCACGTAGACCACATCGCCCTGAGCGAGCGCGCTGCCAGCCGGCGCCTGTTCAACGATGCCCGATAGCTCATGCCCCATCACACGCGGATAGCTCAGGTAAGGCTGGTTGCCCGTGAAGATGTGCAAGTCGGTGCCGCACACGCCCACGCGTTTGACGCGCAGTAGCACTTCGCCGTCGGCAGGGGCGGGGACCGGTCGGTCGAGCGCGCGCAGCGTACCCGGTGTTTCGCAGATGACCGTCAGCATGAGGCGGCCCCGACAAGAGAGGCGCCGCTGGTCTTTGCGTAATCGGGTTGCTTGGAGGGGCGCGCTTGCGCATGCGGCAAATGCAAACGGTGAGTCACCTTGCGGGTCTCCTTGAGGGATAGGGGACAGGGTGGTCTGCACGCATGCCCGCGCGAGCGGCCGCGTTAAATTGGCCTGTCCATTTGGTCAGGCCAATTTAACATCTTGAGGGGAAATTCTTGATGGGGGAAACCCTGATGCTGAAAAATCCTTTGTTTCCAGGGGTGGGAAACAATGTGGCGCTGTATTTGGTCAGGCCGGTTTGTGCGCCTGCGACTGTTAGGGCGTGTTGTCTTGCTGAATGGCGCCGGCGATCCAGCGCTCCTCCGATGCCCTCAGGTGCGCCCGCATGGCGGTTTGCGCGGCAATCGGGTCGCCGGCCTGCAATGCCCGGAGGATCTCTTCATGCTCGCGCACGGCCGCATGCCAGCTCGATTCCCCTTCCGCATGGTCGCGGATGGCCGCGGCAATCGGGTCGTGGCGGCTGTCGAACAGCTCTGCAACGAAGCGGCTCAACACTGAATTGCCCGCCGTTTCTGCGATGAGCATGTGGAACTGGCGGTCGGCATCCGTGGGCGATTTGCCCGCCTGGGCCAGCCGGCGCATGCGGTCGACGGTGCGCTGCAGCTTGTCGAGCGTGGCTGCCGTGAGCCGGCCGGTAGCCAGCGTGACGACGTCGCCTTCCAGAATGGCGCGGGCCTGCATCAGTTCCGTGGGGCTTTCGCCCAGCGACGGAATGGCGGCGCTTTCGTTTGCGGCGCTCGCGTCTTGCACGTACACGCCGGAACCCATGCGGATCTCAACCTGACCGCCAATCTCCAGGGCGATCAACGCCTCGCGCAGCGATGGGCGGGACACGCCCAGCGTTTGCGCCAGTTCGCGCTCCGGCGGCAGCCGCGTGCCTGGAGCGAGTTTCTCCTGCTGGATCAGCGCGAGGATCTGTGCGGCGACAGATTGGTAAAGCCGCTTGGGCTCAGTCTGCTTCATTGTGGTGTGTTTTTGACGCGGGAATGGCCCCATGTGGGCCCCGCCTTGGTGCCTGTCGAGTCTAGCATGAGGCCCGCAAGCCATTGTGCCGGCTGACGTCAGCAACATTTCAGGGTTTGCACTAGTGGTCAGGCAAGTTGGTTATAAGTGATATTGGCTTGACCAAAAAATGCTGGGCGGGATCGGCTTACGTTCAACTGGACTTACCAGTGCGTCAAGCGGAAGATCAGAGCCTCGCAAGATAACGGAGACCACGGATGCCCCCTGCAGACGCCGTGCCTGCGCACGCAAGCAGTGCCAGATCGTCGATGCCGCAAGAGATCCTGCGATTGCAGCGCATCGGCAAGCGCTTTCCCGGCGTGGTTGCGCTGGATGGCGTGGATCTGGATCTGCGTGCAGGTGAAGTCCATGCTGTCTGTGGCGAAAACGGTGCCGGCAAATCGACGCTGATGAAGATCATCAGCGGTCAGTACACGGCAGATGATGGCGTCATCTCGTATCGGGGCGAGGCGGTGCGGTTCACCTCTACCTCCGAAGCACAGGCGGCCGGCATTGCGATCATCCACCAGGAACTGAATCTGGTGCCACACCTATCGGTGGCGGAGAACATCTTCCTGGCGCGCGAGCCCAAGCGCGGCCCGTTCATTGACTACCGCAAGCTCAACACCAACGCACGCAGCTATCTCCAGCGCATCGGCCTGGCCGTAGAGCCCACCACGCTGGTCAGCACGCTCTCCATCGCGCAGCAACAGATGGTGGAGATTGCCAAGGCACTGTCGCTCAACGCGCGTGTGCTGATCATGGACGAGCCCACGTCGTCGCTCACCGAATCCGAAACCGTTCAGCTGTTCCGCATCATCAAGGAGCTGCGCGCGGATGGCGTGGCGATTCTGTATATCTCGCATCGGCTGGACGAGATGGCGGAGATTGTCGATCGCGTGACGGTGCTGCGTGATGGTCGCCATATCGACACGAGCGATTTTGCTGCCACCAACGTCAACGAGATCGTCGCGCGCATGGTGGGCCGTTCGCTTGACGACGTGTTTCCCGCGCGCCAGTCGGTGCCGACCGACGAGGTCTTGCTGCGCGTGAATGGAGCGAGCCGGGCTGGCGTCTTCGGGCCCGTGTCGTTCGAGTTGCGCAAGGGCGAGATTCTCGGTTTTGCCGGCTTGATGGGCGCAGGCCGCACGGAGGTGGCGCGGGCCATTTTCGGTGCGGAACGGCTCGATTCCGGATCGATCATGCTGGGTGACACGCCGGTGACCATCCGCTCGCCGCGCGAGGCTATCCGGCAAGGTATCGCCTATTTGTCGGAAGACCGAAAGAAGGACGGCCTGGCGTTGTCGATGCCCGTGGCTGTCAATCTCACCCTGGCCAATGTGCGGGCGATTTCATCGCACGGCTTCCTGCGTTTTTCCGAAGAGACCGCCGTGGCCCAGCGCTACGTGCGCGAACTCAACATCCGCACGCCCACGGTCGCGCAGACGGTACGCAATCTTTCGGGTGGCAACCAACAAAAGATCGTGATCGGCAAATGGCTGTATCGCGGTTCACGCATCCTGTTTTTTGATGAGCCAACGCGCGGCATCGACGTGGGTGCGAAGTACGCCATCTACGGGTTGATGGACCAGTTGGCGGCGGACGGCGTGGGCGTTGTGCTGATCAGCTCGGAGCTGCCGGAGCTGCTGGGTATGACCGATCGCATCGCCGTTTTTCATGAAGGCCGGATCACCGCCGTCCTGGAAACGCGCAACACGAACCAGGAAGAGATTCTGCATTACGCATCAGGACGAACCCATGCTTGAAATGACTTCGGATCAGCCGCAGGCCGTGAAAACGCAGCGCAAGCAACACCATCGTGACTTGATTCAAAAGTTTGCCGCGCTGGGCAGTCTGGTGGCGCTGGTGGTTGCGTTTTCGGCGACCAGTGCAGCGTTTCTTTCGGTCGGCAACTTCATGACGGTGGCGCTGCAAGTCACGTCGATTGCCTACCTTGGCGTGGCGGCCACGTGCGTGATCATCACGGGTGGCATCGACTTGTCGGTGGGCTCGGTGCTGGCGCTCTCGGGCGTGGTGGCTGCGTTGCTCGTGAAGATGGGCGTGCCCGTGCCCATTGCCATGCTGGCCGGCGTGGTGGTGGGGGCCATGTGCGGATGGGTCAACGGCATCTGCATCACCAAGATGGGTCTGCCGCCGTTCATTGCGACGCTCGGCATGATGCTGGTGGCGCGCGGGCTGGCCCTGCAGATTACGGGCGCGCGGCCGGTGTCGGGCCTGGGCGATGCCTTTGGCGAACTCGGCAACGGCGCACTGTTCCGCATCTCCCGCATCGGCGCAGACGGCTTTCCGGATACGGTCTTTCCCGGCATTCCTTACCCGGTGGTGATCATGCTGGCGCTGTTCATCGCTGTGTCTGTGCTGCTCGCACGTACCTCCCTCGGTCGTCATATCTACGCAGTCGGCTCGAATGCCGAGGCGGCACGCCTGTCCGGCGTGAACGTGCAGGGCGTCAAGCTGTTCACGTATGTGCTGTCGGGCCTGTTGGCCGGGATGACCGGCTGCGTGCTGATGTCTCGCCTGGTGACGGCGCAACCGAACGAGGGCGTGATGTACGAGCTCGACGCCATTGCCAGTGCCGTCATCGGCGGCACGTCGTTGATGGGCGGTGTCGGAACGGTCTCGGGCACGGCCATCGGCGCGTTCGTGATCGGGGTGTTGCGCAACGGGCTCAACATGAACGGCGTATCCAGTTTCATCCAGCAGATCATCATCGGCGTGGTCATCCTTGGCACCGTCTGGATCGATCAGCTCAGAAACCGCAAGTTGT
>CBJMVH010000007.1:0-137417 GCA_966433195.1 uncultured Ralstonia sp.
CCCCGCACGATTGACCGATTGCCTGGTGCGCGGTGCCCGCGAGTATCCGGATCGCCCGCTGGTCGCACAGCGCGGGCCGGATGGCGGGTGGCAGCGCCTGTCCTATGCGCAGATGCTGGCGCGTGCGCGTGCCATTGGGCAGGCGCTGCTGGCGCGCAGGCTGTCGGCGGAGCGCCCGTTGATGATCCTGTCGGGCAACGATCTGCAGCATCTTCAGCTGGCCATGGGCGCCATGTATGCAGGCATTCCGTATAGCCCGGTCTCGCCGGCGTACGCGCTGCTCACGCAGGACTACAGCCGGCTCGCCTATCTCGTGCAGCACCTCACGCCCGGCATGGTGTACGCCAGCGACGCGGCGCAGTTTGGCCCTGCGCTGCGGGCGGTCACGCCGCCGGACACCGAAATCCTGGTCGACACCGGCGAGTTGGAAGGGCGCACGGTCAGCCGGTTTGCAGCGTTGTGCGACACCTTGCCAATCGACATCGATGCCGCCAACGCCAAGGTTGGCCCGGACACGATCGCCAAGTTCCTTTTCACATCAGGCTCGACCAAGCAGCCCAAGGCCGTCACGACCACGCACCGCATGCTGTGTGCCAATCAGCAGATGCTGCTGCAGACCTTTCCGTGCTTTGGCGAGGCACCGCCAGTGCTACTGGACTGGCTGCCGTGGAACCATACCTTTGGCGGCAGCCACAACGTCGGCATCGCGCTGTACAACGGGGGCACGTACTACATCGACGGCGGGAAGCCGACCCCGCAGGCGTTCGCGCAAACGCTGGAGAACCTGCGCGAGATCCAACCGACGGTGTTCTTCAACGTGCCAAAGGGCTGGGAGATGCTGACCGAAGCGCTCGAGGCCGATGCGGCCTTGCGCGAGCACTTCTACGCGCAGGTCAGGCTGTTCTTCTTTGCCGGCGCGGGGCTGTCGCAAGCCGCCTGGAACCGTCTCGAACAGGTGAGCGAAGCCCATTGTGGCGAGCGCATCCGCATCATGGCCGGCCTGGGCATGACGGAGACGGCACCGTCATGCACCTTCACCACCGGCCCCGTGATGATGGCGGGCTACATCGGGCTGCCGGCGCCCGGTTGCGAAGTCAAGCTGGTGCGGACCGACGGCAAACTGGAGGCGCGCTTCAAAGGGCCGCACGTGATGCCCGGTTACTGGCGCGCACCACAGCTGGCGGCGGACACCTTCGACGACGAGGGCTACTACCGCTCCGGCGATGCCGTGCGCTTTGTCGATGAAGCGCAACCCGATATTGGCCTGATGTTCGACGGCCGCATCGCCGAAGACTTCAAGCTCAGTTCCGGCACCTTCGTGAGCGTGGGGCCGCTGCGTGCACGGATCATCAGCGAGGGCGCGCCGTATGTGCAAGACGCGGTGGTGGCCGGCATGAACCGCGACGACGTCCGCGTGCTGGTGTTTCCGCGGCTGGAGCACTGTGCGGCGCTGGCGGGATTGTCTGCGGATGCGGGTGCTGCCGAGATTCTGGGCAGCGCACCGGTTCGGGCGCATTTCGCGGCGTTGCTGAATCGGCTGAACCGCGCCGCTACCGGGTCGGCCAGTCGCATTGCATGTCTGCGTTTGCTGGAGGAGCCGCCGTCGATCGACCACGGGGAAATCACCGACAAGGGTTCGATCAACCAGCGTGCTGTGTTGAGCCGCCGCGCCGCGCTGATCGACGCGCTCTACGACGGCAGCGACGCCCGCGCGATTGCCGCGGATGCTGGCTCAGCCTGCCGATGACGACACCTCGGCGCGCCGCTGGAGCCGATAGGCCAGCTGCGCGCGCGTGATGCCAAGCGTGCGTGCGGCCGAGGAGAGGTTGCCGTTGGCGCGCGCCACGGCCTCTTCCAGCAATTGCTGCTCCAGCGCCGGCAGCGATGACCTGCTGCCGCGCGTCTGCTGGCTCCAGTGGTTGACCAAGTCCAGCAGCGTTTCGGGTTGGGGCGACGGCGCGTCGGCTTCGTGCTCTTGCTCGTGTTTCAACGTCAGCGTGGCCACTTCACCGGCAATGGCCAGGGACAGCACTTCCTGATTCAGTGTCTCGCCGCTGATGAACATGTGCGATAGATCCACCAGCCCGGCCTGCGCCAGGATCACGCCGCGCTCCACCAGATTCTGCAGCTCGCGGATGTTGCCGGGAAAGCTGTAGTTGACCAGCGCCTTGACCGCGCGCAGGCTGAACCCGTGCACGGCCAGCCCGTGCTTGTGTGCATAGGTTTTGAGGAAATGGCCCATTAACAGCGGGATGTCGTCGCGGCGTTCGCGCAGTGGGGGCAAGTGGATTGGGAAGACGTTGAGCCGGAAGAACAGGTCTTGGCGGAAGCGCCCTTCACGCACGGCCTGCTGCAAGTCTTCGTTGGTGGCGGCCACCACGCGCGTGTTGACCCGCTGTGTGCGGGTGGACCCCACGCGCTCGAATTCGCCTTCTTGCAGCGCGCGCAGCAGCTTGCCTTGCGCTACGAGGCTCAGCGTGCCGATCTCGTCGAGGAACAGCGTGCCCTCGTGCGCGAGTTCAAAGCGCCCCGCGCGTGAGTGCGTGGCACCGGTGTAGGCGCCGCGCTCCACACCAAAGAGTTCCGCCTCCACCAGCGTCTCGGGAATGGCGGCGCAGTTGATGGCGATGAACGGCTTGTCCTGGCGCCGGCTGATCTGGTGCAGCATGCGCGCAAAGCGCTCCTTGCCGACGCCCGATTCGCCGGTGAAGAGCACGGTGGCATCGGTGGGGGCCACGCGCTGCAGCAGATGGCACGCGGCGTTGAATGCGGACGAGGCGCCCACCAGTGCGGGGCCGGGGCTATCTTCCGTGTCGCGGTCTACCGGCGCTTCGGCCGCGCTGGCGGATTCGGTTTCACCAGATTGCGGCGACGCCCGGGGCACGCTCGCAGCCAACATGCCTGAGTCCACAAAATCCTGGGCGTTCAGGTACCGCAGGTCTTCGCTGGCGTCGTCCCACAACTCGGCCGATTTGCCGATGACGCGGCAGACCGCCGCGCCCATCGAGCGGCATTCCACCTCGCGAAAGATCACCAGGTGCCCGAGCAGCGTGCTGACGTAGCCGATGGCATAGCCAAGCTGCAGCCAGCAAGCAGGCGAGGTACCCACACCGTAGGCGTCGAGGTGCTCGTCGTCTTCGCTGGAGTTGTGCCAGAGGAACTCGCCCTGGTAGCGGCCGCTCTCGGGCTCGTAGCTGAAGTTGACGGGCACGACTTTGACCACGCCTTCGAGCGTGTGCAGCCGTGTGCCGGCGACGAAGATGGCGGAGGGCTCGGCATCCGGCCAGCGCTCGCGGACGAGCCGCGCATCGTGTGCGCCAGACACGTAGCCCGAGCGCGTGAGCAGCCCGCGTGCGCGGTCGATGCCCAGGCTGTCGATCAACTCGCGCCGCAGCGTGCCCATCGCCCGGCTGTGCAACAACAGCATGCGCTGGTCATTCAGCCAGATGCGCCCATCGCCGGGTGAGAAATACAGGCATTCGCTGATGTCCGCCAGGGTGGGCTCCGAGTCGGCACTCCAGCGGTCACTGCCCGCCGGGCTGAGCACCTTGCCCGTGGTGCGGGCCACTTCGGCAAGCGAGATGCGGGGCAGTTGCGCCATGGGGGCTCCAGGTGGGTTGCTCAAATGAAAATATCAGGGCCCCTGATACTGTCCCGATTTCATCAAATCCGCAAGCGTGGTTGAGGGCCGGCGCCTTGCTGCGCTGCAGCAGTTCACAGCCTGATTGGCGCAGAACGCGAGACCCGTCAAGGCACGCACGCGTTGCTGCTCAACGGCAAGAACATGCGCGCACGTGAATGGCATAGCGCTTGCAAATCAGAGCGCCGACAGCCGGCAGCCAACACGCAACCAACACGGCGCCGGACACGATCCCACCACAAACACAAGGAGACACGATCGATGAACGCCCCTCAAACGATGCGCTTTCTGGATGCCGCCCAATGGGACGGCCTGCTGTTCCAGGGCAGCTGGGTGCAGCCGCTGCAGCAGCAAGCGGTGGACGTCATCGAACCTGCGACCGGCCAAAAGCTGACGCGTGTCGGGCTGGCCGACGCCGACGACGTGGCCGCTGCGGTGCAGGCGGCCACCATTGCCCAGCGAGCTTGGGTGTTGCGAGCGCCGCGCGAGCGTGCCGAAGTCTTCCGCCGTGCAGCCGCGCTGTTCGAACAGCACTTCGATGAGTTGGCCTTGGCTGTTGCGCGCGAAACCGGCGGGGTGCTGTTCAAAGGCCAACACGAAGTGCGTGAGGCCGCCACGCTGTGCCACCTGGCTTCAGGCATGCCGCTGGAGGCGCAGGGCCAGGTGCTGGCGAGCCCGGTGGGCCGGCTCAGCTACGCGCGTCGCGCACCGTTTGGCGTGGTGGGCGTGATCTCGCCGTTCAACTTTCCGTTGATCCTGACGCTGCGCTCCGTGGCGCCTGCGCTGGCCGCGGGCAACGCAGTGGTGGTCAAGCCGGACTTGCGGACGCCGGTGTCTGGTGGCTACCTCATCGCACGCATCTTTGAAGAGGCCGGCCTGCCGACTGGGCTGTTGCATGTGCTGCCCGGTGGCGTGGAGGCGGGTGAGGCACTGGTCGTCCACCCGCAGGTGCCGATGATTGCCTTTACCGGCTCGCCGGCCGTGGGCCGTCGCATTGGTGCACTGGCGGGGCAGCATCTGAAGAAGGTGTCGCTTGAGCTGGGCGGTGCCAACGCGCTGATCATTCTCGACGATGCGGACGTTGATCTCGCAGTCAGCAACGCGGCCTGGGGGGCATGGCTGCATCAGGGGCAGATCTGCATGGCGTCGAACCGCATTCTCGTGCACGAATCGCTGGCGGCTGAACTGACGGCCCGGCTGGTCAACAAGGCTCAGCATCTGCCGGTGGGCGATGGAGCCAGCGGACAGGTCGCGCTTGGGCCCCTGATCGACCAGAAGCAGCTGCAACGCGTGCACGCCATCGTGCAGGACAGCGTGGCTGCTGGCGCCAGGCTGCTGGCCGGCGGCACGTACGAGAACCTGTTCTACCGGCCCACGGTGCTCGGCGGTGTGCGCCCCGGCATGCGCGTGTTCGACGAGGAGGTGTTCGGGCCGGTGGCCAACATCATCACCTTCCAGAGCGATGACGAGGCCGTGGAGCTGGCCAACAACAGCCAGGGCGGGCTGTCTGCGGGCGTGATCTCTGCGTCGGTGGGGCGTGCCATGGCGCTGGGCCAGCGCCTGCGCGTCGGTATGGTCCACATCAATGATCAGACGGTGAACGACGACTGCGTCAACCCGTTCGGCGGGCCCGGCATCGCAGGCAACGGCACCAGCGTGGGCGGCCCGGCCGATTGGGAGGAATACACCCAATGGCAGTGGATGACCGTCAAGGAGCGCGCGCCGCAATACCCGTTCTGAAACGCTTCAAAACAATAGAAACCAAGCGGAGACAACCATGCAATTGAGCAACAAGACCATCGTGGTGACCGGCGCATCGTCGGGCATCGGTGCGGAGACGGCGCGCCTGCTGCGCTTTCACGGCGCGCGGGTGATTGGCGTCGACCGCAATGCGCCGGGCATCAGCCTGGACGGCTACGTCCAGGCCGATCTGTCCACGGTTGAAGGGATCGACCGGGCCGTGGCACAACTGCCAGCGCAAATCGACGCCCTATGCAACATCGCAGGCGTGCCGGGCACCGCGCCGGTGGATCTGGTGGCGCGCGTGAATTATCTCGGCCTGCGGCATCTGACCGAGCAGTTGCTGCCGCGCATGCCGGAGGGCGGTGCCATCGTCAACGTTGCGTCCATCCTGGGGGCGGAATGGCCGCAGCGCGTCGACCTGCATAAGGCGCTGGCTGAAACCAGCGGTTTTGACACGGGCGCTACCTGGCTGAGAGAACACCCCGTGCCGCAGGCCACCTGCTATCAGTACTTCAAGGAAGCGCTGATCGTGTGGACGCTGACGCAGGCGCAGAAGATCTTCCTCCAACGCTCCGTGCGTATGAACTGCGTGGCTCCGGGGCCCGTGTTCACCCCCATCCTGGGCGACTTTGTGACCATGCTCGGTGCCGAGCGCGTAGAGAAAGACGCGCACCGCATGAAGCGCCCCGCCTATCCAGACGAGATCGCTCCCGTGATCGCGCTGCTATGCGCCGATGAGACGCGGTGGATCAATGGCGTGAACGTGCCCGTCGATGGCGGGCTCGCTTCCACCTACTACTGACGCGACACCCCGTTTGAAGTTTTGAGGTCGGGCGGTCCTCAAGGCCGCCTTCCAGCGTTCGCCCAGCCGATGACGGTTGCACGACGCAAGGGCCTCGCTTTGCCTGTCATGGCGGCCGAGCTGGACAACCAACCCCGCCCGGAAAATCACTCACACAACAAGGCCCCCAAAGCGTGGTGCGCGAGCGAGATGCCGGCGCCCGCTTGAGCGGGCCCACGCAGGAGACACCACATGAACCTGACGACCACCGTGCTCGCAGCGTGTCTGGCGGCATGCGCATCAGCCACCTGGGCCTTCGATCAACCGTCCGTCAACATGGGCGGCACCAGCTTCTTTGATGGCGCGCCGTTGCCGGGCGGCCCCGGCTTCTATTTTGTCGAGTACCTGACCCACTATTCGGCGAGCAAGCTGATGGACAACGCCGGCAACCAGGCTGCCTTTCCGCCCAAGCAGAAGTTTGATGTGACGGTGCCCGTCAGCCAGCTGATCTTCGTGCCAGAGGGCGCAAAGTGGGGCAACAAGCAATTGGGCTTCCAACTGCTGCTGCCATGGGTGGCTGCCGCCCGGGTGGATGACGGGATGAGCAACGCCGTGCTCAAAGGCGCGCGCGGCATTGGCGATCTGGCGGCCGGTGTGTCGCTGCAGTTTGATCCGATCATGGGGGCGCAAGGGCCGCTGTTCTCCCAGCGCTTCGAGCTGCAGGTAATCGCGCCAACGGGCCACTACGACCGTACCGCGGCTGTCAGCCCCGGCAGCCACTTCTGGTCGTTTGATCCATATTGGGCGGTCACTTTCTGGGCGACGCCGAAGCTTAGCTTTAGCGGGCGTTTCAACTACCTGTGGAGCGCCCGCAATAGCGATCCGAACGTCGCCTTCGGCAGTGGGGCGACGTCCACCTAGGCCGGTCAGGCGCTGCACGGCAATTTCGCCATCGAATACGAGATCAAGCAGGGCTTGGTGGCTGGCGTGAGCGGCTACTGGCTCAAGCAGATCACGGATACGAAGGTCAACGGCACCAACGTGCCCGGCCGGCGCGAGCAAGTCGTCGCGATTGGGCCGGCGGCAATGGTGGTGCTATCGCCCAAGGATCTCCTGTTCTTCCACTACTACAAGGAGTTTGCGGTGCGAAACCGCACCCTGGGCGACAAGTTCGAGATCCGCTACGACCACCACTTCTGATTGCTGACAGCGACATGGCCAGCGCGGTGTGGCATGCGCCGATTCCGGTTGGTCAGGCTGCTAAGCCGGCACCTGCTAGCGTTACTCCTGCACTGAGCAACCGCCCGAGCCACTGGAATCGGCGCTTGCCCGGCAGCGTGCTCCGAACGATTGCTGCTGTTGCATGGAAAACGCAGGCGTTGCCCCGTGTAAGCGTTGCGTAATGTTATATGGCGCGCAATGTATTTTCGCCTCCGAAAAGCGGTTCATATGCCACCCCCAAGACTTGTCGCGGCAATTTCATCGGCTCGATGAAAACGATTCATGTGTGCCGTCTACATTAATCGGAGTAGTCCGCACCTGAGTGCTCCGCCCGGTTGCGTTCAATTTGAAGCGCGTTTTTCTACATGCCCCCTTCGTCAGCGGGGTGCGCGAAAAAAGCCTGTTGCCGTGCTGCGCCTCTGGGCGCTGTTATGCCGAGCAATAAAGACGCGCCTGATGCGCGATCCCGCCGATGTTTCGCAAAGATCAACTATTTCGGTGTAGACAACCTTGGCGCGGTGGGCCGCTGCGCCGCCCTTTACGCTTGAGCAAAACAAAGCTTCGTAAAGACGCACTTTGAGCGGGGGGCTCTATGACGGTGAAGGCGAAACTGCTTGGCGCATTCGGGGCGCTGGCGTTCTTGGTGGCCATAGTGGCTGCGATCAGTTGTTATCAGTTGAACGAGCTCGGACAGCAGTTTCGAGATTTTGAGCGCGGGCTATACCTGCGCACCAAGCTTGCGGACTCGATACGGTCGGCTGTGAACCAGCGCGCAATCGCTGCGCGCAACGCCGTGCTGAGTTCGGACGAAGCGGCTCGCGCACGGGAGCTGAAGGCCGTCGAAACAGCTCATGCCGAAGTCCAGCAACAGTTGTCAAAACTGGAAGCGCAAGCGCAGAACGGTCCGAATGTTACGGACACGGCCCGCAAGTTGATCTCTGAAATTCGTACCGTCGAAAGCAAGTATGGTCCGGTCGCGCTCGAAATCGTGCGACTCGCTCGGGCAGGCGAGCGAGACGCAGCAGTCGAGATGATCAACCGGGATTGCATACCACTTCTTGCAGCGCTGCGCACTGCCGTCCGGGAGTTCGAAGACTACGCAAATGCACGCTCCGTGAAGGCCGTGGAGAGCGCGCAAGCATATGCTGCTTTGGGTGTCTGGGTTGGGGTAGGGGCTGGATTGTTCGGCTTTCTCCTTGCCAGCGTCCTGGGGTGGGCCATTGCCCGGAGCCTGCTACGTTCGCTCGGTGCTGAACCGGTGGCGCTGGCACAGTCGGCAACACGCATCGCAAGGGGTGACTTCCGTCCACAAGCCAGTTTTGACATGGCGCATCCCGGCAGTGTGCTGTCCTCCATGAAGGCGATCTGCGATGGTCTCGGCACGTTGATCGGTCATGTTGGCGAAGTCGCGCATTCCGTGTCGGCAGGCTCGACGCAGATCGCCAGCGGCAACGTCGATCTGTCCAGCCGTACGGAGGAGCAAGCCTCGGCGCTTGAACAAGTGGCTTCCAGCGTGGAAGAGCTCACAACGACCGTGCAGCAGAACGCAGCCAATGCGCAACAGGCGGCCGCGCTGGCAATGAACGCGTCGGGAATCGCCCGCCAGGGCAGCACCGACGTCGGTGATGTGGTCAGTGTCATCAACAGGATCAGTGACGGCTCTGCACGCATTGGCGAAATTACGGGCCTCATCGAAGGCATCGCGTTCCAGACCAACATCCTTGCCTTGAACGCTGCCGTGGAAGCGGCGCGCGCGGGCGAGCAGGGCAGGGGGTTTGCCGTGGTGGCCACCGAGGTGCGTGCTTTGGCGCAGCGCTCTTCGACGGCGGCAAAGGAAATTAAAGAGCTGATTGAATCGTCGCTCGCGCACATCCAGGAAGGTGCAGTTGTTGCCGACCGTGCGGGCAAGACGATGGAGTCGGTCACGAGCTCGGTAGCCAGCGTGACGACGCTTATCGAAGAGATTGCAGCGGCCTGCACGGAGCAAAGCCAAGGCATCGCACAGATTCACATTGCCGTGTCAGAGATGGATGAAATGACACAGCGCAATGCCGCGCTTGTTGAGGAAGCCGCGGCCGCATCGCAAGCGCTTGAAGAACAGGGTAGGTCGCTCGCACACTCCGTGCAGAGTTTCCAGGTCGCATAAGAGAACAGCTCCCAAGGAGACAAGAATGACTGGCTATCCCATCGGCGAGCGCGAAAGCGAGCGCGTAGAGGCGGTGTTGGCTTGCGGAATTCTCGACACAGCGGACGACCCCAAGTTTGATCGGCTGACGCGGCTTGCCTGCCATGCGTTGGGCGTTCCAATGGCGCTGGTTTCGATTGTTGACGATCGGCGCCAGTGGTTTAAGTCCCGCCACGGATTGGACGCACGCGAGACACCCCGAAAATGGGCGTTCTGCAACTACGCCATCCAGGGTACGGAGCCGTTCATCGTCGAGGATGCCGCTGCCGATCCGATGTTTGCGGACAACCCGTTGGTGACGGGGCACCCTTTCATACGGTTTTATGCGGGCGCACCGCTGATAGATCGATCCGGTTAGTCGGCCTCGATTTGAGCGGAGTAGCACATGGGCACGGGCCTCCCGGATGGGCTGTCTCATCATACGCCGGGCGGCTGTTCACCATTCGTCGCTAGATGGTCTCCGTTCTTTGATCTTCGTAATCATCTCGGGCAGCCACTGCTCCTGTTGCAGCGACCTACGCAGTTCAAAGAGTGCAGCGCCGAGCGGGTTGTCTGGGTAGACGAAATGCTGCTCGACTTCCACGCGCCAGGCGAGGTAGGCGACGTCGTGGAGCGCGCGGATCTCCCATAGAAGCCGCGTCACAGTCTCGTTGTCACGATGCTCTTGGGAAAGCTGATGGAGTTCATCGAACGGTTTTTATGCACATGCACAGTTGAGCCGAAGTCTGCTTCTATTAGGGCCAACGGGCGCTCATGAGCCTTGCCAATCTATGCAGAATGATGCGGCACACTTATGCGCCGTTTTCCCATTCCACTCTGCCTGGTATGAATAGAACTTTGGCGCAAGTTCGTTGACCCCAATTTCCATTGAAAGACGGTCGTGAATGGCGGTCCAGATTCCTTTCACGCTATCGTTAATCTTTTTTTCAGGGCCGTAGTCTGCCCAGCGCTGCATCATGTCTCGGCGTTGAGGCAGGAACGTGGTGCGGTTGTAGGCCCTGCCGAGGGGGTCGCGGACCTTGTGCGCCAGTTGCGCTTCGATGACGGCCACGGGGATGCTCAAGTTCTCGTCCAGCACCGTTCTGGCCATGGCGCGGAAGCCGTGAACGGTCATGGTCTGGCCGTCGTAGCCAAGGCGGCGCAAAGCGCCTGTGAGCGAGTTGATGCTCATGGGGCGCGTCGACGTGCGGATCGATGGGAACAGGTATCGGCCATGGCCGGTAAGCCTGTGCAGCTCCTGCAGCAGTTCGACAGCTTGGCTTGATAGCGGAACGATATGGGCGCCCCTTACGGCCTTTTCTGCCTTCCGGCCCTTCATTCTCTCCGGCGGGATTTCCCACGTGGCCCTGCCCAAGTCGAACTCGGCCCATTCGGCCAGGCGGAGTTCCCCTGGTCGTTGGAATACCAGCGGCGAAAGACGTAGAGCGCATTGAACGGGGAAGCTGCCGGTGTAACCTCGTATTGCCCGCAGGAGCTGGCCAATTTCATCGGTGTCTGTTACGGCCGCCAGGTGGCGGACCAGGGGCGGCGTGAGCGCGCCGCGAAGGTCTGCGGTCGGGTCACGCTTGGCTCGCGATGTCAGAACCGCGTAACGCATGACCTGCCCGATTGCGGTCTTTACCCGGTGCGCGGTCTCGATCGTGCCGCGCGCTTCGATGCGTTGAAGGATGTGCAGGATCTCGGGCGGCTCCACCTGGTCGATAGGGCGTTTGCCGATGATCGGAAATGCAAAGCGCTCCAGACGGCTGAGGATGTTCTCGGCGTGTTTTGTATTCCAGGTGGGCAGGAACTTGAGGTGCCACTCGCGCGCGACCGCCTCGAACGTATTGTCGGCGGCGCTGCGAGCCATGATCTTGGCGGTTTTACGGACTAGGGCGGGATCGACGCCGGCGGAGATTTGCTGTCGGAGCGCCCAGCATTTCTCACGCGCGCCGCGCAGGCTGACATCTGGGTAGACGCCAACTGAAAGCCGCTTCTCCTTTCCGTCGATTCGATACTTGAGGCGCCACCATTTGCCGCCGGAGGGCGACACTTCGAGGTAGAGGCCATTGCCGTCGAACAGTCGTTGCAGTTTGTCGGCCGGCTTGGCGCTGCGGATTGCGATATCAGTGAGTGGCATCTGGGGGCAACTGGTTTTTGAGGGCTAACGTTGCCCCCAATGTTGCCCCCCCAATTCGTCGGCTGCCAACTTATGACAACGGACGTTAGCGGACAAAGATCGTCCGCAAAGCCTTGAAATACAACGATTTTTGGATTTCGTTGATCGTAAGCGAATTACAAGATGGTGGGACGTACAGGAGTTGAACCTGCCTGCCTGCAGCGGTTGTCCGCTACTGCTCGACCCATGAGCTACCGTCCCGTATTCACTATATCGACCCTGCTTGAGAAAACCCGAGTCGGTACATCCCCTTAGCCCGATCGGGGAGTGCATGGGGTCGGCGGGGCGTCCGGACGCTCTAACCCGGAATGATCCTGCGTTGCCGCAAGTCGTCGAAGATGCGCATGAACATTGCTTCCGTCTCCACGTATTCGTGAAAGCCGAAACGGCGTGCCTTGGAGCCGTCGCCGAACATGTCGTAGTCCCACGAGAACACAAAGTCGGCAAAGCGCCACGAAGACACATCGCGATACGGTGTGTCGGCCAGCCCATGTCTGGCGATCATGCTTTGCCACAGCGGCGCCTTGTCGGCCATGACGGTGTCAAGCGACAACGGTAGCGGCGGGGCGACTTCCAGATCAAAGTCGCGCGCGATCTTGGGCCACATTTCGCTCCAGCGGAACAGGTCGCCGTTGTTGATATTGAAGGCCTGGTTGGCGCAGCGTGGGTCGGTGGCGGCCCACACGGTGGCGCGGGCGAGCAAGCCGGCGTCGGTCATTTCCAACAGGTGGTCATAGGCGCCAGGTTTGCCGGGAAAGCGCAGCGGCAGACCAAGCTCCTTCGACATCGACGCATACACCGCAATGGCCACGGCCAGGTTCATCGGGTTGCCCAGCGCAAAGCCGCCGACTACCGATGGGCGAATGGCCGACCATGTCCACACCTTGCCGTGCTGGCGCGCTTCCAGAAATGTCTGCTGATCGAACATGAATTCGGGCGGCATGAAGTGCGCATCGG
This sequence comes from uncultured Ralstonia sp., assembly GCA_966433195.1. Classification (GTDB taxonomy): domain Bacteria; phylum Pseudomonadota; class Gammaproteobacteria; order Burkholderiales; family Burkholderiaceae; genus Ralstonia. The sequence continues at coordinate 12,686 of CBJMVH010000007.1, forward strand.
TTTCGCGTGCCGGCGTCTTGAAGGGCCCAAGGTGGCCGCCGTAGACCTTGTAGCCCTGCATCAGGCTGATGTGCGCGAGGCTAGGCGCCACCGCTTCGATGGCGTCGACCACGTTGGTCAGCATGGCGAGGTTGGGCGGCACGAGTTCGGCCCAGGTGGGGCGGTCCTGGTAGGCAGCGTAGAAGACGTGCGTGACGTTGCCGAGCGCGCTGAGTTTGGCGCGCGTGTCGGCAACATCGAGCAGGTCGACCGCGATGTGGCGCACACGTTCTGTCTGCTCGCTCAACGCACCGCCGCGGCGCGACAGGCCGACGACGTGCCAGTCGCTCAGCGTGGCGAGGTGGTCGATCAGGTTGCGGCCGATCACGCCTTGCGCGCCGACGACGAGCGCGACTTTGTTCTCTGCAGCCATGGTGCCGTGTTGCTTGGGTAGCGCTGGATTCCAGCAATGGCGACCAGTATGCAAAGGGTCGAATCTGTGCGATAGACTGCCTGGAAGCACAACATCTATGAATTGAAATCACAATGTCGCGGCTCGATGTCAATCGCTTTGGCGAGATGGAAGTCTTCGTGCGCGTGGTGGAGCAGGGCGGTTTTTCTGCTGCGGCGCGGGCGTGCCGGATGACGCCATCGGCAGTGAGCAAGCTGGTTGCGCGGTTGGAGGCGCGGCTGGGTACGCGCATGGTGAATCGATCCACGCGGCGCTTCCAGCTCACGCCGGAAGGGGCCGCCTTCTATGAGAGAAGCGTGGCGGTGCTGGCGGACTTGGATGAGGCCGAGCGCGCGGCTTCATCGGGCGCTCAGCCTTCGGGGCGTTTGCGTGTCAATGCCAATGTGCCGGTCGGCACCCACCTGCTGCTGCCGATCGTGCCGGCGTTTCTGGCGTGCCATCCGCAGGTGTCGCTCGACATTGCGCTCACGGACCGCGTGATTGACCTGCTGGAAGATCGCACCGATGTTGCGTTGCGCAGCGGGCCGCTGAAGAGCTCGCGACTGGTCGCGCGCAAGCTGGGGCAGACGCGGCTGATGGTCGTGGCCTCACCCGCCTATCTGGCACGGGCTGGGACGCCCCGCACGCCGGCCGACCTGGCAAACCACAACTGCCTGGCATTCAGTTACGTGCGCGCGGTCAACGGGTGGCCTTTCACCAAACGGGGCCGCCGCACCGAGGTCATGCCGCAGGGCAACACGCAGATCAGCGATGGCGAGGCCCTGCGTGCGGTGGCCGTGGCTGGCCTGGGCTTGGCGCGGTTGGCCGAGTTTCAAGTGCGAGCGGATCTTGACGCGGGCCGCCTCGTCCCGGTACTTGAGGATTACAACCCCGGCGAAACCGAAGAGATTCACGCTGTGTATGTCGGCCAGGGGGCGCATCTGCCGGCGCGGGTGCGGGCATTTCTGGACTTTCTGGTTGCGCATGTGAAAGTTGCCTAGGCTGCGGTGCCACCCCGTGCGGGAAGGGCGTGGCCGTCACATGTGTAAATCCCTTCAAGTTGCCCAGCGGCATGCCGTTTACCGCCACATAACGTGTGCTTGAACCGGGGGAAGACGCAATGTCACAGCATTCGCAACACGAAGTCGATGAACGGACCAATCTGACGAACAACAACCGCTTTGAGCTGTTGCTGTTCCGCCTGGGCGAATCTGCGCGCTCGAATCAGCGCGAGATGTTCGGCATCAACGTGTTCAAGGTGCGCGAGATCATGGTCATGCCGCCAGTGACGCACGTGGCGGATGCCGGCGCCCATATCCTGGGAGCGGTCAATGTGCGCGGCCAGATCATTCCGGTGATCGACCTCGCCAGCGTCATCGGCACCAAGAACAGCAGCGCGAACATTCTGTTGATTACGGAATACGCGCGCACCACGCAGGGTTTTGCGGTGGAAGAGGTGGATGAGATCGTGCGCCTGGAATGGAGCCAGATCTTCCCGGCCGAGGCCAGCGTGGGCAGCAGCAACATCACCAGCCTGGCGCGCCTGGACGGCAATTCCGAGAACTCGCGCCTGGCGCAGGTGATTGACGTTGAACAGATCCTGGTCGACGTGTTCCCGACCCGCCGCACGGACCTGGCGCCGGATACCGATGAGCGCCCCATCAAGCTGCCCCCGGGCGCCAAGCTGCTGGTGGCGGACGATTCCGGCTTGGCCCGCACGCTGATCGCCAACGGCCTGGAAGCCATGGGCACACCGTACGTGATGACCAAGAGCGGCCAGGAGGCGTGGGATACGCTGCAGAATATCGCGCGTGACGCCGCCCGCGAGGGCAAGACCGTGCGCGACAAGATCGCGCTGGTGCTGACCGATCTGGAAATGCCCGAGATGGACGGCTTCACCCTCACGCGCAAGATCAAGACCGAACCGGCATTCCAGTCGATTCCGGTGGTGATTCACTCGTCGCTGTCGGGCTCGGCCAATGAAGACCACGTGCGCCGCGTGGGCGCCAATGGCTATGTCGCCAAGTTCGAGGCGAATGAGCTGGCACAGGCAATTGCGTCGGCGCTGGGCTGATTCCACACCGTCCGACCATCCGTAAGTCGGGGCGGCGTGCAATGCGCCGCCCGGTATGACGCGCGCCTGATCGTTTTACTTGCGGGCATCGCGATCATTGCCGCCCAGCGGGTCGACCACGATCATGGTGCGGTCCAGCACGCCGTTGTCATCGAACAGGGCGTTGAAATGCGCTTGCTGATACCCGCCAACGTACATCCGGTATGACCACGCCTCGCGCTTCATGAGCCGGTAGTACTGTGTCGGCTCTTTCGGCGTGCCGAAGCGTTCGAGCACATCGCGCTTGGTCCACACGCCGGGGCGCGCCTCGTAGATTTCCTTTTCAGTCAGCATCTGCCGGTAGCTGGTGAGCTTGCCGTTGGCGTCAAAGTCGGCGGCATACACCTCGTGCCCGAGCGGCTGCTTGGAGTAGATCCAGCGGTGCGTGCCACCCGCAAGCTGATAGGTCTCGGTGGGGGCGCCAAAGGTTTCTCGCACGGCACTTTCTGGCTGGCCGATCATCTTTTGCGCGGTCTGCACAGGGTTGAGCGAGGCACACGCGCATAGGGCAAGTGCCGTCAGGCTGATCCATCGGCTGAGGTGTCTTGGCATGGCGTTCTCCGATCGACTGGGGGGGCGGATTTGACCTTCGAGATGGTAAACGCCGCAGCCGCACGAAATATTCCCTCGGTCCAAACTAGCGCCTGCGCCGCACAACATTGGTGCGATCAACCGGGCTTCTTGGCGTAGGCGGCGATGACGCGGTGCACGAAACGCAGCTTGTCGATCACCGGCGGCGCCAGCGTAAACGGGTAGCCGTCGGGTTGCCCCAGGCTGCGATTCAGGCTGTTGAGCACGTAGGTGAGCGGGAACCAGCGGCTCATCAGGTTATTGAAGCTGGCTTCTTCCACCGGGGTCTGGTCGGTCAGTGCCGGCTCTTGCGGGTGATCGGGCAGCAGTGCCAGGCCGTATGACACGGCGGTGTCCAGCGCGTCGACCATGTGCAGGTAATGCGCCCAGGTTTCGGCCCAGTCTTCCCACGGGTGCATGGTGGCGTAGGCGCTGATGTAGTTCTGCGCCCAGTCTGCAGGCGGCCCGTTGTCATAGTGGGCCTTGAGGGCATCGGCATAGCTGGCGCGTTCATCGCCAAAGCGCGCGCGGAATGCCGCTTCCCACATCGGCTTGCCGGCGATCAGGCGGTCGAAGAAGTAGTGCCCGGACTCGTGACGGAAGTGGCCGAGCAGCGTGCGATAGGGCTCGCGCAGTTCGGTGCGGGCTTTTTCGCGTGCGGCGTCGTCGGCCTCCGCAATGTTGAGCGTGATGCGGCCGTGGTTGTGGCCGGTCATCACGGGCTCGCTGTCTTCCTTGCTTTCCAGAAACGCAAACTCCAACCCGGTTTCCGGATTCTCCAGGCGCGATTCCAGCGGCAGGCCCAGCGTCATGAGCGTATAGAGCAGCCGGCGCTTGGCCACCTCCATCTTGTACCAGTAGAACCGGTTTTCCGGGACGGTCAGGTCGGGAATGGTGTCGGTGAACTGGCAGGCGCGACACAGGGTGTCGGGCGAATCGGCCGGGATCATCCAGTTGCAGACGTTTTCGACCGCGTAGTTGTGGCATTGGCGGTAGAGCTGGCCTTGCGCATCGGGGTGCAGGCTGCGCCAGAGTTTGTCTTCTGCACTTGAGGTCTCGTCTACGGGTTCAAACGCGCTGATCTCGCTTACCTCGGGCAGATAGCCGAGCAGGGCATCGCAGCGCTCGCACAAGACGTTTTCAAAGAAGACGAGTTGCTGGCAACGGTTGCAGTGGAACGTTTTCATGGCTATCCAAGGGCGGGGACTGGCGTCCGGGAGGCTCGCCAACCAAGATGGTGGGATGACAGCGGCGACCCGTTCAGCAAGCGTTGTACCGCATCGGCCTGTCATACGCACGGCCGCGGATGCGTGGCACGATGGCCTGTCGCCCTGCGCCCGGGGTGCCGCATGCACTGCACAAACGGCATGAACCTTGCTTGAACCGCCCGCCGGCACCGCGCCGGCACGCCATTACGAGCCACCGAGGAGTCCGTGTGTCGATCCGAGTCGCGCTGAACCACGTTACCCATTATCGCTATGACCGGCTCGTCGAGCTGTCGCCGCAGGTGGTGCGCCTGCGGCCGGCGCCGCATTGCCGCACCCCCATTCATTCGTATTCCATGCGGGTGGAGCCGGCCGAGCATTTCATCAACTGGCAGCAAGACGCGTTTGCCAATTACCAGGCGCGGCTGGTGTTTCCGCACAAGACGCGCGAGTTCAAGGTGACCATCGATCTGGTTGCCGAGATGGCGGTCTACAACCCGTTCGATTTCTTCCTCGCGCCCGAAGCGGAAACGTTCCCGTTTGCCTACGCCGACGATCTTGCGGCCGAACTGGCGCCCTACCTCGTCAAGCGAGAGATGACGCCGCACTTTGCTGCGTTTGTTGCCAGCATTGACCGCACGCCGCGCCGCACGGTGGATTTTCTGGTGGGGCTGAACCAGCGCCTGCAGCAAGAGATTCGCTACCTGATCCGCATGGAGCCCGGCGTACAGACGCCGGAAGAAACGCTGTCGCTCGGCTCCGGTTCATGCCGCGACACCGGTTGGCTGATGGTGCAGACGCTGCGGCAACTGGGGTTGGCTGCACGCTTTGTGTCCGGTTACCTGCTGCAGTTGACGCCTGACGTGAAGGCCGTCGACGGCCCCAGCGGCACAGAGGTGGATTTCACCGACCTGCACGCCTGGTGCGAGGTCTACCTGCCGGGCGCCGGGTGGATCGGCTTTGACCCGACCTCCGGCCTGCTGGCGGGTGAGGGCCACATCCCCGTGGCGTGCACGCCGGAGCCCGGCAGCGCGGCGCCGATCTCGGGCGCGGTGGACGAATGCGAAGTCGAGTTCGAGCACACGATGTCGATCACGCGCGTGCTGGAAGCCCCGCGTGTGACCAAGCCCTACACCGAGGCGCACTGGGCCGATGTCGTGCGCATGGGCGCGCAGGTGGATGCTGAACTCGACGCCATGGACGTGCGCCTGACCATGGGCGGCGAGCCCACCTTCGTGGCCGTGCGCGACCGCGATGCCGCCGAGTGGAACACCGATGCCCTCGGCCCCACCAAGCGCAGCTATGCCGTTGCGCTCATGGACAAACTGCGCCAGCGCTACGGCGCCAACGGCTTCCTGCATATCGGCCAGGGCAAGTGGTACCCCGGCGAGCAGCTACCGCGCTGGGCGCTCTCGCTCTACTGGCGCACCGACGGACAGCCCTGCTGGAATGATCCAACGCTGTTTGCCGACGAACGTGAGCCCGGCCGGTACACCTCCGCCGATGCGCAGCGGTTTCTCCACCATCTGGCGCGCAAGTTGGCGGTAGACGAGCAATGCATCCAGCCTGGCTACGAAGACACGTGGTACTACCTCTGGCGCGAGCGGCGTTTGCCGGTGAATGTCGACCCGTTCGAATCGCGCCTCGATGACGAGTTGGAGCGCGTGCGCCTGCGCCGCGTGTTCGACGCGGGCCTGTCTGCCGTCACGGGCTATGTGCTGCCGCTGGCGCGCGAATACGATGCGGCGTTGGCGGGCTCTCGCTGGGTCACCGGCCCGTGGTTCTTCCGCGATGAGCGCATGTACCTGATTCCGGGCGATTCGCCGATGGGCTATCGCCTGCCGCTCGACTCACTGCCGTGGGTCAGCAAGAGCGACTATCCGTATCAGCACGCGCACGATCCGTTTGGCCCGAGCGCTCCGTTGCGCTCCGCGGCTGAGCTGCGCATGCAATATCAGGGGGAGTCTGCCGCTGCGGCCGCGAAAGCTACGTCGGCCTCAGGCAGACCCGGCTCCCGGTTCGATGCCCGTATGCCGGCGCAGAACGAATCCGCTTCGTGGGTCCATCGCACCGCGCTGTGCGTGGAAGCGCGCGACCCCGCCCGCGCTGCCGGCCCCAAGGTCGAGAACGATACGTTCGGTTCCGGCCGCAGCCAGCTGCACGTGTTCATGCCCCCGCTCACGGCGCTGGATGACTACCTCGACCTGCTGGCCGCCGTGGAGGCCACCGCAGCCGAATTGCAGGTGCAGATCGTCATTGAAGGCTATCCGCCGCCGCGCGACCCGCGCCTGAAGCTGCTGCAGGTGACGCCCGACCCCGGCGTGATCGAGGTCAACATTCACCCCGCCAGCAACTGGGATGAGTTGGTGGACCACACCGAATACCTGTACGAGTCGGCCCACCAGTCGTACCTGAGTACTGAGAAGTTCATGCTCGACGGGCGCCACACGGGCACCGGCGGTGGCAACCACTTCGTGCTGGGCGGGGCCACGCCGGCCGATAGCCCCTTCCTGCGCCGGCCTGATCTGCTGGCCAGCCTGATTGCGTACTGGCACAACCATCCGTCGCTGTCGTACCTGTTCTCGGGGCTGTTCATCGGGCCGACGAGCCAGGCGCCGCGCGTGGACGAAGCGCGCAACGATCAGGTGTACGAGCTGGAGATCGCCTTTGCCGAGCTGCAGCACCAGCTTGACCGGCTGGGTGCGGCCAACGTTCCGCCCTGGCTGATCGACCGCATCCTGCGCAACATCCTGATCGATGTGACCGGCAATACGCACCGCGCCGAGTTCTGCATCGACAAGCTCTATTCGCCCGATGGCCCCACCGGTCGCCTGGGTCTGCTGGAGCTGCGCGGCTTTGAAATGCCGCCGCACGCGCGCATGAGCCTGGTGCAGCAACTGCTGCTGCGCGCGCTGGTCGCCCGTTTCTGGAAGACGCCGTACACCACGCGCCTCACGCGCTGGGGCACCGAGCTGCACGATCGCTTCCTGCTCGGCACGTTCGTGCAGATGGATTTCGACGACGTGCTGGCTGATCTGCGCGAAGCCGGCTACGCGTTCGAGCGCCACTGGTTTGCGCCGCATTTTGCGTTCCGTTTCCCGCTGGTGGGCGAGTTGCATACGGGCGGGATCTCGCTCACGCTCAGCGGGGCGCTGGAACCTTGGCACGTGATGGGCGAGGAGGGCGCCCAGGGTGGCACGGTGCGCTACGTCGATTCGTCGGTCGAGCGGCTGGAGGTGCGCGTGCTCGGCCTGAACGAGAACCGGCACGTGGTGACGGTCAACGGCATTCCCTTGCCATTGCAACCAACCGGCCGCGTGAGCGAGCAGGTGGCGGGGGTGCGATTCCGGGCGTGGTCGCAGGCGTCGGCGTTGCACCCGACCATTGGCGTGCATGCGCCGCTGACCTTCGATTTGGCCGACACCTGGACCGGCCGCTCGCTGGGCGGTTGCCAGTATCATGTGGCGCATCCGGGTGGACGCAATTACCAGACGTTTCCAGTCAACGCTTACGAGGCGGAGAGCCGCCGCCGCGCGCGCTTCTTTACCACCGGGCACACGCCCGGGCCGCTGGAAGTGCGCTCCCCCGAGCGGAGTCTGGAATTTCCGTTTACGCTGGATCTGCGCCGCTACTAGCTACTAATGCCTTCCAGCCAAGCCCATCTTGTCTTACCAGTCCACCCTGCCACTTGATCCACTGCAGCCCGCTGCCCACGCGGATGTGCTGGCCCTCCTTCGCATGCTGCCGGTGCGGGAGGGCCACTGGGATGAGCTGCACGATGCCACGGGTGCGTTACGTGAACCGTGGCGGCAGTTTTTCGAGCATGTGCGTGAAGGCGGCCTGGTAGGGCTGGAGCAGGCCCGCGCCTCAGTCGCACAGCAGGTGCGCGACAACGACATCAGCTACAACGTCTACGCCGACAAGGGCGAGCCACGCCCGTGGGCGCTCGACCTGCTGCCTTTCCTGATCGACCACGAAAGCTGGGCCACGATCGAGCAAGGGGTGATGCAGCGTGCGCGGCTGCTCAACGCCATCGTGGCGGATACCTACGGGCCGCAAGCGTTGCTCGCGCAGGGGCTGGTGCCGCCGGCGCTGGTGTTCGGCCATCCTGGCTATCTGCGTGCGGTGCGCGGTTTTACCCCGCCGGGCGGCCAGTACCTGCACATCGTGGCGGTGGACTTGGCCCGAGCGCCCACTGGCAACTGGATGGTCGTTGGCCACCGCACCGAAGCCCCGTCCGGCCTGGGCTATGCACTGGAGAACCGGCTGATCGTCTCCAGCCTGTTTGCCGATGCGTTTCGCGAGCTGCATGCCACGCGCCTGGCGCCCACGTATTCGCAGTTGATCAGCACGCTGGCCGCCGCTGCGCGCACCACGATGTCCGACGACGAAGCCGGCGAATCCCCGCACATTGCGCTGCTCACGCCCGGCCCGTTCAGTGAGACGTATTTCGAGCATGCCTTCCTCGCGCGCTACCTGGGCGTGACGTTGGTGGAAGGCAAGGACCTGACGGTGCGCGGCGACAAGCTTTACCTGAAGACGTTCAACGGGCTCGAGCGTGTGCACGCCGTGCTGCGCCGCCTGGACGACGTGTTCTGTGACCCGGTAGAGCTGCGCGCCGATTCCACCATTGGCGTGCCGGGCCTGCTGCAGGTGATGCGCGCGGGCAATGTGATGGTGTCGAACGTGCCGGGCGCCGGGTTTGTCGAATCGCCGGCCATGCTGGGTTTTCTGCCACGGATTGCGCAGGCGCTGCTGGGTGAGCCACTGGCTCTGCCCAGCGTGCCGACATGGTGGTGCGGCGAGGCATTGGCCCGCGATGAAGCGCTGGCCCGCTTGTCCGCCGGGTTGTTGTTGCCGACCTGGCCCGGAAGCCACCCCGACGGCCCACCCGGCATGGCGGGCGGCCCGCAGCGACTGGCCGATTGGCAAGCGCGCATCGATAGCGCGCCGGACACCTTTACGGTGCAGGCCCCACTGCCGTATTCCTGCACGCCGCGCTACGAGGCCGGCATGCTCGCGGGCAGGCCATCGGTGCTGCGCGTGTTTGCGATTGCGGATATGGCTGGCGGCTGGCACGTGGTGCCCGGTGGTTTTACGCGCCTGGCCGCCGAGCGGCAGGCTTCTGCATCAATGCAGATGGGCGGCAGCAGCGTCGATACCTGGGTATTGTCGAATCAGCCGCAACCCGCCGCGCCGTTTTCTTTGTTGCCCTCGCCAATGCGGCCGGCGGACTTGGCGCGCAAGCACCGCACTGTGTCGAGCCGCGCGGCGGAAAACCTGTTCTGGTCCGGACGCTATGGCGAGCGCGCAGAAAACGGCGTGCGCCTGTGCCGCCTGATCCTCGGCTCGCTGGAAGCCAACGATGCCGACACCATGTTTGGCACGCTGACGGAACTGGCATCTGAGTGCGGCCTGATCTTCAGCGCCGATGTGTTCGCGCGCAGCAGCCCGAGCGCGTTTGAGCGCGCGCTGGTGGCGGGGCTGAGCGAGCAATCGGGCACAGCAGGCATTGGCCAATGCCTGGCCGCGCAGGCGCGCTCGTCGGGCGAGGTGCGTGGGCGCTTATCGAACGACCATTGGAGGACCATCCTCGCCGCGCGCAATGATTTCCGCGACGGGCTGGCCAACCTCACGGCCGAAGGCCCGCACGACCGCGTGGCGCTGGTCGATCTGCTGGAATATCTGGCGACGCAACTGTCCGCCATCAGCGGCGCGCAGGGCGACCGCATGACCCGCGACGAGGCGTGGCGCTTGCTGTTTGCCGGTCGCCATATCGAGCGCGTATGGGCCATGGCGACGTTCCTGCGCGTGATTGCCGAGCAGGGCAAGCTGGCGACGGCCGAGGGGTTTGATCTGCTGCTGCAACTGTTTGATAGCACGCTGACCTACCGCTCGCTGTATCCGGGGCGGCTGGAGGTGCCGGCGCTGCTGGATTTGCTGGTGGTCGAGTCAACCAACCCGCGCGGGCTGTACGGTGTGTACGACCGGCTGCGGACCAAGCTGGCGCAGATTGAGCGCGCCGCAGCGGACACGCGCCGCCCGCCGTTTGCCGACCTGATGCCTGCGGTCGAAACGCTTCCGTCCCTGGAAGCGCTGTGTGAGACCGACGCCGATGGCCGCTACGCCAACCTCATCGCCCTGTGCGACAAACTGGGCGACTACGTGGCCGCCGCGTCCAACGAGATCAGCGCGCGCTACTTCAGCCACGCGAGCACCCCAACTGCGCAGGTGGCCTGATGGATACACACGGGGCGCTCCTCACGGTATCCCACAGCACCGTTTACCACTACGCCACGGCGGTGGAGACGGCACAGCATCTGGCGACCATTCGCCCGCGCGCGTGCCCGTGGCAGGAGATCGTCACGCATGACGAGCAGATCGATCCCACCCCGTCGTATCTGACCAGCCGCGTTGACGGGTTTGGCAACGACGTCCTGTATTTCTCGCTCGATACCCCGCACGAGAGCCTGCGCATGACCAGCGAGACCACGGTGCGCCTGCTGCCACGCTGGACCGATCTGGACCCTGCCGCCACGCCGGCGTGGGAGACCGTGGCGCAGCGCCTGCGGTATCAGGCCGGCTCGGCGTTCTATCCGGAGGCGGAGTTCTGCTTTGCTTCGCCCAACATCGCACTGAGCCCCGAGCTGGAGCGCTATGCGCGCGCGAGCTTTGCGGCGGGCACGCCTGTAGTGGCCGGCGCCGTCGACCTGATGCATCGTCTGCATGCGGACTTTGAATATGCGCCCACCGCCACCGCGTTCGATACACCGGCCACACAGGCGTTTAGCCTGCGCCGGGGCGTCTGCCAGGATTTCGCGCAGGTGATGATCGGCTGCCTGCGCGCGCTGGGGCTGCCCGCACGCTATGTGAGCGGCTATCTGCGGACCGAGCCGCCGGCCGGACAGCCGCGCTTGATTGGCGCCGATGCGTCGCATGCGTGGGTGTCGGTGTTCTGCCCGCAAAGCGGTTGGGTCGATCTGGATCCGACCAACGACGTGCTGGCCGATCTGGACCACGTCACGCTCGCGATCGGGCGCGATTACAGCGACGTTTCACTGTTGCGCGGCATGATCCTCGGCGGGGGTGAGCATCAGGTGGAAGTCGCGGTCAGCGTGCGGGAAGTGACGGCCGCTTGAGGCTTCTCACGCGGTCCCTCATTGCGCACGTTCTTCCAACACGTGCCGGTTGCGCCCGAGGGCGGTGCCTAGGGCTGATCCACCAGCGCCTGCGCCGCTTGGCGGCGCCATTGCGCGCCCGGGTGGGCGTCAGGCAGGCGGTCGGTGCCAAACAGCTTGCGGCGTAACGTGCCCGGCGCATACGCGGTCTTGTAGACACCGCGGTTCTGAAGTTCTGGCACCACCAGATCGATGAAGTCCGCATAGCTTTCCGGTGTCACCGTGCGCGCCAGGTTGAAGCCGTCGATGTCGGTGGCTTCCATCCATTGCTGGAGCGCGTCGGCGACCTGCTGTGGGTCACCGACGATGGTGGCGTAGCGGCCGCCTAGCGCGAGCTGATCCAGCAGCCGCCGTACGGTGAACTGCGTGTCGCCGCCGGTGGCGCGCCGGATCGACGACTCGATGGCATTCGTCTTCACCGCGCGCAGCGGATCGTCCAACGCATAGGTCGAGTAATCGACGCCGGAGCCTGCCGAGAAATGCGCAAGGCCGGCCTCGGCACTGGCATAGCGCTCGTATTCAGCCAATTTTTCGCGCGCCAGCTTCTCGGTCTTGTCGACCACGACGGTGATGCCCATGAAGACCTTGACGTCGTCGGCACGGCGTCCCGCCTGCACAGCGGCTTGCCGCAGCTGTGCCACCTGATCGCGGGTGGCTGATTGGCTCTGGCCCGACAGGAACACGCATTCCGCATGCTGCCCCGCAAAGGTCTGGCCCCGCGCGGATGAGCCTGCCTGAAACAGCACCGGCGTGCGCTGCGGTGACGGCTCGCTGAGGTGGTAACCCTCCACGTTGTAGTAGCGGCCGTGATGCTGGATGCGGTGCACCTTGTCGGGCTGGGCAAACACACGTGCAACGCGGTCGCGCAATACCGCGTCGTCTTCCCAACTGCCTTCCCACAGTTGGTAGACGACATCGAGAAATTCATCCGCGCGGTCGTAACGCTCGTCGTGCGCGATCTGCTCGCGCAGGCCCATCGCGCGCGCGGCGCTGTCCAGGTAACCCGTGACGATGTTCCAGCCGACGCGGCCTTCGGTCAGGTGGTCGAGCGTGGAAAAGCGCCGCGCAAACAAGTAGGGCGCCTCGTATGTCAGGTTGACCGTCACGCCGAAGCCGAGATGTTCCGTCACGCCCGCCATGGCGGACACCAGCATCAGCGGATCATTCACCGGCAGCTGGATCGACTCGCGCAGCGTAAGGTCGGCCGACTGCTGATACACGTCGTACACGCCCACGATATCGGCGATGAACAGGCCGTCGAACAAGCCGCGTTCGAGCAGCTTGGCAAGGTCGGTCCAGTAGCTGAGTTTGCGGTAGTCGGCGGAGGTATCGCGGGGATGTGTCCACAGGCCGTGGTTGATATGGCCCACGCAGTTCATGTTGAACGCGTTGAGCAGGATCGGTTTCTTGGCCATGACTGTCAGGCACCGAGGCTGGTCAGGGCAGGGAGGCTGTCGGCGGAGCGTTGCAGCAGTACGCCGAGGATCTCGCGCCGCCATGCGTCATAGAGCGGTATGTAGTTGCGCGTGTCGATGCCGGCCGCACGTTCGTTCAGCGCCCACGACTCGCGCAGGTAATCACCCAGCAGCGTTTGCAGCTTGTCATCGGCTTCCAGTACTTCGCCCACGAGCTGTTCGCGCTCGCCATCTGAGGCGACATCGAGCTTGTTGTGCCACCACTCGGTGATGAGGATTCGGTGGACCTCTTCGTCCGGCATGATGCGGTTCTCGGCAAAATCGCGGTTGGCAAGATCGAGCACGCGTGACGTGCGCCGGTTGACCTGCAGTCGCGCGAGGATGTGATGTTCGTAGTGGAATTCCCACGCGAGAAATGCGGCTTGGCTCGTCAGCGGGTAGTCGCCCAGGACATCCCAGTGGTGGCGCACATCCTGAGCGATGCGTTCGATCTGATCGTGCCCCGACAGCACGCGAATGCGCTCGCGCGAGGCCACCGCGTGAAAGCCGTCATCACCAATCTGACGCGACAGTGCCAACTGAAAATCGGGCTCGTCACGAAAGAGCCGGTCCAACCCCGCGCTCGCCAATTGCACGATAAAGAGATCGTGTGCGGCGTTCCACACCGCGTAGTCGATCACGCCTTCCCGTTCTTCGGGCGTTTGCGCGTCGCGCGGCGGCTCCGTGCGCGCGGGCGGCAGGTGTGGCGCGTGCACAGCGGCAACGCGGTCGAACAGGTCTTTTTCGAGCGCGGCGCCGTAACGCGCATGGGTAGCGGCAGTGGTTTCGAGATGGGCTTGGGTCACGTTGACATCCTCGTCGCGGAGGGTCGCTCCGGTTGATGGGGGCATGCACCTACCGGGTGAGCGGGCGCAGCGAGGCTGTCATCGTTGCATTGAAGCTTGCGCAGGCAAACGAAGCGTTGCGCATGTCGTCAGACGCTGTGCGCACATGGCGCGCATGGCGGCGGCCTACAGGCCGTTCTCGACCATTTCGACCACGCGCAGGGCGATGGCGCCGGTTTGCTCCGGCGGGCGGCTGCGCAAGGGGCCGTCGATGATGAGCAGGGCGAGCCCATGCACGGCAGACCAGGCGAGGTATTCGGCACCAGGGCGGCGCTCGGCGGGGAGCACGCCGGCAGCGGTCATGCGGTCCAGCGCGAGGCTTAGCAGCTGAAACGGATTCAGTCCGCTGTCGCCTGCTTTGGCGGGGTCGGCATCGTTTTCCACCTCATCGGGCACGGCAAACGCGGTGCGAAACAGGCCGGTCTCCATTTGCGCAAAACGCAGGTAACCCACCCCGATGGCGCGCAGTGAGGCGCGCGCCTGTGCGTCTTCGGGCCACGTTGGGTCAATGGCATCCAGTTCGGCCTCCATGGCGCGCGCCAGCGCCGCGAGAGCCGCCGCGCGTACCCCCTGCAGCAAATCGAGCCGCCCCGCGAAGTGACGGTATGCCGCATTCGGCGCGACACCGGCCCGGCGCGTGGCCTCACGCAACACAATGGCGTCCGGCCCGCCGGCACGCGCCAGCTCGATGCCCGCGTCAAGCAGCGCGCGCCGCAAGTCGCCATGGCGATAGGTCGCGCGCACGGGCGGGCGGGGTGGTTCCTGGGTCATGCAGTAAAACTCCGCAAAAGCGATGTGGACACTGTCCATTATGTCTGCTATCGTTTGTGGACAGTGTTCACAAATCAACACTAGGCGCTGCCACGCAAGACGCCAAGCACTTTCAGGAGGCTGTGATGACGAATCCAATCGAGGTCGAGAACGATGCATCGCAGTTGCGTACCCTGATCGAAGCGTGGGCAACAGCAGTCCGCGCCAAGGACGTCGATGCCGTGATGCGTCACTACGCCCCGGACGTGGTGGTCTTTGATGTGATGCCGCCACTGTTCGTCAAAGGCGCTGACGCCTATCGCCGGAACTGGCAGGGTTGGTTCGATGCACTGGATGGCCAAGCGGATTTCCAGTTCGTCGAATTGCATCTCGAGGTGAGCGGCGACCTGGCCTATTGCTTTAGCGTGAACCGCCTGCGCGCGCGGTATCGAGACGGCGCGAAGCACGATGCGCAAACACGGGCCACTGTGTGTTTTCGCAAGATCGACGGCCGGTGGCTGGTGGTGCACGAACACGCCTCGGTGCCTATGCCGGTGCCCGAGACCGCTTGCAGTGAAGTTTCTTGAAAGGCGAAGAAACGCTTTCCCCAACCGCGTGATCACGTTGCCAAAGCGCGGCTTTGCAGTCCCTACCCCCAAGGAGTTGTGATGCAAGTTCAACCGTATCTGTTCTTCGAAGGTCGTTGTGAAGAGGCGCTGGAGTTCTATAAGAAGACCCTTGGCGCCAAGGTCGACGTGGTGATGCACTACAAGGATGCGCCCAAGGACGCACAGCCGACTGCCGAGCAATGCGGCGGCATGGCACCCTCGCTCGACAAAGTCATGCACGCCGCCTTCCGCGTGGGCGAAACCCAGATCCTGGCATCGGACGGCATGGCCGCCGGCAAGACGGATTTCAAGGGCTTCGGGTTGTCCGTGAGCGTGGCTGACAACGCTGCTGCCGAGCGTACGTTCAAGGCGCTCGGCGATGGCGGCCATGTCACGATGCCGATGGCCGAAACGTTTTTCGCCAATGCGTTCGGCATGGTGACCGACCGTTTCGGCATCACGTGGATGGTGATCGCACCCAAGCCGATGTAACCGCGCTTGCACATCGGAAACGGCCGCCACAAGGGGGCCGTTT
This sequence comes from uncultured Ralstonia sp., assembly GCA_966433195.1. GTDB lineage: Bacteria > Pseudomonadota > Gammaproteobacteria > Burkholderiales > Burkholderiaceae > Ralstonia. The sequence continues at coordinate 28,374 of CBJMVH010000007.1, forward strand.
TTTGCATAACATCAAGCGGTTTGACCCTTAACTTCGTTGAAGAAGGAATGTCTCCATGACGCATGGCATCGATGAACGCAAACGATGGCTTGCCCTGATGGTGCTGTGTCTCGGTGTGCTGATGATCGTGCTGGACACGACCATCGTGAACGTCGCGCTGCCGTCCATCCAGGCGGATCTTCACTTTACCGAGACCGCATTGGTCTGGGTGGTCAACGCGTACATGCTCACCTTCGGTGGTTGCCTGCTGCTCGGCGGTCGATTGGGTGACCTGTTCGGGCATCGCAAACTATTTCTGCTGGGGCTCACGCTGTTCACGCTGGCATCGGCCGCGTGCGGGCTGGCGAACTCGCAAGGGCTGCTGATTACCGCGCGCGCAGTGCAGGGCGTGGGTGGGGCGGTCGTGTCGGCGGTGTCGCTGTCGCTCATCATGAATCTGTTCACGTCGCCGGCGGACCGCGCCAAGGCGATGGGCATCTACGGCTTTGTGTGTGCGGGTGGCGGCAGCATCGGCGTATTGCTCGGTGGCTTGCTGACCAGTGCATTGAGTTGGCACTGGATCTTCCTGGTCAACCTTCCGATTGGCGTGGCGGTGTATGCCGCCTGCGTGGCGCTGTTGCCGGTGGGCAAGCCGCTGGCCGACCGCGCGAAGCTGGATGTGGCCGGCGCCATCACTGTGACGGCATCGCTGATGCTGGCGGTGTACGCCATCGTGCACGGCAACGAAGCGGGCTGGACTTCCACGCAAACGCTGTCGCAGTTGGGGCTGTCTATCGCGCTGATGATTGCGTTCCTCGTCATCGAGTCGCGCGTGTCGCATCCATTGATGCCGTTGCGCATGTTCGCGCTGCGTAACGTGGCGACAGCCAATGTGGTAGGCGTGCTGTGGGCCGCGGCGATGTTCGCGTGGTTCTTCATCTCTGCGCTGTACATGCAGCGCGTGTTGGACTACAGCGCCATGCAGGTGGGTCTGGCGTTCTTGCCAGCCAACATCATCATGGCGGTGTTCTCGCTCGGGTTGTCGGCCAAGCTGGTGATGCGGTTTGGCATTCGGGCGCCGCTGTCGCTCGGTTTGCTGGTGGCGGCGGTGGGGCTGGTGCTGTTTGCGCGCGCACCGGCTGGTGGCGGCTTCGTGCTGGATGTGCTGCCCGGCATGCTATTGCTCGGGCTGGGCGCAGGGGTGGCATTCAACCCGGTGTTGCTGGCCGCCATGAGCGATGTGGCGCCCGATGAATCCGGCTTGGCGTCGGGCGTGGTCAATACGTCGTTCATGATGGGCGGCGCGCTCGGGCTGGCCATTCTGGCGAGCCTGGCTGCTGCACGCACCGAGGGGCTGGCCGCAGCAGGCGCTGATGCCGCGACTGCCCTCAATAGCGGTTACCACCTCGCGTTCCTGCTCGGCGCCATTGCCGCCGTGGCGGCATCCGTGTTAGCCGGCGCGTTCGTGCGCACCCGCGCGCAGGGGCACGCGCAGGGCGAGGCGTCGTCCGCTGCATCCATCTGAATCGATAAGCAAATCTCACCGCATGTCTCCATCGAGGCGTGCGGTGAAACCCGCCATTGACCGACCGGTCGGACGGTTTATAATCGATCCATCCCAAACACGGCGTGAATGCGTTGCCGTGCACATGCCGCCAAGGCGGCCGGAGGATCGGATGTACACCCAAAGTCTCGACCAGCCCGGTGGCGCGCCGACCGAACAGGAGCTGGCGGCCGTCCCCCAAGGTGAAGCGGAGCTGCAGACGCGTTTTGATGCGCGCATCCGCGCAGACCACAAGATTGAGCCGCAAGACTGGATGCCCGCGCCTTACCGCAAGACGCTGCTGCGCCAAATCTCGCAGCACGCACATTCGGAGGTGGTCGGCATGCTGCCTGAGGGCAACTGGATCAGCCGTGCGCCATCGCTCAAGCGCAAGGCGATCCTGCTGGCCAAGGTGCAGGACGAAGCAGGCCACGGCCTCTATCTGTATTCCGCCGCGGAAACGCTCGGTAGCTCGCGCGACGAAATGATCGACGCACTGCACGAAGGGCGCGCCAAGTATTCCTCCATCTTCAATTACCCGACGCTCTCCTGGGCGGATGTGGGTGTGATCGGTTGGCTGGTGGATGGCGCGGCCATCATGAACCAGGTGCCGCTGTGCCGCTGTTCGTACGGCCCCTATGCGCGCGCCATGATCCGCATCTGTAAAGAGGAGTCGTTCCATCAGCGCCAGGGCTACGAATCGTTACTCACGATGATGCGCGGCACGCAGTCACAGCGCGACATGGTGCAAGAGGCCGTCAACCGCTGGTGGTTTCCGGTGCTGATGATGTTCGGGCCGCCTGACACCGCATCGCCCAACAGCGCGCAGACCATGGCCTGGGGCATCAAGCGCATCTCGAATGACGACCTGCGGCAGCGCTTTGTCGATGCGACTGTTGAGCAGGCGCGCGTGCTGGGTGTGACGTTGCCCGACCCGGGCCTCACGTGGAACGAGCAGCGCGGTCACTACGATTTCTCGCCGCTGGACTGGTCCGAATTCAAGCGCGTGCTCGACGGCCACGGCCCCTGCAACCGTGAGCGCCTTGCCACCCGCAGGCGCGCGCACGAAGAGGGCGAGTGGGTGCGCGAAGCCGCGCTCGAGTATGCGAAAAAGCAGGCACGCAAGCAGGCTGAACGCGCTGCCGCCACCGAACAAGCCGCTTGAGCGCAAAGGAGTCCACCATGCACCAACACGAATGGCCGTTGTGGGAAGTGTTCATCCGCAGCAAGCAGGGCCTGGAGCACAAGCACTGCGGCAGCCTGCATGCGGTCGATGCGAAACAGGCCCTGCAAATGGCGCGCGATGTGTACACGCGCCGACAGGAAGGCGTGTCGATCTGGGTGGTGCCTTCGGCCGCCATCACCGCCAGCGAGCCCGACGACAAGCCGATGCTGTTCGACCCGATGGCCGACAAGATCTACCGGCACCCCACGTTCTATCGGCTGCCCGATGAAGTCAATCACATGTGAGTGACGGCGATGACTTCCGAAGCGCATCTGCAATACCTCCTTCGCCTCGCTGACAACGCCCTCATCCTTGGCCAGCGCAACGCAGAATGGACGGGCCACGGCCCCGTGCTGGAAGAAGACATTGCGCTGTCCAACCTCAGCCTCGACCTGATTGGCCAGGCGCGCTTGCTCTACACGCATGCGGGCACGCTCGAAGGCGCGCTCACCGGCACGCCACGCAATGAGGACGACTACGCCTACTGGCGCGCGGAAAGCGCGTTCCGCAATTACACGCTGCTGGAGTTGCCGCATGCCGGGCCCATGGTGGCGACCTCGGCTGTAGCGCGCGACTATGCGGTCACCATCGTCCGGCACTTTCTGTATGCCGCCCTGATGGTGCCGATGTGGGAGGCGTTGACGGCTTCCACCGATGCCGAACTGGCCGCGATTGCCGCCAAGTCCCTCAAGGAGATGCGCTACCACCTCGCCCATACGCGCGACTGGCTGGTGCGTTTTGGCGATGGCACGGAAGCATCGCATGCACGCGCGCAAGCCGCGCTCGATTGGCTGATGCCATACACCAATGAATTCTTTGCCGCAGATGCCGTGGAAGACGCCATGGCGGATGCCGGCATCGGCGTGCGCCCGGTGGATTTGCGCGGAGCGTGGGAAGCCATCGTGCGTGATGCCCTGGACGAAGCCACGCTCTCCTGGCCGGACCCGGGCCCGTATATCAGCAGCGGCAAACACGGGGTGCATTCCGAGCACATGGGGTATCTCCTTGCCGAAATGCAGGGACTGGCGCGTCAGTTTCCGGGGGCATCGTGGTAGCCGAACGGTTGCGTCGGGCGCGTGCTGCGCTGGAGGCCGTGACTGACCCGGAGATTCCCGTCGTCACGATTGCCGAGCTGGGCATTTTGCGCGATGTGCAGATCGACGAGGCCGGAACGCTCGTGGCCACCATCACGCCCACCTACTCGGGCTGCCCCGCGATGGACCAGATCGCCGACGATGTGAGCCGCGCCTTGGCGGCTGCTGATGTGGGGGCGTATCGCGTGCGTTCCGTGCTGGCACCAGCATGGACGACGGATTGGATGACCGCGGAAGGGGCGCGCAAGCTGCGCGACTTTGGCATTGCGCCGCCTGCGCATGGGGCGGCGGCCGAAAATGCCCGCCCGATCCGCGTCGTGCGCCCTGCGCAGGCCGAGCACATTGCCTGTCCGCAATGCGGGTCGCATGACACGGTCCTCGTCTCCGCATTCGGGTCGACGGCCTGCAAGGCGCTGTACCGCTGCCGTGCCTGCCGCGAGCCGTTCGACTATTTCAAGCCCCACTAGGCCACACCCAGGGCCACCCCAAGAGCCACACCGAGTGAGAGCCATGACCCCGCAATTTCACCCCTTGCGTGTTGCCGAAGTGCGCAGCGAGACGGCCGATACGATTTCCGTGCGCTTCGACGTGCCCAGTGATCTGCGTGATGCCTACCGCTTCACGCAAGGCCAGTTCCTGACGTTGCGTGTGCCGCGCGGCGCCTTGCCAGGCCAGGATGAGGTGCGCCGCTCGTATTCCATCTGCTGCGCCGTGCAGGATTACGACGCGCATGGCGAGTTGCGCGTGGCCGTCAAACGTGTTGATGCGGGCGTCTTTTCCAATCACCTGCACGATCGCATCCGCGTAGGGCAGTCGTTGGATGTACTACCGCCGGATGGCCGCTTCTACGTGCCGTTGGCAGCGGAGAGCGCACGACATTACGTGGCCTTTGCCGCCGGTAGCGGCATCACGCCCATCCTCTCGCTCATCAAGACCACCTTGGCCGCCGAGCCACACAGCCGTTTCACGCTGGTCTACGGCAACCGCAGTGTCGACAGCATCATCTTTGGCGAAGCGCTCGAAGACTTGAAGGACCGTTACCTCGACCGCTTTGCGCTGTATCACGTGCTGTCACGACAGACGCAGGAGATTGCGCTCTTCAACGGTCGGCTTGATGGCGCGAAGACGCACGCGTTTCTGGATGCACTGATTCCGCCGAATGACATCGATGCCGCCTTCATCTGCGGCCCGGCGACGATGATCGACGCGGTGGAGGCGGCGCTGCTGGAGGGCGGCGTGCCACGCGAGCGCATCCACGCAGAGCGCTTTGGTGTGCCGGTGGGCGATGCATCAGCCAAGCCGCGTCAGCGTGCCGCTGTGGCGGGCGATGTGGCCTTGACAGTGGTGCTCGACGGCAAGTCGCACGAAGTGCCGATGGCGGGCGACGCCAAGGTGCTCGACAGCGCGCTAGGTGCCGGGCTCGATCTGCCCTATGCCTGCAAGGGCGGCGTGTGTTGCACATGCCGCGCCAAGGTGCTGGAAGGCCGTGTGGAAATGGACAAGAACTTCACGCTGGAAGACTGGGAAATCCAGCAGGGCTTTGTGCTGACCTGCCAGGCACGGCCGCTCACGCAGCGCGTCGTGGTCAGCTACGATGAACGCTGAACTTCGGCGCTGAACATCAGCGCTTGGTGTTGCCGGGGCCGCCAGCGTTGCCCAGGCCGTTCTCCAGCATGTCGATCACCATCTCGGCATAGCCCTCATACGAAAGCGGCCCGTCGGGTTTGAGCCAGGTGAACGTCCAGTTCATCATGCCGAACAGCATCATGGTGATGGGTGTGCGATTGGCATCGTCCACCTTGTCGGGGTAGGCCGCGCCGAGTTGCCGGCCCACCGCGGCCACCACGTCCCGTTCGCGCGCGAGCACGATGTCGCGTTGTTCCGGCGACAGGTATTTCACGTCATTGAGCAGCGCCACATGCCGCGTGCGCGAGGTCGCATACTCGGCCAGGAACGTGCGGACCAGCAGATGCAGCGTGGCGCGGGCAGAAAGCTTGGCATGCAGCGCGTCGCTTTCCGCGCGCTCGACGAGGTCTGCCAGCCGCTTGGTGTAGCGGTCGAGCAGATCGAACAGGATCGCCTCCTTGCCTTCGTAGTAGTGATACAGGCGCGATTTTGAGCCGCCGCACGCTGCGGCGAGCTGGTTCATCGACACGCTGGGGTAGCTGTCGGCGGCAAAGGCCTCGGCGGCAGTGTCGAGCACGCTTTCGCGGCGCAGCTCGAATTCGTCTTCGTTCTTGACGCGGGACATGTGGGGCGGCACATCGGTAGGATGGCCGCCATGTTAACCGGCTGCGTTGTGCCGTGTCGATGCCGTGTGCCCGGGCGTCACGCGGAGCAAGCCGATCAAGCGGTTTCGTGCACGCCCAAGAAGTCCAGCACGGCTTCCTGGAACGCGTCGGGCAGCTCCACGTTGGCCAGGTGCACGGTGTCGAGCAGGCGCAATTGCGCCCCTGGGATGGCAGCCGCGATTTCTTCGCCGTGGCGAGCAGACGTCACGGTGTCGTGCTGGCCGGCAATGACGAGCGTTGGCTGCGTGATCAGCGTGATCGTGCGGCGCAGGTCGGCATCGCGTACTGCTGTCCAGCCGCCGATGATCCCCTCGCGCGGCGTTGCCAGCAGCGTGCGGCGGAACAGTTCAACGGTGGGGTCGTTCGCTTCCAGCATGTGGGCTGGAAACCAGTTGCGCAGGAACGTTTCCGCCGTTGCCTGCATGTCGGCGGCTTGTTGCAGTTCCTTGATGGCCTGATCGAAATATTGCGTCGGGCCGATGTGCGCGGCGGTGTTGGAGAGAACCAACCGGTCAATGCGCTCCGGTACATGAATCGCCAGCCATTGCGCCACGATGCCGCCCAGCGATAGCCCCAGCATGTGCACGCGCTGAATGCCCAGGACATCGAGCAGCTCCACCACGTCACGCCCAAGCCGGTCCATCGAATACGCGCCCGACGGTGCATCGGAAGCGCCATGCCCGCGTGCGTCGTAGCGCAGTACGTGAAAGTGCTCGGCCAGCCCCGGCACCGTCACGTCCCACATGTGCAGATCGGTGCCGATGGAGTTGGACAACAGGAGGACGGGCTTGTCTGCTGCGCCGTCAAAGCGATAGGCGATGCGCACGCCGTCGCCGGTGGTGATGAAGGAAAGGTCGTTACCGTGGGTCATGATGGGCTCCTGAGAAGGACTGTTGAACCGATTGGGATGGCGTCATCGTAGGAGCCGCGGCGTTTCATGGATACTATGAAGTTAGGACGAACTTTGTAGGCTTTGCCGACAATGCAGAACTTCACGCTTCATGAGCTGCAATGCTTCGATGCGGTGGTGACCGGCGGCAGCTTTCAGGCCGCAGCCGATCGGCTGCATCGCTCGCACCCTTCGGTGTTTGCGGCGGTTGCCAAGCTGGAACATCAACTGGGATTGAGCCTGCTGGACCGCAGCGGTTATCGCGTGCAGCTGACGGACGCAGGGCAGTCGTTTCATCGCAAGGTGCAATCCCTGCTGCGCGAAAGCGATGAGTTACGGACCTACGCCCGGCAATTGGCGATGGGCGAAGAGGCCGAATTGCGCGTGGTGCTGGGCGACCTCTGTCCGCTGCAGCCCGTGTTGGCATTGCTTAGCCAGTTTTTTGGCCAATGCCCGCAGACGCGGCTGCAATTGCAATTCGAAGCCGTGACGGGACCGTGGGAGCGCCTGCTGGAGGGCGAGACCGATCTGATCGTGCACCGCGTGCCCAAAGGCGACGTGCGCATGGAATGGATCGACCTGGGCACGATCGCCATGGTGCCGGTGGTGGCGCCTGGCTTCCTGCCGTTTCCCATCACGTCGACGATCACGCCGCAGCAGATGCAGCGGTTCATGCAGTGCGTGATCAACGATTCGGCGCGCAACCCGCCAGAGCAATCCCACTATGTGATCGAAGGCGCCCCGCAGTGTGCGGCGCCGGACCAGTTGATGAAGAAGGAGCTGATCTTGCACGGCATGGCGTGGGGCCATCTGCCACGCTTCCTGATCGATGCGGAATTGCGCGAAGAGAAACTGCTATCGATTGCAGGGCGGCATTTTCCCGGCATGGTGCAGGAACTGGTGGTCGCGCGCCGACGCGATCAGCCGCACGGGCCGGTCGCCAATCGGTTGTGGGACTTTCTCAGTCAACACGCGCCCGTGCTGAAGCCAGCATTGGGGCGCATGCCTCGGCAGGGGGCTGCGGCTCGCAAGCGCCCGTAGTCCGAACCGGTTGCCGCGTCTGTCTGTCTGGGCAGGCATCGTCTAGTCGGCTTGGCGGAGTGCCCATCGCGTGGTTCCGGACTATAACGAGGGATGCCCGGTCATCCTCCGGGCAAAGGTGGTGAGTGATGGAAGCGCATGGCACTGACAAGGTCTTCGCCGGCTCGATTCCCGAGCTGTACGACACGCTGATGGTCCCGTTGATCTTCGCGCCCTATGCGGTGGAGATGGCTGCACGGGCTGTACGTTGCAAGCCGAAGCGCGTGCTGGAGGTCGCGGCGGGCACCGGTGCCGTGACACGTGTGCTGGCGCGGACACTGCCGGAAACCACCGAGATTGTCGCGACTGACCTGAACCCGCCGATGCTCGACCGCGCCGCCGCCGTGGGCACGTGCCGGCCCGTGACGTGGCAGCCGGCCGACGCACAGCAACTGCCGTTTGACGACGGCAGCTTTGACCTGGTGATCTGCCAGTTTGGCGTGATGTTCTTTCCCGATCGGCCCAAAGCCTTTGCCGAAGCGCGCCGCGTGCTGACACCGGGCGGTACGCTGCTCTTCAGCGTGTGGGATCGGATTGAAGACAACGATTTTGCGAACGTGGTGACGCGCGCGCTGGCGAGGCGCTTTCCCGAGAACCCGCCGATGTTTCTGGCGCGCACGCCGCATGGCCACCACGATCCGGCGCCGATTCGGGCGGACGCCCGTCTGGGCGGCTTCACCGCAGAAGTCACATGCGACGTGGTTTCAGCACGCAGCCAGGCCGATGCGGCTCGCACGGTGGCCATTGCCTACTGCCAGGGCACGCCGGTAGGCGGCGAGCTGGAGGCATTCGGCCCCCATGCACTTACCGATGCCACTGACGCATGTGCGGATGCCTTGACCGCGCAGTTCGGCTTGGGGCCCGTCGACGGAAAGATCCAGGCGCTGATGTTCAGCGTGACGGCGTAAGGCTGGATCAAGCCGCCTGCTTGGTCGCGCTCATGTAGTTGCGGTTGTAGTTCAACACGCGCCCCGTGGCCAGGTCGAAGCCGATGCGGCCCGTGAGCGTTTCCAGCGCACGGCCATACAGGTGGAAGTGGCGCGTCGGCTTGTTGCCGACCACGTGGATGCTGTGGATGTCGTCGTCCAGAAAGGTGATGGGCGTGCCGGGCCTTACCACCACCTCGCGCGACAGATCGAGCGTGGCGTGCTCCGGGTCGTGGCCATCATCGGTGCGGGTGTAGACGCGGTTCAGTTCTTCGCCTTCCAGCGCGACGATCACCGCCCACGTGGTGTGGTTGTGCGGCGGCGTGGTCTTGCCGGGGTTGATGGAGTTCAGATACAGCGCGAAAGTCTTGTCGCTGTCTTCATGCAGCAGATAGCGGCTCGAGGCGTCGGCATCGTCGGTAGGCGGCGGTGGAAAGGCGTCGAACGGAAACAGTGCCTCTTGCGCGGCCAGCTCCTGCAGCCGGTCGGCAATGCGCGTGAGCGACGCACGGGTGATGCCATCCTGCGCGGCAATGGCGCGGATGGCGGCGAGGGTTTGTTGGATGGCGTGTTCGCGTTGCTGGGCGAGGCTCATGGCGGTCCGGCGCAGAAAAGAGGCAGAAGAAAGATGCCCCAGTGTAGAGCGCCGAACCCGCGCCACCAACGCACGATCCTGCATATGGATAGACGCATCGCTTCGTTCGCGCGCGTGCGCTGGCGTGCCTACCATGGCTGCCTCCTAGAACCGCAGAACACGCAGAAACGCGCGAGGCACGCATGTCCATTCCCCCCATCCCCGCCACCACGCTCAAAACCTGGCTGCACGACGGTGCAGAGATCGCGCTGTTCGATGTGCGCGAAGCCGGGGAATTTGGCGAAGGGCATCTCTTTCTCGCCACGCCGGTCCCCTATAGCCGGCTGGAGGTGGAAGCGACGCGGCTAGCGCCTCGGCGCGATGTGCGCCTGGTGGTGACAGACGACGATGGCGGTGCGCTTGCCACACAAGCCGCCCGGCGCCTGGCTGATCTGGGTTACGGCAATGTGCATGTGCTGGAGGGCGGTAACGCAGGGTGGCGGGCCGCGGGGTTGGCGCTGTTCCAGGGCATCAACGTGCCATCCAAGACCTTTGGCGAACTGGCTGAGCTGGCCTATCACACACCGCACATCACGGCGGGCGAACTCGCGGCCTGGCAGCGGGAGCACAAGCGCCACGTGCTGCTGGACGGGCGCACCGTCGCGGAATACCGCCGCATGACGATTCCCGGTGCGGTGTCATGCCCGAATGGGGAGCTGGCACTACGTGCGCCCGCGATCATCCCCGATGACGACACGCCTGTCGTCGTCAACTGCGCGGGCCGCACGCGCAGCATCATCGGTGCGCAAACGCTGCGCAATCTCGGGTTGCGCAATCCCATCTATGCCTTGGAAAACGGCACGCAGGGCTGGCAACTGCATGGCCTCACGCTGGAACACGGTGCAGACCGGCGTTACCCCGATACGATCGACGTGCCGGCGCGCCGCCGCGCACAAGAAGCGGCGGCCGAGCTGTCGCGACGGTTTGGCGTGCCCAGCATCACCGCCGCCGACGTACAAGCCGAGCGGCTGCGCGCTGCACGCACGGTCTTCCTGCTCGACGTGCGCACCGCCGAGGCGTTTGCGCGTGGCAGCCTGCCCGGTGCGGTGCATGCGCCGGGCGGCCAGTTGCTGCAAGCGACCGACCAATACGTTGGCGTGCGCGGCGCGCGGCTGATCGTCTTTGACGACGACGGTATTCGTGCGCCGGTCATCGTCAGTTGGTTGCGGCAGATGGGCCACGACGCTGTTGTGCTGGAGGGTGGCCTTAGTGAGGCGAACGCCGCTGCGCTGGCGCAAGATGATGTCGCCTGGCATCCGGCCGCGCCATCGGGCATCGATGCCGGCGCGCTGCGCAATGCCTTTGCGCACGGGCAGGTGCAGGTATTCGACCTGCGCAGCAGCGCGGCCTATCGCGCAGGGCATATCCCCGGCGCACAGTGGGCGACACGGCGCCAGTTGGTCGACGTACGCGGTGCGCATGTGGTGCTGGTGGATGATGACCCCGCCGTCAGCGCGCTGGCCGCGGTGGATCTGCTCGAACAGGGGGCTGCCTCTGTGCGGCGCCTGGATGGCGGCATTGCGGCTTGGCACGCTGCCGGGTATCCGCTGGAGGCGACGCCCGCGTTGCCGACGGACGTCGAGCGCATCGACTACCTCTTCTTTGTGCACGATCGCCACGACGGCAACCTTGATGCCGCGCGTGGTTACCTCGCCTGGGAAATCGGCCTCGTCGCACAGCTGGATGCGCAGGAGCGCGCCAGCTTCACACCGGGTGTGCCCGATGCAAGCGCCCAAGCGCGAGTTCAAGCGAACGAAGTGGAGGCGCAATGACACGCGACACCCGCCATGCCGCTGAAGCGCTTGCTACCCGCATCGTGCACGCAGGCAGCCCGCCGTTTGTAAATGGCACCGCGCCCGTCAACGTGCCTATTGAGCGCACCAGCACCGTGCGCCATGCAAACACGGCCGCCCAGCACGACGTGCAAGCGCGTCGCAAGGCCGGCGAGAACATCGCCAGCTACGGCCGCCATGGATCGCAGACGCACCGTGCGTTGGAGGAGGCATTGCTGGCACTGGAAGGCGGCGTGCGCGCGTTCCTGGTGCCGTCTGGCTTGTCGGCGATTTCGCTGACGTTTCTGGCGCTGCTCTCACCCGGTGACCACGTCATCGTGACGGATAGCATCTACGCGCCCGTGCGCCGGCTCGATGCGGCGCTCTTGCAGCGGCTGGGCATTGAGCTGTCGTATGTCGACCCTGCCAACGGACAGCTTGAAGCGGCCATCCGGCCGCATACGCGGCTCATCTATACGGAATCGCCGGGGTCACTGCTGTACGAAATCTATGACCTGGCCGCCATTGCCCGCGTGGCGCGGCGTCATGACATCGTGCTGGCGACAGACAACACCTGGGCGTCGGGCATCCTGTTTCGCCCGCTCGATGTGGGCGCGGATATCTCCGTGCTGGCCGCCACCAAGTACGTGGCCGGGCATTCGGATGTGATGCTGGGCGCTGTCATTGCCCGCACCGAAGCCGTGGCCGCGCGCATTGCCGCCGCGCACGACGTGCTGGGCCTCACCATCGGTGCGGACGATGCCTACCTCGCCCTGCGTGGCGTGCGCACGCTGCCAGTGCGCATGGCGCAGCACCAGCGCAACGCCACGCGCATCGCGCAGTGGCTGCAAACGCAACCGGGTGTCGGCCAGGTGTATTACCCCGCGCTGCCAGATGACCCGGGGCACGCGTTATGGAAGCGGGATTTCAAGGGCGCAAACGGCCTGGTGTCGTTTGTGCTCGAAGGCGCGGACGTGCACGCGGCAGAGCGCGTGGCCGATGCTCTGCGCTTGTTTGCCATTGGCGCGTCGTGGGGCGGTTACGAAAGCCTCGTCACCGTGGTTGCCCCGGAGCGCCTAGTCGACCATGCACAGTGGAACCAGGCCGGTGCTGTGCTGCGCCTGCACGTGGGGCTGGAAGACGCCGATGATTTGATTGCAGACCTGGCGCAGGCGTTGCAGCACGCGCCGGCGGCGGCGTTGCATGCCATTGGCGGGTGAGCTCAGCCAATCAAACCGCAAACGCCGCGCTGGTAAAGGCGGCGTGCCACGGCGCGTGCGTGGCCGGCCGGGCGCCGGTGTGCCCAGACAGCGCGCGCGACAGAAATGCGCGCGTGCGTTCGCTGGTGGGTGAGGAGAACAGCTGCTCCGCAGGCCCACGCTCGACCACCACGCCGTGTTCCGTGAACACCACCTCATCACTGATGGCGCGTGCAAACGCCATTTCGTGCGTCACCAGCACGCAGGTCAGCCCATCATCGACCAGTTCGCCGATCACGTTGAGCACTTCGCCCACGGTTTCGGGGTCAAGCGCGGAGGTGACTTCATCGAACAGGATCAGCTCCGGGCGCATCGCCAATGCACGGGCAATCGCCACACGTTGCTGTTGCCCGCCGGAGAGTTGGCCAGGATAGGCGCGCGCCTTGTCGGCCAGGCCTACCTTCTTGAGCAGCGCGTGCGCGTCGGACTCCGCCTCTTGGCGGCTACGGCCCAGCACGCGCACTGGTGCAGCGGTCAGGTTATCCAGCACGCTCAGATGCGGAAACAGGTTGTATTGCTGGAACACGAAACCGATGCGCTTGCGCAGGGCAATCGTGTCGGCTTCGGTGGTGAGCTGGTCGACGCGAATGCCGTCCACCGTGATGCTGCCGCGCTGCGGGCGTAGCAAACCGCTGATGCAGCGCAGGAGTGTCGACTTGCCCGAACCCGAGGGCCCGATGATCGAGACCGCCTGACCGCGATGCACGTCGAGATCAATGCCGCGCAGCACGTGCGTGGTTCCGAAGGTCAGGTGGACGTCGCGCAATGCAACCAGTGGGGCCATGGCGCGAGCATCAGCAGGTGGCGCCTCCAACGGCAGAAGATCGGGCAACAGATCAGGCAACGACATGCAGGCGCTCCAGGCGCCGGGTCAGGCGCGAAATCGGGTAGCAATAGAGGAAGAACAAGGCCAGCACGCTGAAGTACGTCAACACCGTAAAGGGCGTGCGGTTGATGGTGTTGCTGGCGATCTGCGCGGTGTCGAGCAGGTCGTGCACGCCCACCAGCGAGGCCATTGCGGTGCCCATGGTGATGACGGCATACAGGTTCATCCAAGAGGGCAGCATGCGGCGTACGCACTGCGGCAGAACGATGCGCCAGAGGATGTCGCGCCGCGTAAACGCCAGCGATGCTGCCGCCTCCCATTGGGTGGACGGAATCGACAGCACAGCACCACGGAAGATTTCCGCCACGTGTGCGCTGGCGGGGAGCGCCAATGCGAGCGTCACCTTGAACCAGTCGGGAAGCGGCACCACATGGCCACGCACGACAATTTCGAATGGCACCGCATACGCTATGCCGTACACCAGCACGAGCCATGGCGCATTGCGAAAGGCCACCACATAGGTGCCAGCAAGGCGCTGAATGCTGCGTGTGGGTGACAGATGCAGCGCGCCCACCGCGAGCCCAGCCAGCGAGCCGAGACCGACCGCCAACAGGCTGATGCCGATGTTGATGCCCAGCCCCCGCAACAGCGCGGGCGCCCATTGCAGCAGGGTCGCAAACAGGCTGTCAGGCATGGGCGGGCGCTCCGGTGATGGCATGGCCATGGCCAGCGGTGCCGTAGCCGGGCATGCGCAGCCGGCGCTCCAGCCATAGCCCAGCGGCGTGCACGGCATAGGTGACCACGCCGTAGAACAGCAGCAACAGCACCATGCATTCGAGCACGTTGTCCCGCTGCGTCCAGATCATCAGTGCGCTGTAGGTGATGTCGCCCACCGCAATGGCGGACGCCAGCGACGAGGCTTTCACCAGCTCCACTGTGTTGTTCATCAGCGAGGGCAGTGCGGCGCGAAATGCCAGCGGAAGTTGCACGCGCCACAGGCGTTCACGTGCGTTGAAGCCCAGCGAGGTGGCAGCTTCGAGCATGGCGGGCGGCACGGCCTCGATGCCGGCGCGCAATGCTTCGGCATGGAACGCCGCCTTGTGCAGCGACAGCAGCGTTACCGCCCAGAAGAACGGCGTGAGCGGATTGGTCAAATGCCACTGCGCCAACGCTTGCGTAATGAGCGTATTGACGACCAGGAATGCGCAGCACAACTGCACCAGCGTGGGCGTGTTGCGCGTGAGTTCAACAAAGCCCTGTGCGAGCCACGCCACACGCTTGTGCGGCGACACCAGCAAGCGCGCCAGCCCCACGCCAAAGACGAGGCTCAGCACCACGGTACTCAGCATCACCAGTAGCGAGGTCTTTGCGCCCTGCAGCAGCGAGGTGCGCTCGTAGGCCTCCGCCAGAAAGCCGTAGTCGAGGCCCGTGTGGCGGACCAGCGCGATTGCGCGCAGGAGCAGGTCGTCGGTCAACGGCAGATCCTCAAAGACTCAATCAGCTGCGATTGGCCTTCAGCTTGTCATGCCACTCCACCAGGGCGGGCGAGGGCGGTTGGATGCCGTTCTTCTTTTCGGTTTCGATCAGCCAGCCGGTGCGGTGCCAGCCTTGCACGACGCGGTCGAGTGCGGCCACGGTGTCGTTCTCGCCCTTGCGCGCCCAGATGACGGTCGGTGCGGGGATGAGGTCGGGGCCGACGATGCGGTAGTCCTTCCATTCGGGGTTGGTGCGCGGCAGCGGCTGCAGCAGCGTGGCGTCGTGCACGGCGGCCGCGCAGTTGTTGCCGCGCAGCGCCAGCAGCGATTCAGCCGGGCTCTTGAAGCCCTTGGGCGTGGCGCCAATCTCGGCGGCCAGCGGCTTGGTATAGCTGCTGCCTTGCGATAGGCACACGTCCTTGCCCTTCAAGTCGCTCCACTGCCGCACGGGGCTGTCCTTGGGCACCAGCGCCACGCCGCCCACGCGGTAGTAGGGTGTGGGCACATGGGCCAGCAGTTCGGCGCGTTCCGGGTTCAGCTCCATGGATGCCACCAGCACATCCACGCGGCCCTGCTGCAGAAACTGCACACGGTTGGACGGCTGCACCTGCACGGTTTCGACTTCCACGCCGAGCCCGCGGGCCAGCGCCTGTGCAAGGTCCACATTGAAGCCCGTTGCCCGCTGCGTGGCCGGGTCGATGGAGCCAAACGGCCCACCCGACAGCACCACGCCCACCACCAGCTTCTTGCGCTGCTGGATTTTGTCGAGTGTGGCATCGGCGTGCGCGGCGGCCGCCGTCAACAGAGAAGTGGCGGCCAGTGCGGCGGAAGCAAAACGGAACCCAGCGGAACGAGCGGACATGGCGTGCGACAGATTGTTTCTGAGGCAGCCATTGTGTGAGACGCCTGTCGAGCGGGGAACGAATAAAAACCGGAAACGTTATGCGCTGCTCACGGCTTCTGCAGCCCCAGCCGTGCACGCCGCGTGTGCCGCCGGTTGTGCATCCATTCGATCGCGCGGCGGCCCAGTGCAATGGAGGGCTGCTCGACAGAGCGATGCAGCAGAACGGCCAGCACCAGCGTCACCGACAGGTTGATGGCAAACAACAGCAACTGCGAGCCGATCCACTCCGGCGCCAGCACGCCCACTAGCCGATGCGTGGCCTCGATCACGCTGGGGTGCACCAGGTACAGCGCGTACGACAGTTCACCCAGCCAGACGGCCATGCGTGGCACACGCAGCTCGCCGCAGTGTTCCATGGCGACCAACCCGGCCAACAGCGCGCCAGCGGGCAGCCCGCGCCAGAACAGGTCGAACTTGGGCGCCGGCCCGATCACCGAGATGAGGAACGCCCCCAGCCCTAGCCCCAGCAGCACGCGCGCAATGGTGGGCGTCAGGCGCCGCCGGTGCAGCGCATAGACCCACGCCAGCGCCGCGCCCAGCAGGAACTCCAGCACCAGCGGGTTGGCGGCCATCGCGTGCATGGGTGTGGCCCATGCGTAGAGCGCTTCCGGGTCGCGCAATACCACGCCGCTGTGCCAGAACGGCACGATGATCGTCGTGGTGAACAGCGCCAGCGCCACCAGCCACAGCGCACGCCGGCCAAACAGCGCCAAGCCCAGCGCGCACAACCCATAGAAGAATGCCTCGTAGTTGAGCGACCAGCCCACGTAGAGCGCTGGATACCCGAAATACGGGGCATCCGCATTGGCCTGCGGCATGAACGCGAGCGAGGTCAGCAACACCCCCGTCGATACCGGATTGAGCCAGGCGGAATGCAGCACGGACATCAACCAGTACGGCGGCGCCAACCGGAACGCGCGTTTGACGAGAAAGTCCCCCGGCGTCTCTGGTGCCTTGCCGTGACCTTGGCCGAGCACAGCAACCCACGCAATGATGAAGCCGCTGATGACGAAGAACACATCCACGCCCACGTGCCCGCGCTTGATCACATGCGCGGTGAGCCACGCCAGGGCAGGGACGTCTGCATGGGCCAGCGCCAGGCCCGAGTGGAATACGACAACGTAGAGCGCAGCAAAGCCCCGCAAGGCCTGGATGCTTTGGAGGGAGGAGGAAGAACGGTTCACAACTTGGGCCAGTCAATGTGCAACCCAAGTTGCCCAGCAAGCTACGTGCCGACCGTGTCTTCGTGCGGTGTTGCCGACGTGGTGGAGGCAAACGGTGGTTTGCGCGGCGCGCCCACCTCGCCCAGACGAATAAGCCGGGCACGCACCACATTGCGGCTGATGCCCAGCAGGCGCGCTGTCTCGCTCTGGCTGTAGTGGCAATACCGGAACACCTCGCGGAACAGGGCGTCTTCCACCACCTGATAGACATCCGCCACGTTGGCATTGCAGAGCTGTTGGATTGCCTTCCGCAGCGCGCCGACATCGTCTGTGCCGACATCCACCGGTGTCTGTGCAGGTGGTGTGCTTACGGGCAAGGCGGGCGGTGAACTTTCCGCATGGGTTGTGCAGCTGGGCCGGTTCGACAGGCGCAGGCTGGTGGCGTCGATGGTGTTGCCGTCGCAGAGCAGCAGCGTCCGGTGGATGACGTTTTCAAGCTCGCGCACGTTGCCATGCCACGGGGCATGGGTGAGCAGGTGCTCCGCCTCAGGAGCAAGCGTCGGGCGGGCATGGCCGAGCCGCTTGCTGTAGGTGTCGATGAAGTAGCGCGCGAGCGGCACGATGTCGCCCGGCCGTTCCTTCAGCGTGAGGACATTGAGGTTGACGACGTTCAGCCGATAGTAGAGGTCCTTGCGAAAGCGCTTTTCCTGGACCAGCGTTTCCAGGTCGACGGTCGTGGCCGCTACGATGCGCAAATCGACCGGGATGGGTGCCCGTCCGCCCAAGCGCACGATTTCGCGCTCCTGCAGCACACGCAGCAGCTTGTTCTGCACCGGCAGCGGCAGGTCGTTGACTTCGTCCAGGAAGATGGTGCCGCCGTTGGCTTGCTCGAACCAGCCCACCTGCGTGCCGAAGGCGCCGGCAAACGCACCATTTTCGTGGCCGAAGAGTTCCGCATCCACCAGCGTGTCGGAAAAGGCGCCGCAGCTGACCACCACGAACGGGCCGTCCTGCCGCGTACTGCGGTTGTGCAGATAGCGGGCGATCAGCTCCTTGCCGGTGCCGGTTTCACCGGAGATCAAGACGGTGGCATCGCTGGGCGCCACTTGTTCAACTTCATCGAGCAGCGCGCGTGAGCGCGGGTCTTCAAAGATCCACGCTGGCGTGCTGGCCGCTGGCGCATGGCCCGGCGGCGGAGGCCATACAGGGAACGTCGCCATAGGTGTCCATTCCGTCGGGTTCAGGAGTAAAAGGAGGGTTCAGGCAGTGCGCCGTTCAGCGCCCAGTCGCCCAACTCGTGGAGCTTGTAGTCGACCGGGTCGTGCAGCGTCTGGGTTCGCATGTTGCGCCAGAAGCGGTCCAGCGCCAGCGCGCCGTGCGTGGCGCGTGCGCCGGTGGTCTCAAACATCCGGCTAGTCACATCCAGCCCGACCCGCGTGGCCGCCACCTTGGCCGTGGCCACGGCAACGGCCACATGGCCACGCTCGCGCGCGGTGAGCACGGCGCCTTGTGCCCAAGCCTCATCAAAGCGTGTGGCTGCCCGCTGTGCCAGCAGCCGCACGCTTTCCAGGCCGACAAACAACTCGCCATAGTGCGCCAACGTATACGCGTCCTTGCTGGCGCGTTCTGCGGGGGATCGATGCCACGGGCGTGCTTCATGCAGCGTGTAGTGCCTGGCCTGCTCGAATGCACCTTCTGCCAGCCCGAGAAATACATGCACGAAGACAAGCTGGGCCAGCAGCGGACGCAATGACGAGAACGGCGTGGTAAGCGGCCCCGGATCGCGCAGCAGTTCGTTGTCTTCCACGCGGACTTTCTCGAACAGGGCGCTACCGCTGTCGGTCTGCCGTTGCCCAAAGGCGTTCCAGTCGTGGTTGATGGTAATGCCGGCGCGCGCGGTGGGCACGGCGGCAATCAGCAGCTTGCGGCTATGCTCGTCCAGCCCCGAGGCGATCAGCATCTGTGAATCCAGCGCGCCGGAGCAGAAGCTCTTCTTGCCGGAGAACTCGTACCAGCCGTCGAAGCGGCGTACGATGGTGCGGTCGTCCAGCGGGTTGAGCGCATTGCCCCAGAACCAGTGCTTGCGCGCGGTCTGTTCGTACCACGGTTCCCATTGGTCTGGCCGCGCGAATAGGCGCACGGTCGCCAGTAGCAGATGGTGAAAGCCGTAGACGTGTGCGATGGAGCTATCCACCTGCGCAAACTCACGCACGGTGTCGAGGGTCTCGGCCCAACTGGCGCCGTGTCCGCCGTAGTGCTTGGGAATCGACAACGCCAGCAGGCCGCTGCGCCGCAGCGCATTGCGCTCGGCCAGCGGTGTGCCACCGGCGGCGTCGCGTTCCACGGCGGTCTGTGCGAACTGGGCAGCCAGCGCCTTGGCGGACTGGCGGATGGGTGTCGCCGGAATGTCGATTTCAGGAGGGATCGCCGTCTCGGTCGTCATGAAGAATCGGAAAGAGGATGGGCCAGAGGGAGTAGGCAACTACGCCAATGCCGGCGCTTGCCGCGCCACGTCGCGGCCGAAATAGAAGTGCTGGATGTCCTGGCGCTGGCGCAGCGCATGGGCGGTGTCACTGAGCACGGTGACGCCCGCCTCCAGCACCGTCGCACGATCCGCGTATTGCAGGGCGACGGTGGAGTTCTGCTCCGCCACCAGGATCGACAGCCCTTCCTCACGGTTGAGCTGCCGCAGCCGCGCAAAGATGTCTTGCACCACCAGCGGCGCCAGGCCCATCGATGGCTCGTCCAGCACCAGCAGGCGCGGGCGCGACATCAATGCACGACCAATGGCGGCCATCTGCTGCTCGCCGCCCGATGTGAGCCCGGCAGCAATGCGGCGGCGCTCATACAAACGCGGGAAGATCGCGTACACGCGTTCCAGATCAGCAGCGGTTTCTGCGCGCGAAGCGCTGCGGCCCAGCGCGCCCGTAATGAGGTTGGCCTCGATGGACAGATTGGGAAAGCAGCGCCGCCCCTCCAGCACCTGCACCAGCCCCAGGCGTACCAACTGCGCGGGCGTGGTCCGCGCGACATCGTGGTCGTCGTAGTGAATGGTGCCGGCCGTCACTTGCCCACGCTCAGGCAGCAGCAGGTTGGAGATCGCCTTGAGCGTGGTCGATTTGCCCGCGCCATTCGCGCCCAGCAGCGCGTGCACCTCACCCCGCTGCACGGTGAGGCTCACGTTGTGCAGGGCCACGATGGCGTTCTGGTAAGTCGCCTCGACGGCATGGACGTGCAGCAGGGCAGCGGAGTCGCTCATCGCCAGCGCCCTCAAGCCGCCTTGGCAACCGGCGGTGTGGCTTCCGCCGCCACCGTGCCGGGCCCGGCGCCGATCTGCCAGACGTACGGCGGCTCCGTGCCGTTGATGTGCCAGTCGCCCACGATGCGCGCCTTGTAGATCAGCGGATTGTGCGAGGCCACCGTGCGCGCGTTGCGCCAGTGGCGGTCCAGCGCCTTGCTCGTGGCCGTGGCCGACGCGCTGAGCGCATTGAAGAACTGCGTGGCGGCGCGCAGCACGAAATCCGAGACCGCCACCTGGCCCTGTGCGGATTCCAGTTCCGCTTCGATATTGGCCTGGCGCTCCTGTGCGTCATCGCCGGCCCAGTGCGCGTCGTAGGCACGCTGCGCTGCAAAGGTGGCGCGGATGGCGGTGGCTTCGGCCGCGTACGCCAGGGCGGACACCTCGCCCACCACCTGTTGCACCTGCACGTCTTGCGCCACGGCCGGCGCGTTGCCGGTGCTGAAAATGCGCTTGCGCTCGCGGACCTGCTGCGCCACTTCCCGCGTGATGGCGCGCGCAATGCCGGCCAGTGTGGCCAGGTGGAAAAGCTGGTAGTACGCCGTCTGGTACTTGAAGCGGCTGCTGAACGGGAAGATGTTCTCGTCTTCCACGGCGGCGTTCTCATACACCGAGGTGCCACTGCCCGTGGTGCGCTGCCCGAAGCCGTTCCAGTCGTCATGATGCGTGACGCCGGGTTGGTGCGAGTTGACGGCGGCGATCACATCCGTGCCGTCTTCCAGGCGCGCATACAGGTCCACCCAATCCGCAAAGATGCTGCCGGTGCTGTAGTACTTGCGGCCGTTGACCACCCAGCGGCCATCCTGTTTGGACACGCGCGTGATGACGTCACCAATGGCCACGTCGCCCACCTCTGTCCACGCGTTGCCGACCAGATCACCTGCCGCGAAGCGCCGCAGCCAGACCTCGGTGCGCGCGTCGCGCGGTGCGTTCAGGCGGTCTTCCACAAAGGCGAAGTGCCCGCGCAGCGCCTGCACGATGTTGGAATCCGCATCAGCCAGTTCAATCAGCAGTTGGAACAACTGCGGCAACGTGGCGCCGTCGCCGCCGTATTCCACCGGCACGCGCAGCGCGCCAAAGCGCGCTTGTTTGAGCCATTGGATGGCGTCCACGCCGAGCTGCCGCTCGTGTTCGCGCTGCAGGGCGGTGTCGCGGATGCGCAGGAAGATGGGGCGGTACTTCTGCGCAAGGGCCTCGTACTCAGCGCCGAAGAGGGTGCTGGCGTGCGTTTTGGTCATGTCAAACCTCCGTCAGATCGGGGAAGGTGGCAAAGGGAGAAGGCGTCAATCGTTGATGCTGGTACGCACCTTGATGTTTTTCTCCTTGGCATACGCCAGCGACGATTTTTCGATGATGGGCCGCAGCAGCTTCCAGTCCGGCGCGATCCAGTCGGAGATCACGTTCCACTTGGTGCCGTCCCATTGCTGGAAGGCGACGCGGCCATCGCCCTCGTGGTTGTCCCACGTGACGTTGATGGAGTGGAACAGGCCCTTGGCGCCCAGCGCCGCTGCACGGGCCTGATCGATCTTCAGGTTCTCCAGGCCCCAGCGGACTTCATCGCCCGTCAACGTGCGCTTGCCGAACTTGGCCTGCGCGATGCGGACGGCTTCCACATTCAGGATGCCGTTGAGCACACCGAGGTTGTGGTACACGCTGCCGATGCGCTTCTTGTCCTGCAGGTTGCCCTTGCCGTTGTCGTACAGCGTCTTGGTGATCTGCTGCAGCACCGGGTACTGCGCACCGGCCGCCACCGTGGTGATGGCCACGTAGCCCTTGGCGGCATCGCCGGCCGGAATCACGTCTTCTTCCGAGTTGGACCACACGTTGCCGATGATGTGGTCGGCCGGGAACCCGGTCTTCTGTGCGGTCTTGAGCGCCACCGGGTTCATCACGCCCCAGCCGCGCAGCACGACGTAATCGGGTTTGGCGCGCCGGATGGCCAGCCACTGCGACTGCTGTTCGTTGCCCGGGTGCGGCACTTCAATCTGCTGCACGGTAAAGCCGTATTTCTTCGCCAGCAGTTCGTAGATGGGGATCGTCTCCTTGCCGTACGGCGAGCCGTGATACAGCACCACGATCTTCTTGCCCTGGAGCTTGTCGAGGCCGCCTTCCTTGGTGCCGATGTAGTTCACGATGCCCGAGGTCTCGCTGTACGGGTTGAGCAGCAGCGGGAAGATGTACTTGAACACGCGCCCGTCCGTGGTATCGGTGCGGCCGTGGTTGATGGTCAGCAGCGGCACCTTGTCGGCGGTCACGCGATCGAGCAGGGCGTAGGCGATGCCCACCGACAGCGGGTTCCACGTGGCGATGCCGGGGTGCGTCTTCAGGCGTTCGTACACCTCCACGCCGCGTTCCACTTCGTATTGCGTTTCACCTTCTTCCCAGGTCAGCTTGACGCCGCCCACGCCGCCGTCGCGTGTGTTGATGAGGTTCAGGTAATCGATGAAGCCGCCAAAGAACCCCGTGCCGCCGGCTGCGTAGGGGCCGACGCGGTAGCTTTGCAGCGGAAAGAACTGCTCATCCGCATGGGCGGCTTGTGCGCCCAGGCCGAAGATCGAAAGCGCGCCGGCCAGCAACGCCATCTTGATGGTGCGGGGGAGGGACATGGTGCCAATGCTCCTGATGTCGATACGACGTAGGTTGAATGGAGAAAGAGAGGGAAATCAGGTTTGAGAATCCGAGCGTGCTGCCTTGCCTATCCGGCGCAGCACGCGCTGCCCCACACGTTGCAACAAGGCGGCCAAGCCCTGGGGCTCGGCAATGAGGAAGGCCACGATGAGCGCGCCGATCACGATGCGCTGGCTGAGGTCCAGTACACCGGAATCGAACCGGCTGCCGAACACGAAGGCCCCAAAGCGGGAGAGCAGCAACGGAAACACCACCACCAGCGCCGCACCAAGGAACGCGCCCCGGATGGTCGCCAAGCCGCCGATGATGACGATGAACAGAATCTGGAACGAGCGATCGAGGTTGAAGCCCGCAGGCTCCACGGTGCGCAGGTAGACGAAGCCCCACAGCACACCCGCCACGCCAATGACGAACGACGAGATGGCAAAGGCCAGCAGCTTGGTACGCAGCACGGGCACGCCGGTCACGCGCGCGGCCAGTTCGTTGTCGCGCACAGCTATGAAATGGTGACCGGTGGGCGTGTGTACGAGCCGCCAGACCAGCGCGGTGAGGAGCGTCACCACCGTGAGCGCGAACACATAGCGCAGCGCCGGCGTATCGAACGCGAAGCCTGCCACCACGATGGGCGGCGCATCGATTACGCCCGATGCGTTGTTGTTGCTGAACCAGCCGTATTTGGTCAGCGCCCACTGCACGAAGAACTGAGCGGCCAGCGTCGACACGGCCAGGTAGAAGCCGCGCAAGCGCAGGCTGGGCAGGCCGAACACCACGCCGATGGCGGTGGCGGAAAGCCCGGCCAGCACGATGCTGACCGGTAACGGCAGGCCCTCAATGCGCAGGTTGAAGTTGTAGGCCGCAAACGCACCCACTGCCATGAAGGCGGCGGAGCCCACCGACAATTGGCCCGCGTAGCCGGTCAGCAAGTTCAGGCCCACCGCCGCCAGCGCCAGCGCCAGGAAGGGGATGAGGATGGCGTCCAGCCAGTAGTCCGATGCCACCAGCGGCACCACGAAGTAGGCCAGCAGCAGGGTCACCGCAGGCGTTGCCCAGACGGGCCAGCGCAAGGTGCCCCGCGCGACGGTGCTGTGTGCCGCAGGGGCAGACGTGGAATCCAATGCAGTTGTCATGGCGTGGGTTCTCTCAGGCTCTCTCGGCGGGGCGCAGGCCGAACAGCCCGCCGGGTTTGACCAGCAGGAAAGCCAACGCGGCCACGTAGGCGATCCAGCTTTCGATGCCGCCGCCGACGAACGGGCCGAGATACACCTCGGCCAGCTTTTCCAGCGCGCCGATGATCAATCCACCGACCACTGCGCCAAGAATCGAATCGAAGCCGCCCAGCACCAGCACCGGCAGCGCTTTGAGCACCACCAGCGACAGCGAGAACTGCACCCCCAGGCGCGCGCCCCACAGCAGCCCGGCCACCAGGGCGATCACGCCAGCCGTGGCCCACACCGTCGCCCAGATGCGCGGCAGGCGTAGGCCGACAGCGATGGCCGCAAACGTGTCGTCTGCCACGGCGCGGAACGCCAGCCCCACACGGGTGTAGCGGAAGAACACCGACAACACGGTCACCATGACGGCCGCGGTGGCGGCGGCAAACAGGTCGAAGCTGGAGACGAGGATGCCGCCGATCTGCAAGGGCGCATCGGAGATGCCAAGGTTCAGCTCGTGCACCTGTGTGCCCCACACCAGTTGCGCGACGCCCTCGATCACGTACGACAGGCCGAGCGTGGCCATGAACAGCGTGATGGGCGGCTGGTTGACCAGCGGCCGCAGCACCACGCGCTCAATGCCCAGTCCCAGCAGCAGCATCAACGCGAACGTGAGCAGCAACGCGAGCGGGAAGGGCAAGCCGCGCTCCACCAGACTCACAAAGCTGAGCGCCGCAAACAGCAGTTGCGCACCCTGCGCAAAGTTGAGGACGCCCGAAGTCTTGTAGATCAGCACAAAGCCAATCGCCACCAGTGAATACATCACGCCGGAGAGCAGGCCGCCGACCAGCACCTCGGCAAAGAACGCGAAATCGAAATCGCCCATCATGCGGCCTTGCTTTCGTTGTGCTCGGCCTCGTGGGCAACGCCGAGGTAGGCATCAATGACGGCAGGGTCGTCACGCACGGCGTCTGGCGTGCCGTCAGCGATCTTGCGGCCGTAGTCGAGCACGGCCACGCGATCTGACAGGCCCAGCACGATGCCGATGTCGTGCTCGATCAACACGATGGTGGTGCCCCATTGGTCGCGCGCGGCGCGGATCAGCTCGGCCATTTGCGCCTTCTCCGTGACCGTCATGCCGGCCAGCGGCTCATCAAGCAGCAACAGGCGGGGGCGTGCCACCAGCGCGCGCGCAAGTTCAACGCGTTTCTGCTGTCCGTAAGACAGAGTTCCGGCCAGTTGGTCTCGCACGTCGGACAGGCCGACAAAGTCGATCGCTTGCGCGGCACGCTCGCGCGCATCGGCCAGCTCGCGGCGCGCGCGGCCCAGGCCAACCAACTGTTCGACGAAGACGGAACGGCTGTGCTGCACACGGCCCAGCGCAATGTTGTCGCGT
This sequence comes from uncultured Ralstonia sp., assembly GCA_966433195.1. Classification (GTDB taxonomy): domain Bacteria; phylum Pseudomonadota; class Gammaproteobacteria; order Burkholderiales; family Burkholderiaceae; genus Ralstonia. The sequence continues at coordinate 53,907 of CBJMVH010000007.1, forward strand.
ACGCTCAAGCCCTTGAACAAGGCGAGGTTCTGGAACGTGCGTGCAATGCCCAGACGGGCCAGTCGCGCCGGCAATACCTTGGAGAACGCCCGGCCATCCAGCCAGATGCCGCCACGGTCCGGCCGGTACAAGCCGCTGATGATGTTGACCAGCGAGCTCTTGCCCGCTCCGTTGGGGCCGATGATGGTACGGATCTCACCCGTCGCCACCGTCAGGTCGATGCCGCTAAGCGCCTGGATGCCGCCAAACGACAGGTCGATGCCCGCCAACCGGAGCGCGGGCGCCACCGGCTGCACAGCATGGACGCCAACGCCCCGCACAGGCGATGGCGTATCCGCGTCACGTGCGGCGGTGTGCCGTGCGAGCGGCGTGGCAAATTCGGCAAGTTCAGCAGCGGTGTAGGGCATGGCGGATCTCCGCAAAGCGACAGGCAACACGACTCCCTCGCGCCCGTTCAGCCGAGCGGGCGCGATGCAGGGAAACGCGGGTTGTCAGATCAGGCGACGGACGCGGCGGGCTCGGGCTGGGGCTCGTGCGCGCTGGTGGCGGCGCGCTGGGCTTCCAGCTCGCGCACCAGTGGCAGCACCTTGCGGCCGAAGTACTCGACTTCTTCGATGAAGTGCAGGAAGCCCGCCAGGACCAGGTCCACGCCAATCGACTTCAGATGCACGATGCGCTCGGCAATCTGCTGCGGCGTGCCGATCAGGTTGGTGCGGAAGCCGTCGTTGTACTGGACGAGATCTTCGAAGGTGGATTTGGCCCAGTTGCCTTCGCCCTCGGGCGAGGCTTTGCCGGCTTGTTTGACTGCATCGCCAAAGGCGTGAACTGCCTCCACGTGTGCGTGGTCGATGATGTCTTGCAGCACCGCCTTGGCTTCTTCTTCGGTGTCGCGTGCGATGATGAAGGCGTTCACCCCGATGCGTACCTTGTGGCCGTTGGCCTTGGCTTTCTGCTGGATATCGTCGATCTGCGCCTTGATGCCCTCGGGCGTGTTGCCGTTGGTGAAGTACCAGTCCGACACGCTGGCTGCGTTGTCGCGTGCAGCGCGCGAGCTGCCGCCCTGGAAGATTTCCGGGTGCGGTTTCTGCAGCGGCTTGGGGCTCAGGGTGTAGTCGTTGATGCGGTAGAAATCGCCTTTGAAGGTGAACTTGTCCTGCGTCCAGATGCCCTTGAGCACGCGGATGAATTCATTGGAGCGGCGATAGCGCTCATCGTGCTCGAGCCACGGCTCGCCCAGCGCCTGGAACTCGCCCTTGAACCAGCCGCTGACCACGTTGATGGCGATGCGGCCGTTGGAGATGTGGTCAATGGTGGCCAGTTGCTTGGCAACCACCGCAGGGTGCCAAGGCCCTGGCAGGATGGCCGCCAGCACTTTCAGCTTGGTCGTGGCATGCAGGATGGCCTGGCTGAACGACACCGATTCGTGCTGGTGCTCTGCGCCGTAACCGGCGGTAAAGCGGATCTGGCTCAGCGCGTAGTCAAAGCCGGCGCTCTCGGCCGTCTGCGCCAGCTTCTGGTTGTATTCGAGGCTCCAGTCGGTGCGTTGGGGGATGGTGCTGACCACGAGCCCCCCGCTGACGTTCGGCACCCAATAGGCAAACTTGATGTTGGCGTTGGAAGAAGATTGGCTCATCGCAATGGTCCTGTGTCCGGTACGGGGTGGGGCGAAACGAAGCGGGCTTCAGGCGGCTTGTGCCACCGGGGCGGTGCGGATGTCTTCAGAAGGCGATGCGGTCAGCAGCGGCAGTGCGCGTGACGCTGCTAGGGCAATGCGTTCGCGCAGCGCCTGGCTGGTGATCTCGTAGCCACCGAAATCCTGCTCGGACGCATACACGCCCAACGGCAGCGTGCGCGCCTGAAAGAAGCTGAAGAGGGGCCGCAACTGGTGGTCGATCACCAGTGCGTGGCGGTCGCTGCCACCCGTAGCGGCCAGCAGCACAGGCACGTCGATCAGCGCTTCATGGTGGACCAGATCGAAGAGGTGTTTGAACAGCCCGGTGTACGAGCCGCGATACACGGGGCTGGCCACCACCAGCACATCGGCCGATTCAATGGCTGCCAGCTCGGCCTGCACCGCGCTCGGCAACTGGTTGCGATACGACACGCCGCCGATGGCCGGGGCCAGGTCTTCAAGCTTGATGAGGTGCACGTCGATGGGCGCGACCTTGGCGAGGGCGGCCAGCAACTGCTCAACCAATACGAGTGTCCGCGAGGGGCTTTGCACGCTCCCCGAGACGGCGACGACCTTGAACTTGCGACTCATCTTGAACACCTCTGCGCTTGTGCAACCAACGGAATGACGGATCTGCGTGAGCGCGGTCGCCTCAACGGCACCTCCTGCGCTTGCAAATCATTCTGCGTTGCACGGCCCGCAGCGGCATACGTAGAAATCGGAGCATCTATATTTCAATGCTCGCGTTTTGCGCTAAGTCTCTGAGCAGTAAGGGGAATTGAAGTCAGTGTTCGATGTTGCCAATCCGCAATGGCGTGTTCTTATATCGAAAGACAGATTCCGGATGTGCGATGGCGCGCAATCTGCTGCAGACGTGCTTCTACAGCATCAGCGCAAATGGAGCGCGATTACTCGGGTGTGATGCACTTGGCCGCACGCTCGAGCAGCAGCGCGCGCTCCTGCCCGTTCTGCGCCTGGGCGGCGGCGCGCTCGTATTCCGCGCGGGCCTCGTCCATGCGGTTGAGGCGCGCAAGAAAATCCGCACGGACGCTGGGCAGCAGGTGGTAATGGCGCAGCGCCGGTTCGGCCGTGAGCGCATCGACGATTGCAAGCCCGGCAGCTGGCCCGTACGCCATGGCCACCGCCACCGCGCGATTCAGTTCCACCACGGGCGAGGGCGTGAGCTGTGCCAACGCGTCATACAGCGCGGCAATGCGTATCCAATCGGTGTCTTCTGCACAGCGGGCGCTGGCGTGGCACGCCGCAATGGCGGCTTGCAAGCCGTATGGCCCGAGTCCGCGCCCGCATGATTCAGCCTGTGCCAGCGCAGCAAAGCCACGCTGGATGAGCAGGTAGTCCCATCGGCTCCGGTCTTGATTCATCAGCAGGACAGGGCGGCCACCGGGGCCAACACGGGCACGCAGGCGTGAGGCCTGCAGCTCCATCAACGCCAGCAGGCCATGCACTTCGGGCTCTTGCGGCATCAGCCCGGCGAGGATGCGGCCCAGGCGCTGCGCTTCTTCGCACAGCGTGGGGCGCGTCCATGCGTCGCCGGAGGTGGCGGCATAGCCTTCGTTGAAGATCAGATAGATCACCTGCAGCACGGCAGACAGCCGCTCGGCCAACTGATCCGGCTCCGGCAGTTCGAACGGCACGCGTGCGGCAGAGAGCGTCTTCTTGGCGCGCACAATGCGTTGCGCCACAGTGGGCTCCGGCACGAGAAAGGCGCGGGCGATCTCGTCCGTGGTGAGACCACCGAGCAGCCGCAGGGTAAGCGCCACGCGGCCCTCGTGCGGCAGCACCGGGTGGCAGGCGATGAAGACGAGGCGCAGCAGATCGTCGCCGATCGTTTCGTCGCGGGCGGCCTCGGCCTGCGCCAGCTCCTGTTCGATCTCCAGCTCAATCGCGAGCAGCACGTGCTTCTGCGCGGCTAGCGTGTGATGGCGCAGCCGATCAATCGCACGGTGTTTGGCGGTGGCGGTGAGCCATGCCGCCGGGTTATCGGGGATGCCGGATGCGGGCCACTGCTCCAGCGCCGCCACCAGTGCATCCTGCGCCATCTCCTCCGCCAGGCCCACGTCACGCAGCAGGCGCGCGAGCCCAGCGATGATGCGGGCCGACTCCATGCGCCAGACCGCGTCGATGGTGCGGTGGATCTGCGCCGTGTCGGTCACCGTCGAGCGCTACTGTTGCTTGGCGGCCAGCTCGGCACGCAGGCGGTCTTCACGCTCGCGCGCTTCGGGCGTGAATTCCGCACCAAAATCTTCGGCTTCAAACACGCGGCGGATTTCCAACCGCACATTGCCGCCAGCATCCAGCGCCGGCCAGCGCTTGACCCATTCCAGCGCTTCTTCTTCCGACTTGACCTGCAGCATCGTGTAGCCGGCAATCAACTCCTTCGCCTCGGTAAATGGCCCATCGATCACCGTCGGCTTGCCGCCGTGGAATTCCACGCGCGCCCCACGCGAACTTGGGTGCAGCCCTTCGCCGCCAAGCAGCACACCCGCCTTGGCGAGTTCTTCCATGTAGTTGCCCATGGCCGTCAGCAGTGCTTCGCTGGGCATCACGCTGGCTTCGGTGTCCTTGTCGGCCAATCGCAGAACCATGAATCGCATGTTGTATCTCCTTAGGGTTTGGGGTGGAGCCGCAAAGGATTCGCGTCTCTATCTGCACGTCGAATGACGGGGCGCAAAATCGACAAGTCGGGCAAAGAAAAATGTAACAACGCGCTGGATGCCGGTATCCGCGCTGCTAAGCGCCTCCACACAGCGGCTGCTCTTGTCATCCAGGCGTTTGAGTCGCATGCGTTGATCCCGGCAAAAGGGATCGTGCCGGTGAAAATTGTACGTTCTTGCGGCCAGCGACAGACGCCTCGACAATGCCCGCAATCGCCACGCTGTGCCGATGGCGCTGCCATCTCATCGATCTCACAGAGGAGTCCTCCGCATGAAAGCCATTACCCTGCGCCAGCCCGCTGGCCTCGACAACCTCCAACGTGTTGACCTGCCCGACCCCGGCCGGCCCCGCGCCGGCGAGATCCGCGTGCGTATCCACGCCAGCTCGTTGAACTTCCATGATCTGGGCGTCGTCCTGGGCCGGATGCCGACTGCGGACGGCCGCATTCCGATGTCGGACGGCGCCGGCGTTGTGGAAGCGGTGGGCGACGGCGTAGACGAATTTGCCGTGGGCGACAGCGTGGTGTCGACCTTCTTCCCGACGTGGTTGGATGGCGGCGCGACGCTGTCCGATTTCCGGACGGTGCCGGGCGACGGCGTGGACGGTTACGCCTGTGAATACGTGGTCCGGCCCGCCCAGTGGTTCACACACGCACCGCGCGGCTACAGCCATGCCGAAGCGGCAACGCTCACCACGGCGGGGCTCACCGCATGGCGCGCCCTTGTGGTGGATGCGCGCATCAAGGCCGGCGACACCGTGCTGGTGCTCGGCACGGGCGGCGTATCGATCTTCGCGCTGCAATTTGCCAAGCGTATGGGGGCGAGCGTGATCGCCACGTCGTCATCCGACGAAAAGCTCGAGCGCGTGCGTGCACTCGGCGCCGATTACACGATCAACTACCGCCGCGATCAGGACTGGGCCGCGAAGGTGCTCGAGGCCACCCAGGGCCGCGGGGTGGATCAAGTCGTCGAAGTGGGTGGGCCCGATACGCTGGCGCAGTCGATTCGCGCTTGCCGCACGGGCGGCCATATCTCGCTGATTGGTGTGCTGACCGGCATCGAGGGCGCATTCCCCACGGTTGAGCTAATGCGCCGTCACCAGACCCTGCAGGGCTTGATTGTCGGTAGCCGCCGCCATCAGCGAGACATGGTGCGCGCCATTGAGGCCACCGGCATCAAGCCCGTCATCGATCAGACATTCCCGCTGGAGCAGATTGCGCAGGCGTTTGCCCATCAGGCGGCGGGTAAGCATTTCGGCAAGCTGTGCCTGTCGGTTTGATCGCAATATTGTCGGTGCGGTGCATCGCTCGTGCCAACGACTAGGGTGCCGCGTCGCTCGGCCACACCACATCGGCCTTCCACGATTCCGTGGCGATAAAGCGCCGCAGTTTGCTTTGCAGCAGGCTCGTCCAGGCGGCGGCGAAGCGCGAGGGCGGATTCTCGCGCAGCGTCGTGATCGCCACGCTTGACCGAATGCCCGGGCGGGCGATGCGATGCGCGACGAGTTCACCGCGCGCAATTTCCTCCTGGATGGCGATATAGGTGAGGATGGAATACCCCGCACCGGCTTTCACCAATTGCTTGGTGAGCGCCACGCTCTCCACCTCCAGCGCAACGCGCAGCCGCACACCGTGTTGAACGGCGGCCTGTTCGACCAGGCGCCGATTGCTGTGAGGCAACCCCGGCAAGATGAGCGGAAGGCTGGCCAGGTCGCGGATATGGTATTCGCGCTTGCCGGCCTCGGTGCCAGATTCGGTACCGGGCGGCCCCACGAGGATCATCGGCTCGCTGAAGAGTGGGCGCACGTTGAAGGCATCCAGCGGCGGCTGGTTATAGACCACGGCCAGATCGACCCGCCGATCCAGTACCCATTCCTGCAATGAACTGCTGAGGCCCTCGCGCACGTGGAGCGACACCTGCGGCCATTGGGCGCAGAAGTCCTGTATCAGCTCGGCGCCGATCATCACGCCCATCGTCGGCGGCAGACCCACTGCGAGGTGTCCACGTTCTTCATCAGCGCTGGCGCGCACGTCTTCGCTGGTTTCGCTCAGCAGGTGCGTGATCATCTCGGCGCGCTCCAGCAGGCGTGAGCCGGCCGCTGTCAGCCGCACCCCTCGGCCGTGCCGCACCAGTAGCGGCACACCAATCTCCGCTTCCAGCTTCGCAATCTGCCGGCTCAACGCCGGTTGCGCGATATAGAGCTCGGCAGCCGCGCGGCTAAAGCTGCCGGCACGCGCCACGCGGATGAAGCTCTTGAGTTCGCGGATGTCCATGCTTGCCTTGATCTATACCGGGTCGGCATAGCTTTGAATGGCCACTTGGTCTTTGTCAAGAAAGGCGGGTCGATCTATGCCGCGTGCAAATAGCCGTGAGTCTCATGCTCGTTGGCTCCGCAGCACGATTCCATCTGCGTACGCCGATTCTCAATAAAGCTCACCAACCCTGATTTGTGATTGATGCGCCGCGACATGCTGTGTTCAATGGCGGCACAAATCGCGATACCCCTCTTTAGTAGGGTATGTCAGCCGTTTGTGCGGCCGAGCCGCAGGTTTGACGACAAAACAGAAACCGGGTGGATCAATGAACAAAATGAACCAACGATGGATTGCCGCGGCGGCCACGGCGTGTGTGCTGTTTGGCTGTGGCGGCGGATCCGATAGCACGCAGGGCAGCAATGGCACCGCGACGCAAGGCGGTGTCGTTGGCGGCACCACAGGGGCGACCAACGGTGGCCAGACCGGCGGGGCGGGCGGTGGCAAGCCCAGCGCCACCCAGCAGGGGACCAGCTGGACCAGCGTCAAATGGGGCGGTGGCGGCTACGTGACCGGCCTGATCTACCACCCGAGCAACCCCGGCCTGCTGTACGCACGCACCGACGTGGGCGGCGCCTACCGCTGGAACGCGACCAATTCGACGTGGACGCCCATCACCGACGGCCTTGGTTTTGGCGCCGGCGAAGGCCAGTACCACGGTATTGAGAGCATCGCCCTCGACCCGAACAACGACCAACTGGTCTACATGATGACCGGCGATACGGTGGGGGGGAATGCCAACGGCCGCATCTACATTTCCAGCGACCGCGGCAACACCTGGACGCACTACGACCTGCCGTTCGCGGTGGGCGGCAACGATAACGCCCGGGGCTATGGCGAACGCCTGGCGGTCGACCCACAGAATCCATCGACGCTGATGTTCGGCTCGCGCAAGGCCGGCATCTGGAAGAGCACGGACTCGGGCCATACGTGGAACCAGGTCACGAGCTTCTCGAGCACCACGATGACAGGCGGGGGCACCCCGATCGGCGTCGAGCAAATCGTGTTCGATACGCCGTTCAAGGGGACCGGACAGCCGACGTGGATCATCTGGGCCACCGTCGCTGCCGACTACGCCCAGGCGGCAGGATTGACGTCGACGCTCTACCGTTCCACCAATGGCGGCGCGACGTGGTCGCCGGTCGCGGTCCCGTCCAACGTGACCAATTACGACATCCCGCACGTCGTAAAGGCGTCGGACGGCACCTTCTACATGACGTTCCGCCCGACAGCACCTCAGGTGCAGGGCGCAGGCGGCCCCAGCCATCTCTACAAGTTTGGCGGCAGCAACAACAGCACATGGACCCAGCTCGCCAGCTCCACGAGCATGGGGATGGCCGGCCTGTCCGTCTACGGCACGGGCTCGACGGCCCGCATTGCAGTGGGCATGACGGGCTGGAGCGACGGCAGCAAGCAAATTCAACTGTCCGATGACGGTGGCACCACCTGGCGCGAAGTCGAAGCCAACATGCCGCATACGTCCGACACATGCCGCGGGTGGATCGAGAACGTCACGATCGACCCGGCCAACCGCGACCACATCATGCACGTGCACGGCGGCGGCATCTGCGAAACCACCAACGCGTCTTCGGCTACGCCGACCTGGAGCCCCAAGGTCGACAACCTGGAAGAGACCGCCACGCTGTTCGCCGTCGCACCGCCGGCCGGCGCGCAGTACAAGCTGATCAACGCCGCAGGCGACATCGGCGCATGGGTGATCACGGACCTCGCGACGCGGCCGACCAGGGCGCCTATGCCGAACTGGAGCAGCGGCAATGCGGTCGACATGGCGTGGGCCGATCCGTCCTACATTGCCGTCACCGGCGTCGACAATGCCAACGGTGCTGGCGTCAAGGGCTTCTGGTCCGGCGACTCCGGCAATAGCTGGTCGCAGTTCGCGGCACTGCCTGCCGGTGGCGCGAACAGCTCCAGCCAGGTGCAAAGCGTGGCAGTCACGTCGCGCAACAACATTGTCTGGGCGCCGCAAGACTCGGTGCCGTCGTACACCACCAACAATGGTGCGAGCTGGACACAAACCAACCTGCCGGCGTTCACCGCCACCTGGAATGGCTTCTTCCGCGCGTATCGCCTGGCCGTGGATCGCAAGAACCCGAACAAGGTCTATGCGTTCGATTCGGGCGGCGCAAACTGGAGCTGGCAGCGTGGCAAGGTCTACGTGTCGACCGACGCTGGCCATACATTCACGCTGAGCCAGGGCTCGGTGAACGCGAACATGGCCTGGAATGCCTGGGGCGATACGTCGATGGTGGTGAACCCGAACGCCGAGGGCGATATCTGGGTGGCCGACGGCAATGCCGTGTACCACTCGCTGGATTCGGGCGCGACGTGGACCAAGCTCACCGCCTTTGCCGGCGCCAACGGCAAGCTGGGCGCTACCAATATCGCACTGGGCAAGGCGGCAACCGGCGGGCCGTACTCGGCTGCGGTCTATGTGGAAGGCACGATCAACGGCCAGTGGGGCATCTTCCGCTCCGACGACGGCGGCGCAACGTGGTCGCGCTTCAACGATGACACGCACCAATTCGGCGGCAACGCCGTGATGGTGGGCGACTGGAACACGTATGGCCGTATCTACGTCAATGGGGTCGCTCGCGGTCTGATCTACAGCAACTGAGCGGGTCGGCCTCTCGATCGCCGCAACCCGAAAGCTGGTCGCCAGCTTTCGGGTTGTTTTCTTTATTTAGTGGCAGCCCTGGCAGACCATGCCGGGAAATTCGCCTTGTTGTTGAGACGTCATGCCGCCGCCGTCGCCTTGCTGCGCGGCCACCATGTCGTCAGCGAAAGCGGAAGACAACGCCGTCGCGCTGGCCAGTGCGAGCAGCATGGTCACAATGATTTTTGCTTTCATGATCGGTCCTGGGTATTCGGTTGAGTGCCTGCGTTGAAGGGCACATCCATTTCATCCAACATCAGGAAAGGGTCTGTGCCTCCGGTAAAGTCCCCTGCACTGTAAAGGCGAGCGCGCGACGCGCACGGATGTCGTGCCGAAACCGATCGAGTGAAAGCGAAATGATTGCACACATGCAGTTGATTGACTGTTGAAGGGTAGGCGCCACTGGCAAGCAACGGGGGGCATGCTCGGTTCGCCCTCAGCCACCCGAGTTCGTCATTGCAAAGACGGGAGGCTGCCACGCGGCCCAGACTTCTATGAGAAAAAATCCATTCCACATAGACGTCAATGAAGACAATCTTTTCCGCTTGCCTTGGTGCCCCCCGGACGCTTGATGAAGTCCACGCGCCGTCGACTTCCGGTAGTACAGCGCCCGCAACGGACGCTTCGCGCCAGGCGAGGGCCCATCGCGCCGGAGGTCCCTTGCAGGGCTTGAGTCAGTTGAAAGCAGCGCTCCCTCGCCTTCGACCGCAAGCAGCCAAGGAAAGGCCCTTGCCGCCGCTTCCTCCCGAGATGTGGGCGGCCATTGCGAGCCGTGCCACACCGCAGACCCGCAAGAATCTGCGGGCCGTCAACCACGAAATGCGCGCTGCGGTGGATAGCGACATGGGCTTGACGATCAGGCATGGATATCAGATCGCGGATCTTTCTCACTCCAAGCTGACCCCGAAGAAGATTACGCTGGCCGGAGTCAACTTCAGACCGCAGGATCTGGGCGATCTTCCTACCTCGATATCAGAACTGGACCTGAGCAAATGTGTCACGGAGTTCCCTGATTTCCATCTCGCGCTCTTGCATAAGCTGCCCCTCGTCCACCTAAAGATGCAGGGTTGGCAAATGGACCTCGAGGCGCTTCGGATTCTGGCTGAAAAGCCCACGCTCAAGACGCTGCAAATCACCGGAGGCCACCTTGGCGATGAGGCCGCGGAGATTCTGGCCAGCAGCCGCAGCCTCAAGTCGCTCGAAATGAGCGCGAGCCATATCGGCGAGCGGGGAGCACGCGCGCTTGCGGCTAACCGGACGCTTGAATCGCTCGATCTCACACGGAACCAAATCGGACTCGTCGGCGTAAAGGCACTTGCGGCAAATACGACACTGCAGTCGCTCAACCTGGCTCACGTTCGAATGTCCGAGGAAGGCGTGCAAGCGCTGGCGGCAAACACAACGCTCCAATCGCTCAACATTTCCTGGATTCGTCCCCTGGACAACGCCTTTAAAACCATTAGCCTCGGGCAAGCAGCCGTTGCGGCGCTGGCTGCCAACCCCACGCTCCGGTCTCTCAATGTCGCCGGAAACGCAATTGGCGACACCGGTGCACAGATGCTCGCTACGAACCAGACACTGAAATCCCTCGATCTTTCCGGTAACGACATCACCGATACCGGTGCGCAAGCGTTGGCGGCCAACGAGACATTGTCATCGCTCCACCTCCGTGGCAACGCAATCGGCGGGCAGGGTATCGCAGCACTGGCCAAAAATACTTCACTCTCCTCGCTGGCCATCACGCGAACGCAGGGTGGACTGCAGTATGCAGACGTAAGGGCACTGGCCGGCAACACCACGTTGAGGTCATTGCACATCGGCGAAAACCGTATTGGCGATGCTGGCGCCCGAGCATTGGCTGCTAACACGACGCTTGCCGAACTCGATGTCCGGTTCAGTGAGATTGGCCTTGCGGGCGTGCGAGCATTGGCCGCCAATGCATCCCTCAAGTCCTTGAATATCACGGGCAACAACCTCGATATTGATGGCCTCAGGGCGTTGGGGCGGAACACCGCGCTCGAATCTCTGACCGTCGATGTGGAGAGCGTTGAAGACTATACCCTGCGACCGTTCGCCGAAAACACGACCCTCAAAGAGCTTAACTTCAAAAGTAGGAGGGAGCCGGAGGTCGTCGATCTGTCACGCAGTGCTGCAGCACGCAACATGAAAATCCGAGTGGATTCGGATATGGGCCAGGGCGTGTGAAATCCGGACCACCTCGTCCCTGCCTTCAAAGTACTAGGGCCCGCTCTCATTGCGTGCGCACGCTCCATAAGGGACCAGGCCCTGTTGTACCCTCTACGCCGCTTTCTTTGCCGGCTGTTCGTCGCGCTGTTGAGGGCGGCCGCGCTCGGTCAGTGGATCACCGTCGTTGAACTGCGTGTAGATGGTGGTCAACGCAGATTGCACCTTGCGCATGCGTACACGGTAGAACACCAGCGCCGCTGCCACCCCGGCCAGTAAGACACCCAACGCAGGGCCAACGATGTCGGCGCGCATCCACAGCGGAGGCTCCTCGGTGTTGAGCGCGGCGCTGATCATCGGGCCAGAGTCCGAGGCACTGTCTGCGGATTTGGATGGTGCTTGTGCTGGCGCAGGGGTTGATCCGCTCTTCAGGGCAGCGAGGCGCCGCATGTCTGCCACGTTTTGCTCCACCTGCGCGAGGCGCGATTCCAGCTCGCGGATTCTCTGCTTGGCCGCAACTAGCTCGTCGTTGAGCTGCTCTGTTGCCATCCGATCCTGCGGGTTCGTAGCGGACAGGCGCAGCGTGTCCTTGGCCGCAGTGTCGTTGGGCGCGGTGCGCGCTTGCGTGTGAGTTGATGCGTTTGCTTCCGGAGCCTGCTTGGCGCTCGCTGGGGTGGCGGCATCGGCCTGGGTCAGCGCGCGGACCTGGCGGTCGGCCTCTGCGCGTGCCACCGTACGCGCCTGTTCTTCCGACGGCACATGCAACGTCGCGCCAACGCGCAGTTGGTTGATGTTCCCTGCAATGAAGGCTTGCGGATTGCTCCGATACAGCGCGAGCTGCGCTTGCCCGGGTGAGACTGCCTTCCGATCCGGCAACGTGCTTAACGCGATGCCCGACAGGCTGTCGCCGGCCTTGATGGTGTAGGTGCTTGCAGCAGGTTCGTCGTGTTCGCCTGCGGGTGCGGCCGTCGCGGTGGTCGACGGCTGCAGCGCACGGGGCTGGCTCGCCGATGCGGCTATCGCCACCGGTGAGGACGCGGTGGTCACCGGCAGAGTATCGTTGCGTTGTGCCGCAGCACTGCTGGCCGGTGACACCCGCTGCACGGGCGCAGCGTTGCGCTGCGTCTGCAGGAAGGTATCAGGAGCGCCTGCCGTGCCCGGCGGGCTGAGTAGCACCGTATACGCGGCGACGCGCTCGCCGCCTGGACCGGCAAGGGTGACGATGACGTCCGCAATGGGATCGCTGTGCGGCACCGTTGAAGACACGCGAACGGCATAGCTGCCGTCTTGTCGGCGAATCAGTGCCGTACGCAGTGAATTCGCGCCTGGGCCATAAGGCAAGCCAGCGGCCTGGTAGGCCTCGCGTCCGCCTGGATGTAGCGCCACGGTTTGCTCGTTTTCGGGGCGCACACCCGACAAGTCGATTTCCGCATCAAGCGGTTGGCCGATACCGGAATGCAGATGCAGCACGCCGAGTTCGGCTGCGTGCGCTGTCGGCATGGCTGCCCAGAGTGCCGCCGCCGCAGCCGAGGCTAGCGAGCGACGGACGTGCCAATGCCCAATTCCTCCATGGAATCGTGTTTTCATTTTTGAATGCTCCCCGAGTACTTACACCCGACTTATTAGATAGATTGGGGGTGGTCTGAGAGGATAGAGCGTTTCATTGGCGTGCCGGCGCTGATGGCGGACAGTTGAGGAAAATTCAGGATTGAAACGACAGGGATGTCATTGTCCGGGCACATTGAATCTGCTGCGGAGTGAAATCCGTGCACGCAAATTCTCACTTCAATCGCGCTTGCCGCAGCCAGCCTCGACCATGCCATTGCGGTTTGCCGCCGAGTTATGCCGTGCAGGTATGGTTTCCTATACCCAGATGGTGTTTGTGCCGCGCATCACGGCGACCCTAGAATCGGATGCCGACAAAGCGGGCCGGGGGGCTGGCATTGCGGGTGATCGATGCAAGTTGAAAGACGTGCCTGGCCGGATATTTTCTGGCCTAAAGCACGGTATTGCAGCATTTCAATAAAAACGAATTAAAAGGTCGGGAAAGATGAAAACAGCAGGCGGGGCGCGCAATGCGTCCGGAGCGGGCCATCACGCGGGCCCGGGGGGCGGTGTTCGTTCGGGGCGGCGCTTTCTTGCGGCGACTGCGGTTGCGCTGGCGTTGTTCGGCTGCGGCGGTGGCGGTGGCAGTACCGATAGTGCGCAGGGCGGCAGCACGACAGGCGCGGGCAGTGGTACAGCAACGCAGCCCGGGGGTGGCGCGGGCACCGGCACTAGCACGGGAGGCGGCACCGCAAATACTTCCGCGAGCGCCGCGCTCGTCGCCAAGCTGGGCAAGCCTTCACGGGTGCTCGTCGGCCTCGGTTCGGGGCAATCGATTTCCGACATGCAGAGCCAAGGCATTCGTCCGGACATCATCGACGTCTACCTGGTCGGCGCGGGGCCGGGCTCTTGGCCTTACTGGAACAGCCCCGACGGCGCGTACATCACGTACACCGCGCAGGCCGCGCAAGCCTATGGCGCAACGCCGATGTACACGTTCTACCAGATGGCCCAGAACGGCGACGGTAACCTGAGCGGCATCAGCAATGCCACGTTCATGAACACGTACTGGAGCCAGGCGCGGTTGATGTATCAACGCATCGCCGCCCTCAATGCACCGGTGCTGATCAACCTGGAGCCCGATTTCTGGGGCTACGTGTGGGCGCAGGCACCCAGCCATGACCCAGCGCAGATGGCCGCAGTGGTGAACAGCCAGCCGGAATGCAGCAGCCTGCCCAACACCGCCGCCGGTATCGGGCAGTGCTTGGTGCAGATGGGCCGCCAGATTGCGCCCAAGGCATTGCTCGGATTCCCGCCGGCGTTCTGGTCGGGCTCGCCGAGTGCGGTTGCCGGCGAGATGCAGGCCGCTGGCGCGCACCTGGCCGATTTCATCGTCGCCCAGACCAGCGACCGCGATGCCGGTTGCCTGGAGGCTGCCACGGTGTCGGAATGCACGGGCCGCAGTGGAACGTTCTACTGGGACGAGACCAACGTCAGCACGCCGAACTTCCATCAGTCACAAAGCAGCTACCTGGACTACCGCACTGCGTTGGGCAACGGGCTGCCCATTTTGTGGTGGCAGACGCCGCTGGGTGTGCCGTCGAGCACGCCGGGCGGGACCAACCAGCACTACCGCGACAACCGGGTCGACTACATGCTGCGCAACACGCAGGAGTACGGCGCCGGCCATACGTTCGCCATCGTGTTTGGCTCAGGCGGCTCGTACCAGACCACCATCAACTCTGACGGTGGCCAGTTCGCGCGCCTGCTGGGGCAATACCTTGGTGGAGGCGGCGCCACGCTGCAATAACGCCGCGTGCAGCCCATGTGGTGGAGGCGGCGCCTGCAGCACGGCGCCGTCAACGCGCACGCGGGCAAGGGCGTTGGGTGGGTAAGCGCGGTGAGTTGCAGCGGGCCTCCGCTGACGCAGGCGCCGGTGGGGTGGGAGTTGTGAGTTTCAGTACGAGTGATCTACGCATGCTGCTGGAGGTGACTGGGTCCCTCCATGAGCCATCGCACGAGGGCTTTACGCAGCGTGCGGACCTCACGCGAGGGCTGGCAAAGCTGCTGAATGTGGACGTGATGGTTCACCTGGCCTGGAACGATCACGGCCAGCAGCTGGAGCAGCGTGGTACGTGGGGCCGCGACGCACGCATGAATGCCGAGTACGGCGAGCACTATCATGCGCTCGACCCGTTCGCGCCCATGCTGCGCAGCCAGACCGATCCGCTCATCGTTGCCAGCCTCGTCGATCGAAGCGAATTGTGCCGATCGGAGTACTACAGCGATTTCCTCTGCAAATACGAGGCGTATCCCGGCATCAGCATGTATCTGGAAGATGCCGGCGGTGTATTGCTCGATTACCGCTTTGGTAACAGCGACCCAGGCAAGCAATTTGGCGAGCGCGAAGTCCGCCTGCTGGATCTGCTCAAGCCGCATTTGATCAATGCGCACCGGCTGCATCGGGTTGCCAAGGAGCTGCAAGGCGTCAGCCGTGACGAGGCCGCCAACCCAAGCTTTACGCTGCGCGCCGGGAAGCTGCCTCGGCCTAACCGCCAAGCGTCTGCATTGCTGTCGGTGCTGGAGCCGCATCAGAAGGCGGTGCTGCAGACGATTTTGTCGAGGGTGGCTGCTGGGTTACCGGCTGAGTCTCGCTGGAACGGCTTCAACCTGTGCGTGGAGCGCCGCGTCGATATGGCCAGCGGCGGGCCGACCAAAGTTGTGCACCTGTTTGCGCATACCGCTGGTTCTGCAGCCTGGTTCAAGCAGCGGTTCCAGATGACGACGCGTGAAAGCGAGGTCTGCCATCTGATGTTCTGCGGTCAGTCTGACAAGCAGATCGCCGTGGCGTTGAACATCAGTTACTGGACGGTGCGCGTTCACGTGGGGCGGGTGCTCGACAAACTCGGGATCGAGTCGCGTGCGGCGATCGGCCACGTGGTGACGAGCGCCGTCTAGCCGCGCAGAGCGGTTGCGCCAGCCGACATTGCGGGGGCGAGAAGGCGCGGCACTTCGATTCCGGCGTTATGTTGCCGTGCTGCAGGCTTCGGCCTGGAACGCTTCGGACGCGAGCATTGCGCCAAACGATGCGTCGGCGGGTTCATCCTTGCGGGTGCGTTGGTAGAGCGTGGCCAACTCTGTGCGGTTGCGTGCCCCCAGCCGCATGAGCAGCTGGCGCATGTGCGATTTGACGGTCTCGACGCTGATGTGCAGCCGTTCCGCGATCTCCGAGTTTGAGCGGCCGCTTGCCACTTCCTGAAGGATGTCGCGTTGCCGGCGGGTGAGGCGCTTGGGCTCCAGCACGGCGGGCGGTGCGTTGAATGCGGCTTCCGTGTCGTTGGCTGGTGCACGTGCCTTCAATGCGCCGCTCAGCAGTTGCTGTACGTCTTCCAGCGCCATTGCCTGCAGCGTGGGCTGCGAGGGCAGCCAGGTCGTGTCGCTCAAAAGCGATGCATCCAGAAAGATGACGGCCAGCGATGTGGGAACCGCGTCCCAGCGTGCCACCATGGCCGTCGATGGGAGGATGGCGGCGCATGTATCTGGCGGACAGGTGGACGGTCGTGTTCGCGCTTGCATGCGGATTCCCCTTCGAAAAGCAATGTGCAACGTGAGTCAAGGCGGTGGAGTGACGGCTCACAACGGCCAAGCCGTTCTCCGCAGGCGCACTATCGCAAAAGGGGAGCGGCAGCAACCATCGCTATGGATAGCGATGGTCAGCGTAATGTCGGTGCGTTAGCCGCGCCCGGCCTTTCGAAAGGCGCCGGCTATAGGCCTGCACCGTTGCGCCGATATACCAATTGTCTTGATATGCATATGTGCCTGGATGACCAAGATGGCCGAGATGGGCTCCCAGACTCAACACCGGCGGTAAGCCACCAAAGCGATCGATGGACCTCTCCACACCCGATTTACGAGCGCTGCTCGACATCACAGGGCAGCTTCATGAGCCCTCGTCCAGCAGCCTGATTGAACGCCCCGAGCTGGCCCAGAAGCTGGGCAAGCTGCTGCACGTCGATCTCATCGCGCAGCTCATGTGGCGCCCTGACGGCACGCATCATCCGCAGCCAAGCGCGTTGTGGGGAAGAGACCAGTCCATGCGCACCGAGTATCGCCACTACTTTCACGCGGTCGACTCCATTGCCCCACTGCTGCGAGACAGCTTTGAGCCCATCGTGATCGAGCGGAAGATCTGCCGCTCGGAATGGGGCCAGTCGGAGTACTTCACCGATTATCTGTGTCGGCATCAGGCGTATCCCGGTATCAGCCTTCGCCTGCCCGACGCCGGCGGGATGCTGCAGGACTATCGATTCAGTACCAGCGACCCCAAAAAGCGTTTCGGCGATCGCGAGACATTGCTGCTGAGCCTGTTGAAGCCGCACTTGCTGAATGCCCACCAGCTTCGCGCAGTCCAACGGGCCGCGGAGCGCGGTGCCGATGCCGACACGCAAGTGCCGGGGTTCCTGCTCGACGGCACGTCACCGCCACAGCCGAATGAGAAGGCGCGCACCATCATGGCGGGGCTCACCGCCGAAGAGCGCGACGCACTGTATCGCCAGGTGTTGGAGGCGGCTTTCGGATCACCTCGCGGGCAATGGAAGGGGTTCGGCTTCTGCGTAGAACGCCTGCCGGCCGATGACAGCCCCGAAATGGTATGCCGGGTTCACCTCATCGCGCGCGTCGTCGGCTCCTCTGCATGGTTTCAGCAGCAGTTTGGCGTGACGCTGCGCGAGGGCGAGGTTTGCCAGCTGCTGCTCAAAGGTATGTCCGACAAGCAGATCGCCCAGGCTTTGAACATCAGCTACTGGACGGTGCGCACCCATGTAGGGCACATCATGCGGAAACTCGGCGTGGACTCCCGTTGCGCCATCGGGCTGGCTGCCCTCAAAGCTGGCGGAGTGCCAAAGTAAGGGCCTCCGTTGCGGCAAACTGTAGCGCGCTAGCCTCAGTTTATTTCGCCAAATTTCAAATATCCTCAAATCGTTTGGCTTAAAGCAAAGCTGGTGAACGGGTATTTGAATGGAAATGCGCGTCTTAAAGAAATGTCTCTGTCACACGCGATCCTTAGCATGCGAATGCCGTTCAATGCGAATCATTAAAAAATAAACAGATCGAAACAAACGCATCCGTCGCCGAGGCTCTACCAAGCGGTTGCGGATCATTTGTACTCGGAGCGGTTGGCCTGTTCCGGGTGAGAGGCGAGGGTTCAAGGCGTCTTCTTTTCTCTTTCGGTGTTGGCTGACCCAGACGATGGACGGCATTTTCTGGGGTTGCTAACAACGTTACGGAGAGAAAGATGTCCACCAAGCATTCGGCTGACCAGCGGCAGGCTACGCTGGATACGCTAGCGTCAGTTCCTGAGCTCAAGCGCCGGCAGTTGCTGCGCATGATGCTCGCCTCCACCGCAGTGGGTGTTTCGGGTTTGTTGGCCGGCTGCGGCGATGGGGCGACACAAGACGCATCAACCGGTTCCGGGTCCGCCGGCACAGGAACGTCGCCGGGCGGGGATACACCGGGCACCGGCGTCACCCCAAAGGTGTCGTCGTTCACGCTGGCGGCGTTGCCGGATACGCAGTTTTATCCGCGCTATGCCTCTGGAAAGATGGGGAAGCTCTATCAGAAGAACTATCCCACCATCAACGGCCAATACGACAATCCCTTCAAAGCGCAAACGCAATGGATTGCGCAAAACGCGAAGGCGTTGAAGATTGCATTCACAACGCACCTGGGCGATATCGTTGATCAATCCTGGTACTACAGTTCCGAGGGTTCAGCGCCGTGGAGTGCCAGCACAGACCTGGTCAGCAACGGCCAGTTGAGCAACGGCACCGTCACCAAGGAATGGGAACTCGCCAGCCAGGCGATGCAGGTGCTGGAGAGGGCGAACTGCAACTACTCGATTTGTGCGGGCAACCATGACGTTGGCGCCATCGGGTCGTCCATGCAGTGGGGGCCGGATTGGGGTGTGGGCGTCTCGGGGTTTGACAACACGGATGGCTACCAAGACGGCGGGAGCCACCGGCAAGGCTTGCTGGAGCCGTATCTGCAGGTGTTCCCAACGGCGCGGGCGCAGCAGCAGTCGACCTTTGGCGGCCGCCATGGCTCGGGCTTTCACGAGTACCACGTCTTCAACGCCGAGGGGAATTCGTTTCTGGTGCTGTCGATGTCGTGGCGCGCATCGGACGACGCGATTGCGTGGGCCAATTCCGTCATCGCCAAGCACCCCAGCGTTCCTGTCATCCTGATCTGCCACCAGCTTGCCGGCATCGGCCCCGATGCCGTGACGGCGGTGGATACGGCGTATTCCAGCTATCTGTGGGACAAGCTGATCAAGAACAACGACCAGATCTTCATGGCGGTCTCGGGGCACTATCACGGCGCCTGCAAGATGACGAAGAAGAACGCCGCGGGCAACGACGTGCTGTTCATGGTCGTCGATTACCAGATGGCCTATATGGGCGGTAACGGCCTGATGCGGCTGTACGAATTCGACCTGACGAACAACAAGATCATCGCCAGCTCGTTCTCGCCGTGGGTGCCCGTCAAGCCGGAAGCGAGCCTGACGCAGTTTGATTCCGCATGGCTCACGGCAGACAACCAGAACTTCTCGGTCGATATCGATTTCGCCAAGCGTTTTGCGGGCTTCAACCCGGCATTCAAGGCGGCCGCCGGTTCGGTATCGGGCAGCCTGACCGATGTGGCCAAGGGCCTGATCCTGGCGAACTATCACAACCCACCGCAGGAAGCCGGCAAGCCCGCCGGCGGCCCGAACGATTACCCCGTGGTGGCCAACACGCTGGCGCACTGGAGGTTCTATAACAGTGCGGCAGCGGAGGGCGAGGCACTGTCGCCGTACCAGCCCGGCTTTCAGATCAAAGACGTTTCCGTGCCGGGTGATACGTCGGGCGGCGTCAACCCCATCTCGTTGAACACGTGGATGGGCGGGCAGGCGGGTGACCTGGTGTGGTCGAAGGATCATCACCCGCTGTCCTCAGCACCGGGCAGCCTGCAATTCAAGAACGCCAACCAGACGAGGGGCTCGTATTTCACAACCGACCCCACATCGCCGCTGAACACTCAAACGTTTGCCAACGGCTACACCATCGAGGCCTTCGTCAAGATCGATGCCGCCTGGACGGCGCAGAACAATGCGTGGATGGGCATTCTGTATCGCCTCGGTGCCCGAAGCGCGGCCTCTGGCATTTCATGGCCGAGCGACGTCGACACCGGCGACACCATGGCGATGTTCGCGTTCTCGAACCTGATGGAATTCCAATGGGAAGTTGTGCCGACGGACAACACCGAGAACATCGCGTGCTGGTCGGGCGGTGTATCAGCGGGGCAGTGGCTGCACGTTGCCATCGTCAATGACGGCAAAGGCAGCACGACGATGTACGTGGAAGGCGCACCCATCCTGCGCAACAACAGCGGTATGGACGGTATCCGCTACGTCGCCAGCACGCAGCAGATGGCCATCGGGGCATCGCAATACGGCGGCAGCATGGGCAACGGCTTCTTCGGCAGCCTGGGTGAAATGCGTATCGTTGGTGCGCCGCTGCCACCGAACCAGTGGTTGACGGCGCGGGCTAGCTAGCCAGCGGTGAAAGGCCCCGCTTTGGACATTTCACGCCAGGCGGGGCTTATGCACGGAGCAGCACTTTTCTGTGGCGAACGAGGGTTGTGTTGAAATTGCTTGCTATTTAGTAGCGTGCTATGTATATTGCTCGACATGGACGCAAACAAGCCCCTCTCCGCATCGCCCAGCTTGGCCCTGGACCAGCAGCTGTGCTTCGCCCTGTACTCGACGATGATCGGCGTGAACAAGGTGTATCGCGCGCTGCTCAAGCCGTTGGGCCTGACGTATTCGCAGTACCTCGTCATGCTGGTGCTGTGGGAGCGCGATGCGCAGACGGTATCGGAGATCGGCGAACGGCTGTTCCTGGATTCGGCCACGCTCACACCCATGCTGAAGCGGCTGGAAGCTGCTGGCCTGATCGAGCGCCAGCGGTCCGAGGCGGATGAGCGGCAGGTGATTATTTCGCTGTCTGCCGAGGGCAAGGCGCTGGAAGTGCCCGCCCGGGAAGTGCCAGCGTGCGTGGCGGCGGCCATGGAGTGCGCACCGGGCGAACTGGAAGTCCTGCGTACGCAGTTGAACGACTTGCGAGGGCGGCTCTTCAAGAACGCCGCCTGAGGCAAACCGAGACCCAGCGGGTGCCGCAACGCGCCCGTTTTTTTGAATCAAATAAGTAGCGCACTATTTAATAGTAAGCAATTTAAACCCGCGCAAACGCCCCAGTGCCGCTGCGTCAATCCCTCTCTCAAGGAGAACTGTCATGTCGATCGAAAACGTCCTCTACCGTGCCCAAGCCAATGCCACCGGCGGCCGCGATGGTCGTGCCACCGCCAGCGATGGCCGCCTGGACGTGCGCCTGTCCACCCCGCGCGAACTTGGCGGCGCGGGTGGCGAAGGTACCAACCCCGAGCAGCTCTTCGCGGCTGGCTACAGCGCCTGTTTTCTCGGTGCGATGAAGTTTGTCGCCGCGCGCGACAAGCTGCGCATTCCGGCGGATGTGAGCGTGCAGGGCACGGTGGGCATCGGTGCCATCCCCAACGGCTTTGGCATCGAGGTGGATCTGGCCATCAGCTTGCCCGGCATGGACCGCGCTGAAGCGCAGACGCTCATCGACCGCGCCCACATCGTGTGCCCGTACTCCAACGCCACGCGCGGCAACATCGACGTGCGCCTGACCCTGATCTGATACCGCAACGCCATCGACTTCTGGAGTCTCTGCAATGAACCGCATTGCCAAGGTTGCCGCCAGCACATTGTTGACGGTTGCATCGGGCGCCGCGCTTGCCGCCGGCAGCCCCGGTGTGGAACACAACACCCAGGCTTTCCTGGAGGCGCTCGCCGCGGGTGGCGGCAAGCCGCTTGAAACACTGTCGCCTGCCGATGCGCGCGCCGTGCTGGTCGGCGCGCAAGCCTCGGCCAAGGCGCCGCTCGCGCCGGCTGACGTGAGCGAAAAGACCATCACCGTGGACGGCAAGCCGTTGAAGCTCACCATCGTGCGGCCGGTCGGCGCCAAGGGCGTGTTGCCCGCTTTCATGTTCTTCCACGGCGGCGGATGGATCCTTGGCGACTATCCGACGCACGAGCGCTTTGTGCGGGATCTCGTGGCCGATTCGGGTGCCGTTGCTGTGTTCGTCAACTACACGCCGTCGCCGGAAGCGCGCTACCCGGTCGCCATCAGCCAGGCCTATGCCGCAACGAAATGGGTGGCAGAGAACGGCGCGCAGATCAACGTGGATGGCAAGCGGCTGGCCGTGGTCGGCAACAGCGTGGGCGGCAACATGGCAGCCGTGGTGGCGCTGATGGCCAAGGAAAAGGGCACGCCCGCCTTGCGCTCGCAGGTGCTGTTCTGGCCGGTCACCAATGCCAACTTCGAAGATGCGTCGTACGACGAATTTGCCGAAGGGCACTTCCTGACCAAGCCGATGATGAAGTGGTTCTGGAACGCCTACACGACCAATCCCGCACAACGGCAGGAGATCTTCGCCTCGCCGCTGCAGGCGACGCCCGAGCAGTTGAAGGGCTTGCCGCCCGCACTGGTGCAAACCGCCGAGAAAGACGTGCTGCGCGATGAAGGGGAAGCCTATGCACGCAAGCTCGACGCAGCGGGCGTGAGCGTGGTGGCCACGCGCTACAACGGCATGATCCACGACTTCGGGTTGCGGAATGCGTTGGCTGGATTGCCCGCTACCCGTGCCGCCTTGCACCAGGCGAGCGAACAGTTGAAGTTGCAGTTGAATTAAGGCGGTGGCGAGGGGAGGGCACGCCGAGGCGCCTTTCCCGAACGCCGCGTTGATCCGTAAGGACTAAGCCTGGAGGCGCGTATCGAACGCACTCGCCGATGCGTTTTTTGTGGATGCGCGCGCGGCATCCCCGGGGGCTTCTCTTCTGCGGCCAGAAGTTAGATTTGCGTCGCTCAGACGTAAATAAATTTCAGCGATGGCCGGGAGGCGTTTCGTTGGGGCGCTTTCTAGAATCAGTGCACGGGCGGGGGGAGACAGAACAGTTTCTGTCACAAGCAGCCGTGTCGCACATCAATGGGCGCTGAGCCTGCCTGTCTGCGGGCGGGGTTGGCGCTGCCAATCCAATTCAGTGTCGACCCGACAGGCTGTCGCATGCATTTGCGTCGCCCTCCCATATTCCAATCTGGAGGAGACGCATGAACAAGCCCACGACAGACCATCCCGACGCCAAGAGCCAGCCCGTGCCATGCCAGTGCGAGGTCGATCCGATCGGCTGCCTGAAGCAGATGTTTGTCGACATGGTGCAGCTTGGCCGCATCAAGGCCGGGCAGTGTCCTGCCAAGCGGCCCGTGTTTCTGCGTCTGCATGGCGTTGCGCACGGCCGTTTTGAAGTGGTGCCGGACTTGCCGGAGGACCTGCGTGTCGGTCTGTTCGGGCAGCGCATGGCCTATCCCGCCTGGGTGCGCTATTCCAGTGACATTCCGGATGGCGTGCCCGACCTGAAAAGCACGGTCGGCATCGGTATCAAGCTATTCGATGTGGCGGGCGACAAGATGCTGCCGCCGCAGGTTCAGGCGCCGACGCTGGACATCCTGCTGCAAAACATGGACGTCTTCTTCGTGAACGACGCCCACGACATGTGCGCCTTCACACGCGCATCGCTTACCGGTGCCGCGGCCGCCGATGCATGGCTGAAGGCCCACCCGGAAACGCAGCGCATTCTCGATGCCATGCAGAAGGTGGTGCCGAGCGTGCTGGAAACCGATTTGTGGAGCGTGATTCCGTTCCGCTTTGGCGACCAACGCTACTGCAAGTACAAGCTCGAGCCTGAGCTCGTGCCACCAGGGCCTGCGCCGGACTACGACGATCCCGACTATCTACGCATTGACCTGGAGCAGCGCCTGAACAACGGCGAGGCACGCTTTCGCTTCATGGTGCAGTTGCAGACGGACCCCGCCACCATGCCGCTGGACAAGGCCATGGTGCCGTGGAGCGAAGAGGCATCGCCGCCAATTCATGTCGCCACGCTGATCCTGCCGCGCCAGGACATCACTGCGCGTGGGCAGTCCAACTATGGCGAAACGCTGGCTTTCAACCCGTGGCGCACGCTGGCCGTGCATGAGCCTGTCGGCAGCATTGCCGAGGCGCGCAAGGTGGTCTATCGAGCGTCGGCCGAACTGCGCCGCGACGTCAACGGTGAGCCCCTGGGCGAGCCCATCGTGCCGCGCCCGGATACCGTCTGGCCCGCAGCCAAAGATACGCGCGTGGTGCGCGCCGCCATCTACCCTGGCATTGGCATCGCGCGCATCGGCAACAGCAAGGCGCCGGACGGCTTCTACATCGGGCCGGAGGTCACCCACCCGCCACTGACACTGTCCGGCGAGACGCGCGATGCCGCCGGCGCGATCAAGCGCCAGGCTGCGCGGTTTCGCCTCTATGGCTACAACGCCGCGGGCGAGGTGGTGGGTGAGTTGACGCCGGACAACGCAGAGATTGTCTGGCAGGCGCACTTGGTCAATCGCAAGGCGCAGTGGTTCCAGTTCCAGGTGGCGATGGACATTCCCGAAGCGGCCACGGTGGCTGTGCCGCTGCGCAATCCGCATGTCAGCGGGGTAGCGCGCGACGCGCTGGCGATTGACCCGGGTGTGCGGCATATCCAGGGCAAGAACACCAGCGGCGCGGCCTACCAGTTCGATACCGGTAGGTTCCAAGGAGTGCCGGTTCCGCTGGGCGAGTTGCGCACGGACGAGCACGGCCATCTGCTCGTGCTGGGTGGCCTGGGCGCATCGGCCTCGCCAGAGGGCATGCCGATCTACGATCCGGCCAATCCGAGCAGCTTCAACAATGCCAATGGCTGGTACGACGACATCTCGGATGGCCCGGTCAGGGCGGCCGTCAGCATCAACGGCCAGGCCATTCCCGTGGATTCGGCCTGGGCTGTTGTGGCGCCGCCCAACTATGCACCCGACGTGATCGGCTGGCGCACGCTGTATGACTTGCTGGTTGATACCTATGTCGAATGTGGTTGGCTGCCGTTTCCTGAAACGGTGTCGTGTACGCAAGACGTCTTGCCGGCGCTTGCGCGCCTGACCAACCTGCAATGGGTCAACAAAGGGTTCGCGGCGCTGTTCGGCCGGGGCGGGCAGTTCGACTTCAATGATCCGACGCTGATCGCCAAGCTGGCCTACACACCGGCACCCGGCCAGAGCGACCCGTATGCGGAGTTGCGGCAAGTGATCTTCAACTGCTTCCGACCCGCCAGCAACACCGTAGACGACGTGCGCCTATGGCCATGGCTGTATGGCGATGCAGAAGGCTCATCGTCTGTGCCCACGCCGCGCAACAACCTGGCGTTGTCGAAGGTGCGCGAGGCCTTGCTGCAACGTTGGGTGCGCGGCGACTTTGTCAACGACTGGAGCCCGGAGTACACCCCGCCGCAGACGTTGGCCGAAGTGCCGCTGGCAGACCAGCCGGCAATGCTCGATCAGGCTGCGCTGCATTTTTGCCTGGCTGATGCGTTCCACCCGGGCTGCGAGCTGACTTGGCCGATGCGGCATGCGTCGCTGTATCGCGCGCCGTTTCGCATTCGCGAGCGGCCGGAAGGCGTGGCCGAGCCCGATTACGGCACCACGCTGACCCAGCCCATTGCGCTCAGCCCTGGAGGGCCGCTCTACGCGCAAGGGCCGGGCGACCTGAGCCGCTGGATGGCGCTGCCCTGGCAAGGCGACACCGCATTCTGCCGCTCGGGCTACGACCACGAATACGACCCCTACCTGCCGTCGTTCTGGCCGGCGCGGGTGCCCAACCAAGTGCTGAGTGATGCCGACTATCGCATCGTGATCAACGAAGCGCTGCCGCGCGAACAACGCATCGCAGCCTTCAATCGACGGGCCAACTGGCTGCGCGCATTGCTTGGCACGCCGGCCAATCCGACGCCTGCGCCGCAGGTGATGATGCTGATGGTGCAGCACTTTGCGCAGCTGGGCATCGTGGAAGCGCGCCCGGGTGTCGAGAACGATCCGGACTTCCCGCCGGTGATCTTTGTCGAATCGCTCGCGGGCGACAAGGTGCCGCCGCTGCTGCAAGCCGTATTCGCTGCTGCCGCTGCGCACGACGAACCTACGGACGATACCTTGAGCCGCGCCGGCTGGGCCAGTGCAGAACAGCGAGAGGAATTCCTGCGCATCGTGCGACCGTGAGCGACGTTGACGTCTTGGTGATCGGCGGCGGCCCGGCAGGCGCCGCCGCGGCACGCATGGTGGCGTTGGCCGGCCACAGCGTGGTGGTGGCCGACGCGATCAGGCCCCGTGACCGCGTGGGTGAGAGCTTGCCCGGTGCAGCACGGCCGCTGCTGCGCGACATGGGGCTTCTGCCATGGGTGGAGCGCAGCATGCCGCGCGCCCATGTCGGAAACACATCGGCGTGGAATGCGGACGTGCTGACCGCCACCGATTTCATCAATGACCCGAATGGTGGCGGTTGGCATCTCGATCGGCGGCGGTTCGATCAGTGTCTGCGTGATGCGGCCGTCGATGCGGGCGCCGGCATGCGCGAGGCACGCGTGCAGACAGTGGAATCGTGCCAAGGTGGCTGGCGCGTCGGGCTCGATGACGGTGAACTGTTCGCGCGGTGGTTGATCGATGCCAGCGGCCGCCGCGCCGTCCTCGCGCAGCGCTTAGGCGTGGCGCGCCAATGCGATGAATCGCTGGTCGCGCTGTATGCCTGGTGTGACGACGCACACGCAGACGAGCGCACCCTGATCGAGGCGGTTCCCCTTGGTTGGTGGTATAGCGCGCCATTGCCGGGGGCGCGGCGCGTGGCTGTGTTGCATGTCGAGGCGGCGGAAGGTGCGCGCGTGCTGCGCAATCCGCAAGGATGGCGCGAACAGTTGGCAGCGACGCACCAAGTGCGACGCGTGTGTCCGCCAGATGTCGCGTGGACGCAGCCGCGCGGCACCGATGCATGCGGTGCCACGCTCGCGCAGTGGTATGGCGACCGATGGATTGCGATTGGGGACGCCGCCTTGTCGTTTGATCCGCTCTCCTCACAGGGTATGTTCAACGGGCTGTATACCGGACTGCGGGGCGCACAAGCGGTGCATCGAGCATTGGCGGGAGACGGCTCGCCATTGCATCGGTACGGCGAGCAACTCGCCCAGGTGCGCCAGACCTATCGGCAGCGGCTTGGGCACTACTACCGGATGGAGCAGCGATGGCCGAACCTAGCGTTCTGGCGCAGTCGTCATCATTCGTTCTAAGGCGGTATCGTATTTTCTTTGGATGAACCTGGGTGCATTCATTCTTTTGGTTATCAGCCATTTATTGTTCGGAAGAATTGGCGATTTTCCGGTTTTAGTCGGGCCTTTTGTTTGACACCTGTTTCGATAAAAACTATAAAAACGGAACAGAAAAAATGATCGCTGCGTTGGTTGCGTATCGATCTGCTGTGAAGCGGGGGCTTAATAAATACGAGGCATTAGGAGACGACCCCGAAGTGTCACATCGGGGCTTGTGAACTAAGCAATGGATGAGGACTGGCGCGGTTGCTGAGTCCTCGGGGTTCTCCCAGCGCCGGCTTGGCGCGGGGCGGGGGTTCATATTTCTCTCGATCAATCCGGTTGGACGGCATGCCTTGCCGGCGATGGCTTACGTCCGTCGGTTTGGTGGCGGGTTGTTTTTTCATATTCGCTGTATTGGGATTTTTGCTGGGCATTGCATAGGCGGTCGGTGAAATCTGTTTTGCGTAATTTTGCAAATCAGGTCGAAATCAATTTTAAATCTATCGTTCAACGCGCAACGAATGAGGTCTGAAAATGAGCCAGGAATCCAGGCAAGCCGTTGTTCCTCCTTATGGAGTCGCCATTCATGAAGCCATTGCCGATGGCGATCTCAAGAAGATGCGGGCACTGCTCTCGCAGGCAGAGGCCGTGGTGCGCGAGCAAGGCGACCTGCACGCCGCGCTGGAGCTGCTCAAGCTCGAAATCGCCAAGGCTGAGCGCGCTTGACCCGACGGTGCCACGCCGGCTCGCCATCTCGATCAATCGTCTACCCAAGGAGGACACATGTCAGCAGACAACGCAGTGGGGCTGTTCCCGGTTCGCTATGTGATTGGCACGGGGTTGCCGGGCGCACCGACGCTCACCCTCAACCTGCTGGTCAATACGCCCAGGCGCAACGTGGTGGGCAACGCGTCGATCGTGCAGCCGATATCGCCGCCGCTGGATCTGCACGTGGATGTGTGGGGCACGTTCACGTACATGGCGCTGATGCCGCCCACCAACACGCGCATTCTGATCACGCTGCAAGGCAATAGCGGCGGGCCGACCTCCAATGCCATGCCGACCTTCAGGCTGCATCTGGTTCTGAACAGCGATTGGCAGACGGGCGTTGCCAGCTACAGCTATTGGAGTGATGGGCGGTGGCACGAGGTTGAAAGCGTGCCCGCGCGTGTTGACCACGAGTTCGTGCCGCTGGAGCCGGGGCCTGTCATTCCCAACTCGCCCAACGCGCTGGAGTCCCTCACCATCGGCCGCACCCTGTACGGGCCGGCCATCCAGCGCGCCACATCGTCTGGGGACCTTGCTCACATGAAGGCGCTTGCCGCGTTCGTGCAGCAGCAACTGGACAGCCATCAGGAAATCTCGAACGCGCATGCGGCGCTGCGTGCCGAGATCAACAAGCTCGAGAGTCGTCAGTGAGTGTGTCCGTCGTGCATGTTCCACCCGCATCTTTCTTTCTGGAGTGATCCCATGAGCAAAACCGGCTTGTTTCCCGTGACCTATGTTGTTGCCACGCCCGCCATCGGGGCCCCGCGGCTGACCTTGTCGCTGCTGGTCAATACGCCTGCCAAGAAGGTGTCCGGCGTTGCCCGGATTACCCAGACGACCAACCCGCCGCTGGATTTCCATGCGGATGTCTGGGGGCACTTCAGCTACGTTCGGCTGGAAGACGGCGCTGAGCCCTCCATCATCCTGGCTCTGCAGGGCAACCCGAGCGGACCGACCAGCACGCTGGCCGACACCTTCTACTTTCACGGCATCCTGGCCGGCGGCTGGCAGTCGGGCCACGCCAGCTATCGCTACTTCGAGGGCGGCCGCTGGCACGAGGTCGAGTACGCAGTCATGACCATCGAGCATGCGGTAGCGCCCCAGCCGCCGCACCACGTCATCCCCCTGTACGGCGTCGGCATGCAGCAAGCCCAGGCGTCTGGCGATCTTGGGCAGATGAAGGCGCTGGCCAGTCAGGCGGAAAAGCAATTGGCCGACGCACCTCTGATCAAGGCGGAGCTGGACAAGCTCCATGTCGAGATCGCCAGGCTTGAGGGCCGTGCCTAAGTCTTTCGGTTGAGCGACGCGCGGGCCCCGGCCTGCAGCTGCATGCCTGGCCTCCAGGCCGGGCATGCGGCACCCCCACACAAGACAGGGAAGCGATATGACGCAGAACCCGCAGCCGGCCCGTTACCTGAGTGCGGACGACTTCCATCGGTACGTTCCCGTGCACGTGGTCTGGGAAATCACCCTGGCCTGCGATCTCAAATGCCTGCATTGCGGCTCCCGCGCTGGCCGCCGCCGGCCGAACGAACTCAACACCGAGGAATGCCTGGAGGTGATCGAGTCGCTTGCAAGGCTGGGTACGCGCGAGGTTTCGCTGATTGGCGGCGAAGCGTATCTGCGCAAAGACTGGACGCAATTGATCCGGGCGATCCGCTCGCACGGCATGTACTGCGCCATCCAGACCGGCGGGCGCAACCTGACACCGGCGCGGCTGGAGCAAGCGGTGGCGGCCGGCCTCAACGGGCTGGGCGTGTCGCTCGACGGGCTGGCACCGCTGCATGACAAGGTGCGCAATGTCCCGGGCTCGTTCGACCGGGCGGTGGACACGCTCAGGCGTGCCCGTGCGGCAGGCCTTGCCATCAGCGTGAACACGCAGATCGGCGCGCAGACCATGCCCGATCTGCCCGCGCTGATGGACACCATCATCGAAATTGGCGCGACGCACTGGCAGATCCAGCTGACGGTCGCCATGGGCAACGCCGTCGACAACGATGCGCTGCTGTTGCAGCCGTATCAACTGCAGGACCTGATGCCGCTGCTCGCGCGGCTGTATCAGGAGGGCGAGCGCCGCGGGCTGCTGATGAATGTCGGCAACAACATTGGGTACTACGGCCCGTATGAACACCTCTGGCGCGGCTTTGGTGACGAGCGCGTGCACTGGAACGGCTGCGCCGCCGGGCAGACCGTGATTGCGCTGGAAGCGGATGGCACCGTCAAAGGGTGCCCATCGCTGGCGACCGTCGGCTTTGCTGGCGGCAATGTCCGCGACTTGTCGCTGGAAGACATCTGGCGCACCAGCGAGGCCATTCACTTTGGCCGCCTGCGCTCGGTGGACGACCTGTGGGGGTTTTGCCGCAGCTGCTACTACGCCGACGTATGCCGTGGTGGATGCACGTGGACATCCCATTCGCTGCTCGGCAAGCCGGGCAACAACCCGTATTGCCACTACCGCGTGCTGGAGCTGCAGAAACAGGGGCTGCGCGAGCGGATCGTCAAGGTCGAGGAGGCCGGCGGCAGCTCCTTCGCCGTTGGCCGTTTCGACCTGGTGACGGAGCGCATTGCGGACGGCACGCCCGTGTCCAGCATCGTGCGATCGGGCCAGGTCGTTGAGCTGACGTGGAAGAACAAAGGCAAGCGCGCCCCGGATGTCGGCCGCGTGCCACCGCAACTGAGCCTGTGCCGAAGCTGCAACGGCTACATCTACCCGCACGAGGTGACGTGCCCGCATTGCGGCGCCGACGTTGAGGAAGCAGCACAGGCGCATCGTGAAGCGGCAGCCCACCGGCATGCGCTCATCAACAACCTGGAGCAGTTGCTCGGCCTGCCGGCATCGACTTTCAGAAGCAGCTGAATGGAGTGCGGAAATGGGGAGGGGCGTGTCATGTGCCTCTCCCGATCATCGCCGAGCGCGCCACGGCGAGCCGCACAAGGTGAACTTCTGCGCGCAGATGACGGGACGCACCCATGCGTCCACATAGGGAGAGTGCCATGCCACTGAGTCCGAGGGTCCAACATCGTTTGTGTGGCGCCGTGCTGGCGGCCACATTGGGATACGCGCAGACAGCTTCTGCCCAGGTCGTGCCGACCGACGCAGTGGGCGGGTGCCCGATCCCGCCGGCAACCGTCGCGAGCTTTTTCGAGAGCGGTTCCGTGACGCTCAACGGCGTCGTCAAACCTGCCGACAGCACCTTGCCGCTGGCGCCGAACTGCGGCTTCTTCCAATGGACCGAACAGATGTTTCTATGGCTGACATCGCCCGCGCCGGCCAGTTATGGCGGCGGCAGCCATGTCATGTTCTCGCCGCAGTTCTACACCGTCAGCCCGCCGGACAGCAGCGACCGGCGCACCTTCATCCCCAATTCACCGGGGCTGCCTATCCGCATGTTCCTGCGCGCGACAGAACTGGGCCCGCACGGCTTGCCGATCGTCATGGCGCGTACCGGGCAGGTGGTGGAAGTGCAGCGCGAACTGCCACGGCAGCGGCCACCTCTTGTTCGTCTGGCCACCGGCAAGTCGATCCTGGGCTCCCAGATTGCGAACGCGCGCAAGACGGAGCAGGGCACGCTGGAACTTCTCGACGCACGCGGCAAGCCGCTTGTGCCGAAGGTGCTGAAGCTGCAACCGATCGTCCGCCAACAGGCGCTGCTGTCAGCGGAGCGCCCCACGCCGATCGTGCCGGCCAAAGCGATGCTCGCAGCGCTGCAGGCGCGCAAGATTGTAGTCAACCACATTCCCATCTTCATCGACCCTGCAGGCAATGTGATTGACGTTGAGCCTGGACAAGCTGATAGCGGCGTGCTGGTCTCGGAGAACGGCTCGCTCATCTACTACATCAGCGCGGTGAACGACGTGTTTGCTTTCCACCGTACGATGCAGGGACCGGCCGTCATCCCGTTCAACACGTCGCTGACATTCCCGATGACAGCGGCGGACGTTGCACCGGTGGTGAGCTTTGCGGCCAGCAAGGGCCATACGATCAAGGACCCGAAGGCGTTGGCGATCGAAACCAAGTCGAGCTGGATTGAGGCCAGCAAGGTGCCGAACCCGAACGACTACATCCAGGTCACCGCAGTGGTGCCGACCTTCGATAAGAGCAACCCCGACAAGTGGGTGCTCAATGGGCAGACGGCCATGAAGCTCGTCATGCTTGGCCTGCACGTGGTGGGCTCTACGAATGGGCACGGCGAAATGGTCTGGGGCACGTTCGAGCACGTCGGCAATGCGCCGAACGCGACGTATGCCTACAACTCAACCAGTGGCTTGAAGACCGTGGCGCAGAACACCACGGGTAGCTGGCTCTTCACGCCCAGTGGGGCAACAGGGCCGTTCAACACGACCAGCAACAGCTGGACGGGGAGTGAGATCACGGGCTCGCCGATTGCCCCGGCCATGGTGCTGCGCGCGAAGCCCTGGGGCTCCAACGATGGCGGTAACCCCGCCAATGCCGCCGCGTTGAACACCCAGGTGATTTCCGCCAACGCCAGCGTGATTTCTCAGCTGAATGCGGCGGACATCCGGCGCAACTACTTCCAGCTCGGTACAACGTGGACCATCGGGGGCGCGGCACCGAACGGGGGCAAC
This sequence comes from uncultured Ralstonia sp., assembly GCA_966433195.1. Classification (GTDB taxonomy): domain Bacteria; phylum Pseudomonadota; class Gammaproteobacteria; order Burkholderiales; family Burkholderiaceae; genus Ralstonia. Next base: position 86,632 of record CBJMVH010000007.1, read on the forward strand.
GAGGTGGGCACCAATCACCTCGCCAACGCCACGTTGGAGACGTTCGTGCAGGGCAAGACCGCGTCTGACCCGAGTGCGAATTGCTTCTCGTGTCACACGACGAACAAGGTGGCAGTCAGCCACATCTACCGAACGCTGACGCCGCTGCCTTGACCGCAATCAGCGTGCATTGCCTGCATCCGGGGCGCACCCGGATGCAGCGGTTCTTCACGCATGGCATGGTTGGCGCTGCACCAGCTCACGCTGTTGAGCCGCTCCACTCCAGGAACAGGTAGACCCCTTTGTCTTCCACCAGACGAAAGCCCAGCCGCTGATACAGCCGCTGCGCAGGGTTGAACCGTTCAACATGAATCTGCACCCGCTTGCCAGCCGCCATGGCCTGGCCAAACACCGCTGATAGCACAGCGCTGCCGATGCCCTGGCCGCAATAGGCGGGCAGCAGTGAGACATCGATCACCAGGATGGCATCGTGCCGATGCTGCAGGTAGATGCGGCCTGCCGGTGTGCCGTCCTGCAGGATCACGAAGAACTCGGCGTCGGCATAGCCGAAGTAGGCGCGTTGCTGCGCATCAAACTGCATGCGTACGAAGTGCTGCTTCTGCGCATCGGTCCAGCCGGTCAGACGCAACTCCGCTTCGCGCGTGGTGGCATAGAGGCTCAGCAGAAACGGCTGGTCGTGCGCTGTCACTGCGCGCAGGGTGGCGCCTGGTCGATCGATCGCGAAGGTGGACATGCGTTTGGCGGTGGCGAATCAGGCGAGGTTGAAGCAGGCCTGGTAGCGGTACCCATCGCGCGAGCCGGCCACCGGCACCAGGAACATCGGCTGCTCGGGCAGTACGGCGTGGCGCACGAAATACGTGCCCTGCTGCAGCATGAAGGCGGCATCGCCCTGGAAGAACAGCGAGAACGTTCGGCTGCCTGCAGGCGCGGAGGCGATGCCTGTTACCTCATCAAGGCTCAGCGTGAACGGTGTGTCGGTCGCTTCGGCGGTGGGGCTATGTACGGAAAACGCAGTGCCGACATGCGGCAGGAACAACTCGGCGGAAACGGTCATGGAAGCGATGGCGTGAAGGCAGAAATCGGATGCGGACGGCGCGTGGCACCGTCCGCGCAGGACGCGTCTGGCATCGAGAGCATCAACCACATCAAGGGCGCGTAGGCCACGCACCCTGCAGCGCGATGCAGTAGTTCACGGCCAGAAAGGGCTGGCGGTTTTCGTGCGCCGTATTGCCGCCAACGGTACTGATGGTCTGGAATGCCAGCGTGGTCATGGTGGGCGTTGGCGTGGCGTCCGTGGCAACGAAAGCGTTGTTATGCGCCACCATGAAGCGTGCCGGCAGTCGGCCAGCCGCTTCGGGAGACGCCGCTCGCGCGTTGTCGCCATAGGCGGTGTGCGTGTGCATGGGCATTTCGCTTTGCAGCAGCGTGACGGTCGCGTCGCCCTGTGGATCGTTCACGGTGCCGTCCACTGGCCCCATCACAGCGCGACCGCGCAGATCGGGCAGGCCAAAAGTGGTTTTGCCATCGCCGCCATACGCCGCGCCGATGACGGCAAACAGCGTGGTGTTTTGTTGAATCGGCATCAACGCACCATCGCAGGCCGCCCAGTCCACGGGGGCGAAATTGAAGCCGAAGAGGCGGACCTCACCAACGAATTGATCTGACATGTGTCCCCCTGTCTTAATTCTGCGATGGGAAGATTCCCACCGTGGCGATGATGTAGTTGATGGACGCACTGGGCATGAGGTTCGAATGCGGCTGACTGTTGCCGGCAACGCCCACGGCCCTGCTGGAGAACGCCGCCTTGGTCGGCGGGTTGGCCGTGCCGGCATCGTAAAAGCCTTGCGGATTCGGCACGGTGGCCAGCGTTACGCCCGGGCCGGGCGTGACAGTGGTGGCTGTCTCGCTGGTCGCATACACAGCATGGCTATGTGCCGGAATTTGGGCCTCGGTAAGTGTGACGGTGTCGCTCCCCAACCGCTGCCCGATGATGCGGTTGGTCAGGTTGAGGCCCTGCCCCTGGCCGATTGGCAGCGTGCCTTGCAGGTTCGGCAGCCCAAAGGTGGACACGCCATCGCCGCCGTAGGTCGTGCCCAGCAGTGTGAAGAGGGTCTCGTTGCCGGAAATGTCGATCACCTGTCCTTGGCACAACAGCCAACCCTGCGGAGCATAGGTGCCGGCAAACAGGCGAATTTCGCCGATGAAGGGTGTCATGGTGCGTCCTCAATTGCGCGACGGGAAGATGCCGGCCAAAGCGATGATGTAGTTCAGCACCAGCGACGGCTGCATGTTTTCGTGCGGCTGCGTGCCGCCCGTGCTGGAGCAGGCCTCGGCAGACAACGCAGTCAAGGTGCCGGGCGGGGCATAGAGCGCGGTGCCTGGTCCGCTTGGCGTTGTGATGGTGCTGGTAGCGAGCACATGGTTCTGCGAGGCGCCCACGTTGACTTGGGTGGCTGCGTTGGTCGACGCATTGAACAGGTGGTTGTGCAACGGCATCTGCGTGATGTTGAGCGTGACGGTTTCTACGCCGCCGTTGCTGCCCACGATGGTGTCGGTGGTATCCCGATGCAGGGGCGTGCGGCCACGCAAGTCCGGCAGCGCAAAGGTGCGGATACCGTCGCCGCCATATTGCGTACCCAATAAGGAAAACAATGCCGTGTTCTGTGCAATGGGCAGTAGGGCACCGTTACAGGCCGCCCACCCTTTAGGCGGAAATGAGAACGCGCATAGGCGAATCTCGCCGAGATATTGATCCACAGCCCCTCCTCGCGATGTGGCAGCGCCACGTTATTGGATTCTTGCGAACGGCTAAGTGGATTTTTAGCACCCACCATTTCCGTCCGCCAATTCGGCGTGATCGTTGGCATGGTGATGTGAATCAGCGGGGCGATTTTCAACGAGGCCCTGTGGTAATTGCGGTAAACCCGATGCCCAGGCAATTGAGGGCAACAGAAAGCGCTTCCTGCCTGCCTATCTACGCAATGCCGGCTTGCGGGAGGACAGATTCCCACCTAGGATCCAATCGAATCGAAATGGCATCCATCACCAAAAGAACTAGTCATTTCGTTTTGCGGGGGAGTATTAATACAAGTTGGTGCTGGTAATCCGTACAGGTTCTTTACTGTGCCCAAGGTCGCGGGTGAATTTCCCCGCACAAAAATCCCCTCGCATGGCAAATAAAGTTCAGGCGTTGTCCGGGTAAATACGCCTGCGATACCAATAAAAGACGTCCGTTAAAACGGGCGTGGGAGCGAGGGAAGGTATGCGCACGCTGACAAAAACAATCCTGCCAGGCTGGCGCTGGCTTGCCGGGTTGCAGGTATTCGTCCATTTGTTGGGTCGCGGCGCAGCGCGCGTCCGAGCATGGAGACCATGGACACGGCAGGGGATGCTGGCGATGCTTGCCTTGGCGGCTTGCCAGGTGTTGCTGCCGTCCACAGCGTCGGCAGCGGCTTGCTCGGTCTCGTTCTCGACCAACGCCAATACGCAGAAGTCCTACGTCTTCTCAACCGCCGATACCAGCAATTGCGACCCCTTTCTGATCGGCATTGCCTACGACTCGGTGGGCGACGCCAATAGTTCATCGGGTCCCGTCTTCAACACCGCTACCTCGCAGGGCGGCACCATCGCCATCTACAACGGTTCGGTGCCACCATCGGGGGACCCGAATACCAACGGCTTCGTCTACACTCCGCCCACCAATTTTTCCGGCACTGATACCGCCACGTTCTACACCAGCAACGATGGGGTCACCTGGCAGCCCAACGGTACGGTGACCATCACGGTCATCAGCGTCTCGCCAACGGTCACAGGTCTTTCGCCCGCCTCGGGCGGCACTAGCGGCGGCACCACCGTCAGCGTCACGGGCACGAACTTCGGTGGCACTACGGCGGTCAAGTTCGGCAGCAGCAACGCCACGTCATTTACGGTCAACAGCGCAACATCGATTACGGCGACGTCGCCGGCAGGCTCGGCCGGCACGGTTAACGTGACGGTCACCACGGCCGCCGGCACCAGTGCAACCGGTGCCGCCAACCAGTTCACTTATGTCGCCGCACCTGTAGCGAACGCGAGCAGCGCCACGGTGGCGCACGGCAGCAGCAGCAACCCCATCACGCTGAACATTACCGGGGGCGCGCCGACCAGCGTGGCGGTTTCGACAGCGGCCAGCCATGGCACGGCCACCGCCAGCGGCACGTCGATTACCTATACGCCCAATGCCGCATATTCAGGCACTGACACGTTCGCGTACACGGCAACCAACGCCGGCGGTACGTCGTCTCCGGCCACTGTCACTGTCACGGTTTCCAGCGCCACGGTCAGCTATACGCCGTCGTCGCCGACAGCGGGCACGGTTGGCGTTGCGTATAGCCAGTCGGTTGCCTCCGCCAGTGGCGGCACGTCGCCTTATACCTACGCGCTAGCTTCCGGCTCGCTGCCAGCTGGGCTGAGCCTGAGCAGCAGCGGTACGCTCAGCGGCACACCCACGGCTGCAGGTACCTTCAACTTCACGGTCACTGCCACGGACAGCAGTACCGGCACGGGGCCGTTCTCTGCCACCAGCGGTTCACTCAGCCTCACCATTGGTGCGCCGACCATCACCGTATCGCCCAGTACGTTGACGGGCCCGACGGTCGGCGCGTCGTCGTCGCAGTCGCTTAGCGCCAGCGGCGGCACGGCCCCTTACACCTACGCGATTACGTCGGGGACGCTGCCAGCGGGCATGAGCCTGTCTCCAAGCGGCGTCCTGTCGGGCACGCCGACGGGGGGCGGCACGTTCAACTTCACCGCGACCGCGACAGACAGCAGTACCGGTACGGGCCCGTTCACCGCCAGCCGCGCCTACACGCTTACCGTGAACGCGCCGACGCTGTCGCTCACGCCTGCGTCCGGTAGCTTCAACGCAACCACCAGCGTCGCTTACAGCCAGACGTTCGTGGCCTCCAACGGCACATCACCGTACACGTATGCGTTGTTGGTCAACTCCGGCACCATGCCCACGGGCCTGACGTTCAACACGGCCACTGGCGTGCTGTCCGGAACGCCCGTCACATCTGGCACGGTCAACTTCACTGTCACGAGCACGGACAGCAGTACCGGCACCGGCCCCTATACGGCCTCGGGCACCTATACGCTGACCACCTCGGCGCCAACGATCACGGTGTCGCCCAGCACCTTGTCCGGCGCCACGGTGGGTGTAGCCACCAGCCAGAGCGTGACCGCCAGCGGCGGTACCGCACCCTACACCTATGCCATCACCAGCGGTGCGTTGCCGGCGGGGCTGACGCTCTCCAGCGCAGGCACGCTGTCCGGTACTCCCACAGCGGCCGGCACATTCAGCTTTACCGTGCGCGGCACCGATGCCAACGCCTACAGCGGCACGCGCAGCTACAGCCTCACGGTTGCCGCACCGACCATCACGCTGAACCCAACGACGCTCACCAGCGCCACCGTCGGCACGGCCACCAGCCAGAGCGTAACGGCCAGCGGCGGTACCGCGCCCTATACCTACGCCATCAGCAGCGGAGCGTTGCCTGCGGGCCTGTCGCTTAGCAGCTCGGGCACGCTGTCCGGCACACCGACCGCCGGCGGCAGCTTCAACTTCACCGTGACTGCCACCGACAGCAGCACCGGCACCGGCCCCTTCACCGGCAGCCGGGCCTACACGCTGACCGTGGGCAACCCCACGCTGACGATCACGCCGTCATCCACCGGCGGGCTGACCGGCGTGGCCGGCACCAGCTACAGCCAGAGCTTCACCGCCAGCGGTGGCAGCAGCCCCTACATCTACGCGCTGACGATCAACTCGGGCACGATGCCCAGTGGCCTGTCGTTCAACACGGCCACCCATACGCTGTCCGGTACGCCAACCACAGCCGGCACCGTTGGCTTTACCGTCACGGCCACCGACAGCAGTTCGGGCTCCGGCCCCTATGCCGTGTCGGGCACCTATACGCTGACCGTAAGCGCCCCCACGTTGACCGTGACCCCGGCCACGTTGCCCAACCCTGCCATCGGGACGGCCTACAGCCAGACCCTGACGGCAAGCAATGGCACGGCGCCATACACCTTTGCGATCAGTAGTGGCGCGCTGCCGGCTGGCTTGTCGCTCTCCAGCGCAGGCGTGCTGTCCGGCACGCCAACGGCGGGCGGCAATTTCAGCTTCACTGTCACGGCGACGGACGCCAACAGCTTTACCGCCAGCCGTGCGTACACCGTCACCATCGGCGCTGCAACCATTGCACTGAATCCGGCGACCTTGCCCGGTGCCACGTTGGCCACGGCCTATAGCCAAGCGCTGACGGCGACAGGCGGTATCGCGCCGTACACGTACGCTGTTACCTCCGGCACGCTGCCGACGGGGATGAGCCTCAACACCACCACCGGTGTGCTGAGCGGCACGCCCACCGCCCTGGGCAGCAGCACCTTCACCGTGCGCGCCACGGACAGCAGCACCGGCACGGGAGCACCGTACAGCGGTACGCGCAGCTACACGCTCGTTGTCGGCCAGGCCATCGGCACGGCATCCGCCATCAGCGCGACGACCACGTCCACGGCGCCCGTGACGCTGCATCCCACAGCCAACGCGACGGGCGGCCCCTTCACATCGGTGGTGATCGTGAGCCCGCCGGCCAGCGGCACGGCCGTGGTCAATGGCTTGGACATCGTCTACACCCCCACGCCCACGACCTCCGGCAACATCCCCTTCACCTTTGCGCTGGTCAATACGGCGGGCACCTCCGCGCCAATTCAAGCGACGGTGACCGTCAACGCCGTGCCGATTGCCGTGACGCAGAAGACCGCCAGCACGACGGCGGGCAAGCTCGTCAATGTGGATCTCACTGACGGTGCGACCGGCGGGCCCTTTACGGGCGCGGCTGTTGTGTCGGTCGTCCCAGCCAACGCCGGCACGGCCACCATCGTCCAGCAGAGCTCGCAGACGAGTGCGGCAGTCAAATCCATCGCGGCGGCAGCGCCGGTCTACCTGCTCAGCTTCACACCGACGAGCACGTTCAGCGGCACAGCCACGGTTACGTACACGCTCAGCAACGCCATCGCCACATCCGTACCCGCCACAATCCAGGTCAGCGTGTCACCGCGCAAGGACCCGTCCACCGACCCGGACGTCAGTGGTCTGATCAACGCGCAGATTCAGGCGGCGCAGCGTTTTGCAACCACGCAGATCAGCAACTACCACCAGCGCCTCGAAGCGCTGCACGGCGCGGGCCATGCGCCCTCGGCTAACGGCATCACAGTGGCAATGCCGAGCGCGCGCGGCGATGCGCAAGCGCGCTGCCAGGACGTGTTCGGCATTGCCGCGCATGAAGCCTGCCTCCGCGGCGACAGCACCGTCGGCAAACCGCTCGCGCGCGGCAAGCGCAGCAACGATGCCAAGGACAACAAAGGCACCGCCGACGCAGGTCCGGACCTGCCCGGGGCAGACGCTGCCGCAGGCAATGCGGATGTCCCTGACCTTGCGTTCTGGAGCGCGGGCACGCTGGACTTTGGCTTTGCCAACGCCGGCACGCAGCGCTCGGGTTTCCGCTTTACCACGGGCGGGATCACGGCGGGCGCGGACTACCGCGTATCGGACAAGCTGTCCGTCGGTGCGGGCTTCGGCTACGGGCGAGACTCAACCGACATCGGCAACGCCGGCACCAAGAGCACGGGAGACGCTTACAGCGTGGCGCTGTACGGCAGCTTCCGCCCGCAACCCACGCTGTTCATCGACGGCGTGGCGGGTTTCGGCACGCTGAGCTTTGACTCGCGCCGCTGGGTGACGGACGCCAGCGACTTTGCCACCGGCAAGCGCAACGGCAAACAGGTGTTCGCGTCGGTATCGGCTGGCTACGAGCATCGCGACCGCGTCTGGTTGATCTCGCCATACGGGCGCCTCTCGGTATCGGAATCGACGCTCGACCAGTTCTCGGAAACCGGTGCGGGCACCAACGCGCTGACGTACTTCCAGCAGACGGTGACGACCCTGTCAGGCACCCTTGGCCTGCGCACCGAATACGCACAGAAGACCCGCTGGGGCACCTTCCTGCCGTATGCGCGCGTGGAGTATCAGCACGACTTCAATGGCCAGAGCAACGCCGGCCTGGCCTATGCAGACATGGCTTCATTCGGCCCCGCCTATACCGTGAGCGGCAGTCCCTATGGCCGCGACCGTATGCAAGTGGGGCTGGGGACCAAGTTCCGTACTGGGCCACTTACGTTCGGCCTGGATTACAGCGTGATGGTGGGGATGGGCGGCTTGCAGCAGGGGGTTCGGCTGACGTTTGCAGCGCCGTTTTGAGAGGGCCACCCTGATCCGAGAACGGAAAGTTTGTCGGAAAGGCCGCCAGCACATGCACCACCAAATTTGGGGATGCCGGGCGGATACGAGGGATGATGACAGGGGGGCATTGGCTGTGCCGGCTCCAGTCACTCCGATCGTGCTTGCGCAGGCGCTTGACCCAAACACAATGAGCCCGTGCACAAACGCCGTTGGCCTGCAAGTCATGCCGCTGTCAAGCCCTACCAGGCCTGGGCTTGCCGGCGCATCGGAAGGGTGGACGGATCCTGCTGCATCATCGCAACAAGGTTGCGTATCAATTGTTGAGCGTCTTCGCCTGCCGTTTCCGCAGCCCGGCGCACGTCCGGGTCAAGCCCTTCTGGGCCGTCCGCGATGTCCTGTAGGTGATCGATGATGTCCTGGGTGTGGACGCCAGTTTCGGCGGTCATGTCTTCGTGCGCGTCCGCAAAGCCGGTCAGCATGTCGACCGCGCGGTGCAGCGTCTCAGGAGGCACGCCGCCCCAAGCTGCCGGCGCACGCGCTGGCGTCTGCGGCGCGTCGGGGCGTGGCCGGCGCGAGGAATACACCGGTGGATCCGCTGTCAGCACCCCCATCAGGTTGCGAATCAGTTGCTGGGGGTTGTCACCGGCCTGCCGCACTGCCGCGCGCACGGCAGGGTGTAGGTCGTAGCGGGGCAGCAAAGCAATGTCCTGCAGATGGTCGATGACGTACAGCGTGTGACGGCCGGTTTCTGCTGTCATGTCTACATCGTCCAGGCCATTGAGCATGCCGACAGCATCGGACATCGTCTGCTCGTTGGCACGGCGAGGTGCCGGGGTTCGGAACAGCCGGTTGATCGTGACATGGGCCACCCGCACACCCAGCATCAGCCCAGCGAGCCGCGCCATGGCTTGCGCACCGGCAAAGGCGTGCATGTCATCGCGCTGCCGCGCGCGATGCATGTTGTAGATGCCGGCGCCAATGGCGCCGACGCCGCCGGTGACCAGCGGATTGCGCAGCGCGTACTGTCCCACCGCAGTACCCGCGCGCGCGGCCTGCGCACCCACATTGGCCAACGCCTGGCCGGCACCACGCACACGCTCGAGCGTGGCAGCAATGCGGCCTCGTGCGGGCGCGACATTTGAACGCGGTAGTGGAAGCGCGGCTAACGCGTCCGCACGCGCGCGCGTGGGGTGCTGGCGCAAGTTAGCATCGGGCTGCGAGGTTGCGTGGCCGGTCGTGGCCTCGCCCATGGGAGGCGGCATTGCCGAAGACCTGGAACCATCAACGCGCCGCATGGCAACTCCTTAACAACCGCAAAAAATGGGGCATGCATTGTTGCGACGGCGTGCGCTTCGAAAGTCTCCCGCGCACGAAGCCATAGCCGGACAAACGAACTCACGCTCCACGCCATGCTTATACGCGTATCGGTCGTAGCTTGATGGGCAGCTTGATGGTCTTGACGTGCCATGCTCGGCCATCACTGCGTCAAGCACTCACTCCACGTCTTCCCATTCAAGCTCTGGCCAGCCTCGATGGGGGACTTTCCCTGCGTGCAATTCTCCATGTCAGTCAGAGCGCCCAGTCGTGGCCCATTGCTCCGGAGTATCCGTCATAAATCCATACTCGAGATTTTGTCGTTAGTTACGGCGAGGCTCTTGGGCTGTCTTCCAACACTGGGTTCAGAGAAATACGCCGTTGATGTTGGCCGGAATCGAATGCAGCCTTTCGCAATATTCACTCGCCCTTCGTGTCACTCATGGTCGTCATTGAGTCTCCTCACGTACTCTCGCATTTTCCCCTTTGCCGTATAGCGTGGAATTCGGTCATGCGCACCGCTTCTATCGCAGTCAGCGTGTACATCATTGGAGCTTCAAAAGGATGAAAGTTAATCAAGCAGGTAATGTCGCTATACCAACGATTGCTGAGCAGGGTCACTCCCCCGAGAATCAAAATAATCGCGCCAAAACTGGCATATCTCGGTCTTCGGCGCCGCAAGGTAGCCCCCTGCACGGGCTTCGCCGCGCCCGGAGCCTGCCGGCTCGGCTCGGTACTGCGTTGTCGGAAGACTTAACAAAGACGAAACCAAGCCGGGAGGCCGGCCGCAGTTTGTCAACGGTAGGTTCAAGGAGCGCCGCGACTGAACAGTCAGCGCATGGTGCTGGCACAAGCAAAGTCAGGAGGCCAGTGGATGCCATTGGGAGCGACCATAGAATCGACATCGAGGGCACTCACGGCTCAATTCCCGCCGGCGGTACGCACGAGGATGCAATGCCATCCCTAGCACCTTCGAGAGCTGGCGTAGCGCAACGGCTGTGGAAGATGACCGACATACGCACACTGCTGAGCCAAGCAGACGACCGCGAATTCATCGCTGCATTGCGGGCTCCCGCGAATGGGGCCGATGGAAACGGCGCGGCGCTGGATCGGCTGGTGAGCCACATCGCAGAGATGAAGACTCGCTTGGATGGCGCTGGACTGGACGATACGCTCGCCACGCGGTTCAAAACGCGCCTTGATGAAGTGGACGTCACGCTTAAAGCCCTGCAAACGGACAAATCACCGATCAGTCGTGCCGCAAAGATCATCAGCCTTAACGCCATGCTCGCACCGTTGCCTCTGATGATCCCGCTCATGACGAAGCCACGGCAACAGAAGACAGAGGCGGAAATTGTGGCCCTGATGGCCAAAGCAATGGTCGAGGGCGTTGGCATGATTCGTACGCCGACCACAGACAATAATCTTCTGAAGGACCGGGCCATGGCGCGCTACTACGCGAACATGGTGCAGGCGGTAGAGTTCGCCCTGCCAACGTTTGTTAAGAGCCTGCAATTCCTTAACGACAGCCCGGCGTTCAACATCGCTGCCGGCGCCGTATCGACAGGTGCACTGTTTGGAGGATTTCTCTCGAAAGAGATCCGAGAGAAATACAACACCTGGCGAACGGGATCAGCACATCCAGCCTTACGCGAGGCAGGCTTGACGCTCTCTACTGAAACGAAAGCTGCGCTGGATGCCGTTAGAAACGCTGTCGAGATGGATCGGCAGACGCTCAATGGCGCCAAAGATAGGTTTGTCACGGAGCAGGGCCACGAGCTCAGCCCCCACCTGAGCAAGCAGGTGGCGATCGCAGTGAACGCATATCAGCGCATTGCAGACGAACTGGCCGAGTGCATCGGTCTTCCAGCCGCCGAGGCACCGGCCGAGAATCGCGACCGCTCCGCAAAACTTGCGCTCGCACTTTTCTCAACGGGTGTCTGCGCAGCCACAACTGTTTTAATGCTGCCCGACAAAATTGGGACTGTCGACCTCGCTTCCGACGCTGCCTTTACCTCCGCATTAATGTTCAGCTTGATGGCTGACAAAAACGTGAGCCGCAAGGATGCGTTGGAAGAGTTCAAAACTTTTGTTGGACTGAGCCTCGTGATGCTGGCAGTGCTTGCGGCCAACAAAGCAGCAAATGACTTCATCGAGCGCGGTGTCAGTGGACTGTTGGTCGGGTCGATCACGATGACTGCGTTGAACTTGACCATGCCAGGGCCTATCGGGCACGCAGCTGCGCGTGGAATCGAGGCCCTCATGAGCATGAATCCTTCGGACATGTTGGCGGGGTTGAGAAATATTGGCGATCGGGTATACAAGATGTTTGCTGGCGATGAAGCGGTGCGATCACGTCCTCGCAGCAATGTGAGGATCGAGGAGCTGAATCCTGACCTTGAGGGTGCATTGCCCGCTCAATAAGTGCTGCCCCGGAACTCGGCCGCTATTACTTGCGGCCGGCCGACGGCGTGCTTTTCCTCCCTGAAAGTACATGCCGGCCGCTGTTTGCCACTTGTCTACCATGGTGTGTGCAACCGGTCGGCTATTGCGATGGACTCGCACCACTCAACCCCAAGCAAAGCCGGCCGGATCCCGCTACAATTTAGTTGATACGTCAATCGTTGATGTATCATTTGTATCGTCATCCCGCCCCATGGCCGTCCATACTGCGCTCCCGCATTCCCATACCCAAGTCCTGCCGTTCAAGGAATCGCTGCTGGCGATGATCGGCATTTGCTTTGTCGTCGTGCTCGTTGCGTTTGACCAGACGGTGGTCGGCACGGCGCTGCCCACTGTGGTGGCGGAGCTCAAGGGCTTTGAGTTGTATGCGTGGGTGGCGACGTCGTATCTGCTGACATCGGTGGTGACTGTGCCGATCTTCGGGCGGCTGGGCGATTTTTACGGGCGCAAGCCGTTTGTGATCGCGTCCATTGTCGTGTTCACGCTGGCCTCGGTGATGTGCGGTATGGCCGGCAGCATGACGTTTCTGGTGTGGTCGCGGGCCCTACAGGGCGTCGGTGGCGGCATGCTGGTCGGCACGGCTTACGCCTGCATTCCCGATCTCTTTCCGGATGCACGGGTGCGCTTGCGCTGGCAGGTGCTGCTGAGTGCGTCGTTTGGTATCGCCAATGCCATCGGGCCGACGTTAGGCGGGTGGATGACGCAGGCGTATGGTTGGCGCTCGGTGTTCTACGTGAACATTCCGTTTGGTGTGCTGGGGCTGTGGTTTGCGTGGCGCTTCTTGCCGCATCTGCGCCAGAACGCGCACACCGGCCATGGCGGAAAGATGCGTCTGGATTGGCAGGGCGCGCTGCTGATTACCGTAGCGTTGGGTGCGCTGCAACTGTTTGTGGAGTGGTTGCCGCGTCACGGCTTGTCGCTGCCGATACTGGGTTGGCTGGTGCTGTCCGCTGCTGCGTTTGTGGTGCTCTGGTGGTGGGAGCAGCGTGCCGAACAGCCGCTGCTGCCATTCGACATGCTGCGCAATCCGTCGCTTGCTGCGCTGTTCATGCTGGCACTGCTGTCGGGCTTTTCGATGTTTGCGGTGCTGTTTTATGCGCCGCTGTTGTTCCAGGGCGGGTTCGGCATGTCGCCGCAAGAGGCGGGGCTGGTGATCACGCCGCTGGTGGTGTGCATTACGCTGGGCAGCATCATCAACGGGCGCATCGTCACGCGTATCCCCAAGCCCAACAGCATGTTGTATGCGGGGTTTGCGCTGCTGGTGTTGGCGCTGGCGGGCATGTCGGTGTCGTCCAAATCGATGCCGCATGTGGTGTTGACGTGCTTGATGCTGGTGGCAGGTCTGGGGCTGGGTTTTGTGCTGCCCAACCTGACGGTGTTTGCCCAGCAGACGGCAGGGCGCGCGCATCTGGGGATCGCCACGGCGTTGCTGCAATCGCTGCGCATGGTGGGCGGCATGGTGGGCACCGCGCTGGTCGGCACACTGGTGAGCGAGCGGTATGCCTCTGGCGTGGGCGACGCATTGCGTGCGGACCGCGCCACGCAATGGCTGCACCAGCTTGCTGATCCTGAAATTCTCATCGATCATGACGCGCAAACCGCTTTGCTCGCGCAGATGCACACGGCCGGCCATGACGGCGCCGCGCTGCTGGAGGCGGCCCGGCACGTGCTGGTGGGCGCCATCCACATCGGCCTGATGGTGGCCACCGTGGTGGCACTTGTAGGCCTGTGGCGCGTGCGCCGGGTGCCGCCGGTGGTGCTGCATCATGTCGAACCGGTGCAACAGCCTGAATAGGCGGCAAGGGGCCGGAGCGGTTAGGATGCGCGGTTTCCCAGCAATCTCAGCCCTGATCGATGACCACTGAACGCGAACGCTTCGCCGTCATGCACCAGTTTGGACGTACGTATCGTGCGTTCATGGCCGCCTTTGAAGCGCATGTCGGCCAGCCGATTCCACGCTGGCGCATTCTGCTTGCGCTGTACGACAACACCGGCGGCGGCATGGCGCAGAAGCAACTGGCCGAGCGCCTGCAGATGGATCCTGGCGCGCTGACCCGGCAGTTGAAGGTGCTTGAGCAGCTCGGCTGGATCGAACGCACCACCGACGCGCGCGACAACCGCCTGACCAACGTATCGCTGTCCGACGCCGGTTCGGCCGTGGTGCTCGAATGCATGCCGCGCCGTGTCGCCTTCCTCAATGCCACGCTCGATGGGCTGCCGGATGACCTGGTGCACGCACTGTCCGAAGCGCTGGCGCAGATTGAAACCCGCATTGCCGCAGTGCCGGTGCTTGCCGGCACTCCTGATGCCAAAAGCGCCGATCAGCGCGAAGACCGCTAATACGCTCGGAACGCATCCGGAGACACGCCATGCCCATGGTGATCAACAGCGCGCTGTACCGCAACGGCAAGCGCGAACGGGACCTCTCCGTCGAGGCCATCAGCGATGTGCTGCACACACCGGGCTCGTTTGTCTGGCTGGGTCTGCACGAACCGAACGATGCCATGCTCGAGCGCGTGCAGGAAGAATTCGGCCTGCACGATCTCGCCATTGAAGATGCACGCAATGCCCACCAGCGCCCCAAGCTGGAGGTCTATGGCGACACGCTTTTCATTGTGTTGAACACAGCGCAGCTGGAGCAGGGCAACGTCATCTTTGGCGAGACGCACCTGTTTGTCGGTAAGGATTTTCTCGTCTCGGTGCGGCATGGGCCGTCGGCGTCGTATTCGCCGGTGCGCGAGCGCTGCGAGCGCACGCCGCAACTGCTGGCCAAGGGTGCGCCGTTTGCGCTGTACGCGGTGATGGACTTTGTGGTCGACAACTACCAGCCCGTGCTGGAGAGCCTGCAGGAAGCATTCGAGGCCATCGAGAGCCGCATCTTTGGCGACTCGTTCGATCGCGCCTCGATCGAGCGGCTTTACACGCTCAAGCGCCAGCTTTTGCGCTTGCGCAATGCGGCGCTGCCCGTGGAAGACATCGCCGGCCAGCTCGTGCGCCTGCATGAAGATGTGGTGCCCAAGGAGCTGCGCGCGTACTTCCGCGACATTGCCGACCATGCGCACCGCGTGGTGGGTGCGCTCGACGTGATTCGTGAAATGCTGACCACGGCCATCTCTGTGAACGTGGCGTTGGTGTCCGTAACGCAGAACGACATCGTCAAGCGGCTGGCGGGGTGGGGTGCGATTCTCGCCATCCCGACCGTGGTGTTCAGCAATTACGGCATGAACTTCAAGGGCATGCCGGAACTGGAGCATCCGGCCGGCTACCCCATTGTGCTGACGTGCACGGCGCTGGCGTGCGTGGCGTTGTATCGCAAACTGCGCAAGTCCGGCTGGATCTAAAACATCAGGAGGCGTTGAGATGTCCCGCTGCTGCTGGGTCAATGACGACCCATTGATGATCGCGTATCACGACACCGAATGGGGTGTGCCTTCGCACGACGATCGCCACCTCTACGAGATGCTCATTCTGGAGGGCGCGCAGGCCGGATTGTCGTGGCAGACCGTTCTTCGCAAGCGGGCACGCTATCAGGAGGTGTTTGACGGGTTTGACCCCGCACGCGTGGCCCGCTTTACCCCGGCGCGCATCGAAAAGCTGCTCGCCGATCCTGGCATCGTGCGCAATCGCGCCAAGGTGGAAGGCGCCGTCATCAACGCGCGCAAGGTGTTGGAGTTGCAGGAAGAAGTGGGTTCGCTCGATGCTTTTCTGTGGGCGTTTGTCGATGGCAAGACCATCGTCAACCGCTGGGACAGCTACCGCGATGCGCCCGCAGCCACCGATGCGTCCAAGGCGATGAGCAAGGCGCTGATCAAGCGCGGCTTCAAGTTTGTCGGCCCCACCATCTGCTACGCGTTCATGCAGGCGACCGGCATGGTGGATGACCACGAGGCCGGGTGCTTTCGCGCCGGCAAATCGAAGGTCAAGATCCAGTAGCGCGGCTCACTCGCCTGCGTGCAGCGTGCGATTGCGGCCAGCCAGGGTGCCGGCCACGATCGCAGCCAGCGCAATCGCACTGAATAGCCAGCCCATGGCGGCCCAGGTGCCGGTCAGGTCGTGCAGGACGCCCATGAGATACGGCCCCGCCGCGGCCAGGGTGTAGCCGATGCCCTGCGTCATGGCGGATAGGCTGACCGCCACGCGCGCATCGGCCGAGCGCAGCACGATCAGCGACAGCGCCACGCTGAAGTTACCGCCCTGGCCCAGCCCCAGCAGCACGGCCCACCACCACAGCGTAGAGAGCGGCGCATACAGGCAGCCCAGCAGGCCGGCCCAGCACATCAGCATCATCAGCAGCACGGCGGGGCGCTGGTCCCGCCCAAGGCGCGCAATGAACGGCCCACCCAGCGCGGTGATGAGCTGCACGAGAATCGACACCGCCACCACCATGCCCGATTGCAGCGCCGACAGGCCCCGGTCTTGCAGAATGACCGGCAGCCAGCCGAACACGCAATACGCCAGCGATGATTGCAGCCCCATATACAGCGTCACCTGCCAAGCGATTGGCCGACGCCATAGCGATACCCGCTCGATGCGTGCCGCTGAATGCTTGCCGTGCGCGTGCCGCATGTGCGGCCACCAGCCGATGAAGGCCAGCAGCGCGGGCAATGCCCAGAACGCCAGTGCGGGTTGCCATCCGCCCAGCCACGCCGACAGCGGGGCGGTGGCGCCCGCCGCCACGGCTGCCCCAAAGCACAGCGCCATGGTGTAGACACCAGTCATCAGATCCGCTTGCCGGCCGAAGTCTCGCTTGACGATGCCCGGCAGCAGGATGCCCGTGACACCAATGCAGGCGCCCGCCACCACCGTGCCGATGAAGAGCGGAATTACGCCGCCCGCACTGCGCAGAGCAATACCCGCCGCCAGCGCGATCAGCAAGCCCCCCACCGCACGTTCCGCGCCAAAGCGCCGAGCCAACACGGCGGCCGCTGGTGCAAACACGCCCAGGCACAGCACGGGCAAGGTCGTCAGCAGGCCCGCTGTGGCGCCCGATAACCCCGTACCCGCCGCCACTTGCTTGAGCACTGGCGAGAGGCTCGACAGCGCCGGCCGCAGGTTGATGCCCACCAGCACCAAGCCGACCACCAACAGCGCGAGCGCCCCTGTCGAGCGATGCTGGGTGTGAGATTCGGCAGAGGACGGCGGCGTGGCAGACATGGTCGGATGGGCTTGCGGGCAGGGTGCAGATTGTAGGGCGTGCACCCGATAGGTGCAGACGAGCCCAATCCCAATGATGCCGACGCAGTTATTGCGCGGCGTCGAGCCGTTTCGACAAGTCGGCCAATACATCAGCGGATGGCGCGCCGCGTTCTGCAGCCAATGCCAGCGCGCGTCGTGTCAATGCCGCATACAGCGCCGCGTGGTCGCCGCCGAGCGCATTCAGGGCGTGCAGGTGCTTGTCGATGACACTGCCATCTCCGCGCGAAACCGGGCCGGCCAATGCACCTGGCAAACCGCGTGCCCGGGCAGCCGCCAGCGTGCCGTCCACCAGCGGCCACATGGCAGCGACCGCCGCTTCGCGGTCGATGCCGGCTTTGGCCCACAAGGTGGCGGCTTCATGCAGCGCGCACAGCAGAAAGCTCGCGGCGTAGTTGGCGCCGGCGTGATACAGCGCGCGTTGCCCGGCTTGCACCATCAGCGGCGTGCATCCGAGCCAGATGGCGAAGTTTGCGAGTACGGCATCGTCGGGCGGATCGGCATCGATGGCGATGGATGCGCCGCGCAGGCGCTCGGCATCGTCCGGCAAGCCGGCAAAGAGGAAGAGGGGATGGAAGCTGGCCGTTTCCGCTCCGGCTTGCGCGGCGGCGGCCAGCAAGTCGCGCTCGCCCGCGCCGCTGCAATGGATGACCAGTTGGCCCGGTCGCCAACGCACACCGGCAACGACATCGGCAATGGCATCGTCCGGCACGGTGATGAAGACCCAGTCCGCGACATCCGCCACGCCTTGTGCATCCAACGCTCTGGCTTCGGTTGCTTCCGCCAGCCAAGCAGCGGTTGCCGGTGTGCGACTAGCCACTGCGACGGTGCGCACGCCGGCGCCATGCGCACGCATGGCGAGCGCCCGTGCCAAGCGCCCCGCGCCAATCCAGCCGAGCGAGGCCGGGGATTCGATTGCAATGGAAGGCATGCCTACAACTCCCAGGTCAGAACCGGCCGGATCATAAGCGGAGTGATGCGCCACAGGCGCAATTAACCGCCAAGTTTTTGCGCCGACCGCAAAGCCCGCTTGCATGGGAACAGGGCGTGCTAGGTGACGAACAAGACCGTCGCCACAGCGCGCGGCGGCATACCGATACGAACGCCAGGAGGCCCCATGCTAAGCACCATTCTCATCATCGTTCTGATTCTGCTGTTGATTGGCGCGTTGCCGTCATGGCCGTACAGCCGTAGTTGGGGCTACGGGCCGACGGGCGGGCTCGGCCTGATTGTGGTGATCGTCGTCATTCTTGTGCTGCTCGGCTATATCTGATGCAGCAGGGCGCGATCTTTGCCGAACGTGAAGGTTAGCTGAGCATCACGGCAGAGCGGGTGTCTTGTGGACGCTTGACTGGGCATAATTCCGGCTGCGTTCCCAAAGGACACCTCACATGAAGATTGGTCGACACGCCGGGCGCCGATTGCCCGGCGGTCTTGCGCGACGTGCATTGCCGCTTGCTGTGCCGTTGCTGACGGCATGCGCGGTCGGACCCGACTACACGGCGCCGCAACTGAAGGGCACCGAAGCGCCTACCGGCTGGCATGCCACGCTGCCACATCACGGCAGCCGCATGGCGTTGGCTCGTTGGTGGGAACAGTTCCACGACCCCGTGCTCACACAACTGGTGGAGCAGGCCGATGCCACCAGCCCCACCATCGCCCAGGCGGTGGGCCGCGTGCGGGAGGCGCGTGCCACGGTGTCGACCAGCCAAGCGGCACTGTTTCCGCAGTTGAAGGGCAGTGGCTCCGCCATCCGCCAAGGCGGGTTTGGCGGCAGTCAGCTTGGCGCCGGCGCGGGTGCGAGCGGGTTGGGCGCCGGCGCCATCAACCCCACGCTGGGGTTGGGCACCATCACTACGCTGGCCGCACAAGCCGATGCCTCGTGGGAGATCGACCTGTTTGGCGGCAAGCGCCGCAGCCTGGAGGGCGCGGACGCGCGCCTGAGCGCGAGCGAGGCCGACTGGCACGACGCCCGCGTATCCCTCGCGGCAGAGGTGGCCAACACTTACCTGCAGCAGCGCCAGTGTGAAGCGCTTGTCGGCATTGACTCCAGCACATTCGCTTCGCGCCAAGAGACGCTGCAACTGACCGAGCGAAAGTTCCGCGCGGGCTTCATCGCCCCCGCCGATTACGCGCAAGCTCAGGCCACCGTGGCCGATGCGGCCAATGTGCTGGAGGGCCAGCGCGCGCAATGTGCGCAGGGCATCGACAAGCTCGTCACCCTCACAGGGCTCGACCACGACACGCTGAACAACTTGCTCGCCAAGGCGAATGCGCAAATTCCTGCGCCGCCCGATGCCGGCGTGCCCGATGTGCCGGCGCAGGTGCTGTCGCAGCGGCCAGACGTAGCGTCTGCTGAACGTGCCGTGGCCGGTGCGAGCGCGGACATTGGCGTGGCCGTGGCGAGCCGCCTGCCTTCGCTCACGCTGGCGGGTTCCATCGGCATCAATGCCTATCGACTTGGCGGGCAATCGTTGACGACCAAATCGTGGTCGTTCGGGCCAGCCGTGTCGTTGCCGATCTTTGATGGTGGGGCAGGCGCGGCGCGTGTCGAAACAGCCCGCGCGCGCTATGACCAGGCACTCGCCAGCTATCGCGCCAAGGTGCGGCAGGCTGTGCAGGAGGTGGAAGACGCGCTGGTCCGTCTGGACGCCGCTGACCGGCGTGTCGATGCCGCTACCATGGCCAATGCGCAATACGCCAAGGTGCTCGATGCCGCCAGTGCGCGTTACCGCCTTGGCGCCGGCAGCCTGCTGCAGCTGGAAGACGTGCGGCGCACGGCGTTACAGGCCTCGCAATCGTTGGCAGCCGTGCGGCTTGAACGCGCGCAGGCGTGGGTGGCGCTGTACAAAGCAGCGGGCGGCGGCTGGCGCGACGATGCCGCCCCGGACGTTTCCGAACATACCCAACAACACTCTTCTCAAGTTCCCGCGCCGGCCGCACAGCGCCCCGCGCATACCGGAAACGCTTCATGACAGAACAACGTGCTTGGAAGGCCGCCGCAGCGGCCGTATTTGCCTTGATGCTGGCGGGCATGCTCGCCGCATGCGGCAAGGCGGCGCCCGAGGGAAAGGCCAAGGACCAGCCGGCGGCCAAGCCGGCGCTCGCCGTTAACGTGACGCAGATGGGGCACCAGGTGTGGCCGCGTATCGCCACGGCCAGCGGTGCAGTGCAGCCGTGGCAGGAGGCCAGCATTGGCGCGGAGGTGAATGGGCTGAAGCTGGCCGAGGTGCTCGTCAACGTGGGCGATGTGGTCAAGCAAGGGCAATTGCTCGCGCGTCTGTCGGATGAAACCGTGCGTGCCGACGTGGCCGCACAGCGCGCCACATTGGCCGAGGCCGAGGCATCTGCCGCGCAGGCCGCCGGTGAAGCGCGCCGCGCGCATGAGCTCGACAAGAGCGGTGCCATCAGCCAGCAGGATCTCGTGCAATACGACACCCAGGCCAAGACGGCTGCCGCCAAGCTGGCCGCAGCCCGGGCGCAATTCGACAGCCAGCAGCTGCGCCTGCGCTATACGCGCGTGGTGGCGCCGGATGATGGTGTGATCAGCGCGCGCACGGCCACCGTCGGTGCGGTGGTGTCTTCCGGCACGGAGTTGTTCAAGCTGATCCGCAAGAACCGGCTGGAGTGGCGTGCGGAAATGCACGGCGACGTCCTGCCCCGTGTGCAGCCCGGCCAGACCGTGCACTTGCGCCGCATGGACGGCGGCATCGTGAACGGCCGCGTGCGCCAGGTCGCCCCTACGGTCGACGCCAACACGCGCAACGGTCTGGTCTATGTGGATCTGCCGCCGGAAGCCGCAACGTCGGGCGTGAAAGCCGGTATGTACCTGTCGGGCGATGTGCAGCTGGGCGATGCGCCGGCCACGACCTTGCCCGAGACAGCGGTGTTCTCGCGCGATGGTTATGACTACGTCATGGTGGTGGCCTCGCAGGGGCGTGTGCGCCAGACCAAGGTGGCGCTCGGCCGCCGTCAGGGTGGTCTGGTCGAGATCGTGCAGGGCATCGGCCCGAACGATGCCGTGGTCGCCGTTGGCGCGGCCTTCTTGAGCGATGGTGACTTCGTGCGCGTGGTGGCGCCCGGGGCAGCCGCTTCTACGTCGGCTGCCTCCACGCCCGCCGCTGCAGGGGTCAAGCGATGAACTTCTCCGCCTGGGTGATCCGCAAGCCGATTCCATCGATCCTGCTGTTCCTCCTGATCTCGGTGGCGGGGCTGGTGTCGTTCAAGATGCTGCCGATCCAGAATTTTCCGGACATCGACTTCCCGGCGGTGTCGGTGACAGCCAGCCTGCCGGGCGCCACGCCCACGCAAATGGAGACGGAGGTCACGCGCAAGATCGAAGACAGCATTGCAAGCATTGGCGCGATCAAACACATCACCTCGACCATCAACGATGGCAGCTCGACGACGATGGTCGAGTTCGAGCTGGAAAAGGATGTGCAGGAGGCAGTGAACGACGTGCGTGATGCGGTCAGCCGCATTCGCGCGCAGTTGCCGTCGGACGTGCAGGAACCCGTGATCTCTCGCGTGACGTTCGCCGGCATGCCGGTGCTGACCTACGCGGTGGATGCGACCGACATGGACGCGGAGGACCTCTCCTGGTTCGTCGACAACACGGTCAACAAGCGGCTGTTGTCGGTCCACGGTGTGGCCAAGGTGACGCGCCAAGGCGGGGTGGACCGCGAGGTGCGTGTGCAGCTCGATCCCGTGCGCCTGCAGGCGTTGAACGTGACGGCGGCGGACATCAGCGCACAGGTGCGCGGCATGCAGCAGGAGGCGCCGGGCGGGCGCGGCAACATCGGTGGTCAGGAGCAGGCGGTGCGCACGCTGGGCACCGTGAAGAGCGCACGCGAGCTGGCGCAGATGGACATCCCGCTGTCGGATGGGCGCCGCATCCGCCTGTCGGACGTGGCTGATGTGCGCGACACGGCTGCCGAGCCGCGCCAGATGGCCTTGCTCGATGGCAAGCCGGTGATCAGCTTCCAGGTGTTTCGCTCGCGCGGCGCCAGTGAAATCTCGGTCGCAAAAGGGGTGCGCGCAGCCATTGCCAAGTTGCAGGCCGAACGCCCCAACGTGCACGTGACCGAGGTCTACAACATGGTCAAGCCCGTGGAGGACTCGTACAAGGCGTCGATGGATGCGCTGTACGAGGGCGCGGTGCTGGCGGTGCTGGTGGTGTGGCTGTTCCTGCGGGATTGGCGTGCGACGTTTGTTTCTGCGGTGGCGCTGCCGTTGTCGATCATCCCGACCTTTGCGGCGATGGACGTCCTCGGCTTTACGCTCAACGGCGTTACGCTGCTGGCGCTGACACTGGTGGTCGGTATTCTCGTCGACGATGCGATCGTGGAGGTGGAGAACATCGTGCGCCACCTGCGCAACGGCAAGAAGCCGCTAGAAGCCGCGATGGAAGCCGCGCAGGAAATCGGGCTGGCAGTGATTGCCACCTCGCTCACGCTGGTGGCCGTGTTCTTGCCCACCGCCTTTATGGGCGGCATTTCGGGCAAGTTCTTCAAGCAGTTCGGGTGGACGGCATCGCTGGCGGTGTTGGCCTCGCTGCTGGTGGCGCGGTTGCTGACACCTATGATGGCCGCGTACATGCTCAAGCCCCAGGCCGAGAGCAACCGCGATGGCTGGATCATGACGCGCTATCTGCAGGCCGCGCGCTGGTGCTTGGTGCATCCGTGGAAGACCGGCGGCATGGCGGCTGCGTTCTTTGTGGTGTCGGTAGCGATCATTGGGCTGATCCCCGCGACCTTTCTGCCTCCGGAAGACTGGGCGCAGTTGCAGATGACGGTAGAAAGCGCGCCCGGCAGCACCATTGCTCAGACACGCGAAAACACCGAGCGAGTACGCAAAATCGTGATGCAGCACAAGGAGGTGCGGCGCGTGTACACGGCCATCGGTTCTGGCGTGATGGCCGGCGTGCCGGGCTCGAGCGGTGGCGAGGTGCGAACGGGCACGCTCACCATCTCGCTCACGGACCGGCATGATCGGCACCTCAAGCAGCAACAGGTACAGCGCCAGTTGCGCGAGATGCTGGAGGGGGTGCCCGGCGTGCGTATTTCGTTTGGCGCCGTTGGTTCGGGCGAGCAATTGCAGGTGGTGCTGGCCGGTGATGACCCGGCCACACTGCAGCAGGCTTCGCGCGATGTGATGCGCGACTTGCGCACCGTGCCGGGGCTGGGTGCGATTACATCGTCGGCGAGTCTGCTGCGGCCGGAAATCGTCATCCGCCCGGATTTTGCGCGTGCCGCCCAGCAAGGCGTCACGGCGGCCGCCATCGGCCAAGCGGTGCGCGTGGCCACGGCGGGCGACTACGACGTCAATTTGCCCAAACTGAACTTGCCCGAACGGCAGGTGTACATCCGCGTCGAGCTGGATCCGAAGGCGCGTCACCAGATCGATACGATCCGACAACTGCGCGTGCCGGGCCGCAACGGCGCCGTGCCGCTGGAGAACATCGCGGATATCTCCATCGCCAGCGGCCCTGCGCAAATCGACCGCTACGACCGCAGCCGCAATGTCACCATCAGTGTGGGCCTGGAGGGCCGCGCGCTGGGTGACACCAACCAGGCCGTGGAGGCGTTGCCGTCCATCAAGAACCTGCCGCCGGGCGTGCGTCGAATTGCCTCGGGCGATGTGGAGGGCATGCAGGAATTGTTTGGCGGATTTCTGCTCGCCATGTTTGCCGGCGTGTTGTGCGTGTATGCCGTGCTGGTGCTGCTGTTCCACGACTTCACGCAGCCGGTGACAATTCTGGCGGCGCTGCCGTTGTCTGTGGGCGGGGCGTTCGGGTTGCTGGCGCTGTTCGGCTTCAGCTTGTCACTGCCGGCGTTGATCGGCCTGCTGATGCTGATGGGCATCGTGACGAAGAACTCGATCCTGCTGGTCGAATACGCCATCGTCGCACGGCGTGATCTGGGGATGTCGCGCACCGAGGCGATCATCGATGCGTGCCACAAGCGCGCACGCCCCATTGTCATGACCACCGTGGCGATGACGGCGGGCATGGTCCCGATGGCGCTGGGGTTGGAAGGCGATGCGGGCTTCCGTGCCCCGATGGCGGTCGCCGTGATTGGTGGTCTGCTGACCTCGACGCTGCTGAGCCTGCTGGTGGTGCCCGTGGTGTTCGAGAAAGTGGACGACATCAAGGAGTGGGGACTGCGCAAGCTGCGGGGTGTGTGGCATCACGAGCATAAGACCGGGGCGTCTTCTACTCACGGGTAGCCGTTCTTATCTTTTCCGCCAATCACCATGCGCATTCATATAGGTATTGTTCGTGCCGCCGGCGTTGCCGCAGCGTTTTCCGGTCTTGTAGGTACGGCCGCCGCTGCACCCATCGTTGTCAAGGCGATTGCGTACAAGGGCTCCTTGCCCTACGTTGTGTCTGACGATGCCAAGCGCGATGCCCGGATCAACCACCGCATCTTTTCCACTACAGCGGAGCAGCCGGCTCCAGCCCAGTACGTTGCAAGAATTCAAGTGCCAAAAGAGGACGGCCTTTTTGGCAGATCGGACTTTGGCTTTTCGGTGTTGCGCAATGACGGCCGTTTGCTGGCGCTTCAGGTCGATGCCGAAGGTTGTGGCGCCTATTGCGAGCCTTTTTCGGCGCTATACAACTTCGATGCGACCAATGGGCGAGCGGTTTTCGCTTCGGATATTTTTACGTCGGCCGGTGGCGAGGTGCTCCTGAAGCAGAACCTTGCGAAACGCCTGACCCAATACGAGAGCGCCATTACAGCTCTCAATAACGAGGCGGTGGCTCATCGCAAGAAGCAGGGTATTGCCACACCTTGGTCACAACCCAGGCCCGATGGCGAACAAGATAAGCAGGAAGCGCGCATCGCCGAAACCATCGATATGTACGAATACTGCATGGAATCGATGCGCTCGCCCGACTACAGCAGGTACCACAGGTTGACCGATGTCGCGCTGAAAATCGACAGCAAGTCCCTCACTTTCGTGTACGAGCGCTGCAGCAATCACGCCATGCGTGCGCTGGACGATGTGGGTGATCAATTGATTGAATACAAGATCAGCGAGCTTGCACCGTATTTCACCGCTTACGGTAAATACCTGCTGCAAAATGGTCCGCAAGTCGCGCCGCCAGCCGAGCCGTATGGACAGATCCTTCAAGGGCATGTCGGGCTGGCGGCCGTTACGCTGCTTTTGTCCCAGCCCTATAGTGACGGCTCGATGTCTGCCAGCTATTTCTACAACAAGTACCGCAGGTTCATAGCACTGAGCGGCAAGGTGAGTGGCAACGTTGTCGAACTTACTGAATCTGATAGCGCAGACACACCGCGCCCGCTGATTCGTGCCACGATTCAGGGTGGGCAGCTTGAAGGTCAATGGATCGGCAAGCAGATCCTCGATTTTCAAGCCGCGCCCTGATCGCATTGCTCGTTTCGCTGGAGGGTTGAGGAGAAGCGGGTTACGCTGTTGCCTCCTCTGCCTGCGCCGCCTTGCTGCCCGCGTGTAGCGCCTTGACATGCTTGGCCCGCAACCGGCGCGTGGCCTCCACCATGCCCTGCAGGGCAGCTTCCACCTCCGGCCAGCCTCGCGTCTTCAACCCACAGTCGGGGTTCACCCACAGGCGTTGCACCGGTACCACCTGCGCGGCCTTGTCGAGCAGCGCTTCCATTTCCTCCACACGCGGTACGCGCGGCGAGTGGATGTCGTACACACCGGGGCCGATCTCGTTCGGATACGCAAACTCGCCAAACGCATCGAGCAATTCCATATTGGAGCGCGACGTTTCGATGGTGATCACGTCAGCATCCATCGACGCGATGGCGGGCAGGATGTCGTTGAACTCCGAATAGCACATATGGGTGTGGATCTGCGTGTCGTTGCGCACGCCAGAGGCCGACACGCGGAAGGCGCGTGCGGCCCATTTCAAGTAGCCCGGCACGTCGGATGCGCGCAGCGGCAGACCTTCGCGGAAGGCGGGCTCGTCGATCTGGATGGCGGCAATGCCGGCCGCCTCCAGGTCGCATACCTCGTCGCGCAGGGCCAGGGCGATTTGCAGTGCGGTCTGCTCGCGCGGCTGGTCATCGCGCACGAACGACCACTGCAGCATCGTTACGGGGCCGGTCAGCATGCCTTTCATCGGCTTGGCGGTCAGGCTTTGCGCGTACTTGGACCACTCGACCGTCATCGGCTCTGGGCGATACACGTCGCCGTAGATGACGGGCGGCTTCACACAGCGCGAGCCGTAGCTCTGCACCCAGCCGTTGACCGTGAAGGCGTAACCCCACAGCAGTTCGCCGAAGTACTCGACCATGTCGTTACGCTCGGCTTCGCCGTGCACGAGCATGTCGAGGCCCAACGCTTCCTGACGGCGGACGACGTCGGCAATTTCCGCGCGCATGCGTTGCAGGTAGTCCAGGGCGGATAACTCGCCGCGCTTGTGTTGCGCGCGTGCCTGGCGGATTTCCGCCGTCTGTGGGAACGAGCCGATGGTGGTGGTTGGCAGCAACGGCAAGTTCAGGCGGGCTTGCTGTGCTTGGGCGCGGGTCGGGTAGTCGGCAGCGCGTTCGGCATCTTCTGCGCGGATGGCAGCTACGCGCTTCTTCACGCTGGCGTTGTGCACCCGGCGCGATTGGCTGCGCGAGGCAAGGGCGGCGCGGTTGTCATCGAGCGCGTTCTGCACGGCAGCGGGCCCTTCGACCAATGCGCGCTTGAGCACGGCCAGTTCGTCGAGTTTCTGGCGAGCAAAGGCCAGCCAGCCTTTGAGTTCGTCATCGAGCTTGGTTTCGACGGACAGGTCGACCGGCACATGCAGCAGCGAGCAGCTCGGCGCTACCCACAGACGATCGCCAAGGCCTTCAGCCAGCGGCGCGAGGCGTTCGAGCGCACGTGCCAAGTCGGTGCGCCAGATGTTGCGGCCGTCCACCACGCCTACGGAGAGCACCTTGTCAGCGGGCCACGGAGCGAAGCTGTCGAGCTGTTGCGGCGCACGCACGAGATCCAGATGCACGCCCGCCACGGGCAGCGACTTGATCAGCGCAGCATGATGCGAAGCGGCTTCAAAGTACGTGGCAAGCAGCAGCTTGGGACCCTTGGCCGCGGCCAGCGTTTGATAGGCCGGGCCGAATGCTTCCACCCAGGCGTTCGGCAGGTCCAGCACGAGCGCGGGTTCGTCGATCTGCACCCACTCCACGTTCAACGCAGCCAGGCGCTGGAGCACGGCCGTATAGGCCTGCAGCAATTGCGGCAACAGCGCAAGCTTGTCGGCCAAGCCATTGCGCGCCTTGGCCAGATGCAGGAACGTGACCGGCCCGACCAGCGCCACCTTCACGCGGTGCCCAAGCGCCTGGGCTTCGCGCACCTCGTCGAACAGCCATTCGGTGCCGGTACCGAAGCGCGAATCGGGCGTGAGTTCGGGCACGAGGTAGTGGTAGTTGGTGTCGAACCACTTGGTCATTTCCATGGCTGCGTGGTCCGCATTGCCGCGTGCGAGCACGAACGATTGGGCGAGTGTCAGCTGTGCCGCGTCGAAGCCATAGCGCGTCGGGATGGCGCCCAGCAGGGCGGCGGTCTGCAGCACCTGGTCGTACCAGGCGAAATCGCCCACGGTGACAAAGTCCAGCCCCGCGTCGCGCTGGTCCGCCCAGTGGCGCGCGCGCAGCGCACGGCCGGTGGCGCGCAGTTCGTCTTCAGTGGAGGTGCCTTTCCAGAACGATTCGAGGGCGAATTTCAGCTCGCGTTGCGCGCCGATGCGCGGGTAGCCGAGGGTGTGGATGGTCGTCATAGGGATCGCAGGAGAGCCGTTTTGTTGGAGTCCTGCGATGATCGGTGACGATCGATCATGAATCCAATGATATTATTTTCGATAACGTTGAATGAAATTCATAGCTTGGAAATCGCATCGTCATGCTGGAAATTCGACATCTGCGTACCTTGATCGCCCTGGCTGATGGCGGCTCGGTGTCGCGTGCGGCTGAGCGGCTGCATCTGACGCAATCCGCGCTGTCGCATCAGTTGCGCGCGCTGGAATCGCACTACGGGCTGGCGGTCGTGCGCCGCAAGGGCCAGACGGTGGAGCTGACCGAAGCCGGCGAGCGGCTGCTCGAACTCGCGCAGAAGGTCGTTGCGGACATCCAGACCGCCGAGCGCGACCTGGAGCGCATCAAGGGCCGCGCCGCCGGTACGCTGCGCATCGCGTTGGAATGCCACACATGCTTTGACTGGCTGATGCCAGTGATGGACGCCTTCCGCCAGCGCTGGCCCGAGGTGGAGATGGACCTCGTCTCCGGTTTCCACACTGATCCGCTCGCGCTGCTCAAGGACGGCCGCGCTGATGTGGTGATCGGCTCCGACGCCAAGATGCGCCGGGGCGTGGTCTTTGCGCCGCTGTTCCGCTTCGAGATCCTGGCGGTGCTGCCGGTTGACCACCCGCTGCGCAACAAGAAATGGCTGGAGGCGAAGGACTTTACCGACCAGACGCTCATCACCTACCCCGTGCCGGAAGAGCGCATTGACCTCATCCGCCAAGTATTGGCGCCGGCCGGCGTTCCGTTTACGCGCCGCACGACCGAGCTCACCATCGCCGTGCTGCAACTGGTGGCCAGCCGCCGGGGCTTGGCCGCGCTGCCAAGCTGGGGCATCAAGAACTACGTCGACTATGAATACGTGGTCGCCAAGCGCGTCGGCAAGGAAGGCGTGTGGAGCGACCTCTATGCCGCCATGACGCGCGACTACGCGCAGGCGCCGTTTGCGCAGGATTTTATTGAGACGGCGAAGGCGATCTGCTTTGCGCAGTTGCCGGGGTTGATGCCGTTGGAGGCGTAGTCAGCCCCGTTCTTTCTGCGGCAGGCGCGGCAACTTCCCCTGCAACCCCGCCTTCAAAAAATCCAGCAAATGCCGCGTCGCCAGCGTCCGATAGCGGCTCGGCATCGCCAGCATATAAAGCCGGCTGCCGAACACGCTGAACCGGTACCCAGGCAACACGCGCTTGACCTGTCCCCCACGCAAATCATCGGCGACTGCGTAGTAAGGCAGGATGCCCAGCCCATTGCCTGCACGCACCGCCGCTTGCAGGAAGAGGTAGTTGTCGGACGAGACGCCTGGATCGAGCGTGACAATCGTGCGCTCATCCCCGAGCTGGGCCGACAGCCGCAACGGCTGCCCGACCGCCGGGGCGCTGACGATGGTGTGTTCGGTCAGAGCCTCCAGCGTTTTCGGCACGCCCTGCGCGGCAAGGTAATCCGGCGCGGCGCACAGCACCCAGTCCACTTCATCCAGCAAGGTCGCCACCAGTGACTCCGGCGGGTTCGAGACGATGCGCAGCGCCACATCCACATCTTCGCCAATCAGGTCGGACACGCGGTTGTCGAACCGCACATCAAGCCGGATGTCCGGATAGGTGCGTTTGAATGCCACCAGCAGCGGCGACACCACCAAATGTCCGAGCCCCGTCGGCACGGAAAGCCGCACGCTGCCTTGCAGCGATTTGCCGAGCGACGACACCAGCGCATCGGCCGCCGCCATTTCGCGCAGGATGCTGCGCCCGTGTTCATAGATGCCGGCACCGACTTCCGTGGGCTCCACGCGGCGCGTCGTCCGGCGCAGCAGTTGCACGCCCAGCGCGCGTTCGAACGCCTTGAGCCGGTGGCTGACGTTGGAGCGCGTAGTCTGCAGCTTGCGCGCCGCCGCAGACAGGTTGCCCGTATCGACGATTTCAACGAAGAGCTTGAGCGCGTTCAGGTCCATACGGCGGGCGCAATTGGTGAAGGCGATTCGACATTCTGTTGATAGGAGCCAGGATTGTCAAAACACGCCAACCCGGTACCATCGACGGAAACATCCCACAGGAACCAGCAACATGGCGCTCGACGACGAATCTTTCGGCCTGCTGCAGCAATCGGTGCAGCGCTTCATTGCGGAACGGCTGGTGCCGGCGGAAAACATCCTCGAAGAGGAAGACGACGTGCCCGCCGCCATCGTCGCCGACATGAAGGAAATGGGGCTGTTTGGCCTGTCCATTCCGGAGGAGCACGGCGGTATCGGCCTGTCGATGGCGCAGGAATGCGAGGTGGTGTATGACCTGGGGCACACGGCGTTTGCGTTTCGCTCGGTGTTTGGCACCAACGTGGGCATTGGCTCGCAGGGCATCCTGATGGACGGCACGGACGCGCAGAAGGCTGACTACCTGCCGCGCATCGCGAGTGGTGATCTGATCATCTCGTTTGCGCTGACGGAGCCGGGCGCGGGTTCCGATGCGGCATCGCTGCAGACGCGCGCCACGCTGGACGGCGATCACTACGTCATCAACGGCACCAAGCGCTTCATCACCAACGCGCCGCGTGCCGGGGCCTTTACGCTGATGGCGCGTACCGGTGGCGAAGGCGCGGGCGGTATCTCCGCGTTTATCGTGCCGGCCGAGACGCCGGGCATCACGCTCGGCAAGCCTGACAAAAAGATGGGCCAACGCGGCACCAAGACGTGCGATGTGGTGCTCGACAACGTGCGTGTGCCAGCGGCCAACATCATCGGCGGCGTGGCGGGGCAGGGCTTCAAGACGGCGATGAAGGTGCTGGATCGCGGCCGGCTGCATATCTCCGCGCTGGCGTGCGGGATGGCGCATCGGCTCATTAGCGATGCCGTGGTCTATGCCAAGGAGCGCAAGCAGTTCGGGCAGCCCATCGCAGATTTCCAGCTGATCCAGGCCATGCTGGCAGACAGCCAGGCCGAGCTGTATGCGGGCATGTCGATGGTGCGCGACTGCGCCCGCCGCTACGATGCCAAGCCCGTCGGCAAGCAGGACCACGAAGTCAGCATGCTGGCCTCTTGCACGAAGATGTTCTGCACCGAGATGGTCGGCCGGGTGGCAGATCGCGCTGTGCAGATCCACGGGGGCGCCGGCTACATCGCGGAATACAAGGTCGAGCGCTTCTACCGCGATGTGCGCTTGCTGCGCCTGTACGAAGGCACCACGCAGATCCAGCAGCTCATCATCGCCAAGAACCTGCTGCGTGACTGAGTGGGACGATTGAGTTGCGCGATTGACCCGCCCGTTTCCATGACGGTTCCATGATGAACCCCTGGCCGTTGATGTGCGTCAACGGCCGGTGGCCTGCTTCATCCACCATATCCGACGGTGGATGGGGCAGCCGGCATAGCCGGCTCGCGTGCCCATGCCCGCTGACCCAAAGGGGAAGACCATGGAGCACCATGCCGAGGTGCTGAACGGCGGCCGATGGCTGCCACAGATTCCGCGTTGGCGAGACCTGTTTGCCGTGCTGCTCGTGCTCGGCATGGTGCTGCTGCTGGGGAACGGCGCACGGCAGATGGTCGGGCCGCTGGTGGTAGGCAGCCAGCCGGAGATTTCGCTCTCGCCGTTGGTGCTACCGGGGTATGTGCTGCGCACCGTGATGCGCATGCTGGCCGCGCTGGCGTTGTCGCTGCTGTTCACCGTTACCTATGCAACGCTGGCCGCCAAGAGCCGGCGTGCCGAGATGGTGCTGATTCCGCTGCTTGACGTGCTGCAGTCGGTGCCGATTCTTGGTTATCTGTCTTTCACCGTGGTGTTCTTCATGACGCTGTTTCCGGGCAATGTGCTGGGGGCGGAGCTGGCGGCCATCTTCGCCATCTTCACCAGCCAGGCCTGGAATATGGCGTTCAGCTTCTACCAGGCACTGCGCACCATCCCCGCTGATCTGGACGAGGCCAGCCGAGGTTTCCGCGCGTCCGCTTGGCAGCGTTTCTGGCGGCTCGAGGTACCGTTTGCTATGCCAGGGCTGGTCTGGAACATGATGATGTCGATGTCGGGCGGGTGGTTTTTTGTGGTGGCGTCGGAAGCGATTGCGGTGGGCGATGTGCAGGTCGCCCTGCCGGGTGTCGGCGCCTATGTGGCACGCGCGATTGCGCAGCGGGATCTGGGCGCGGTTGGCTGGGCAATCCTTGCCATGGCCGTCGCGATCGTGCTGGTCGACCAGTTGCTCTTCCGCCCGATGGTGACGTGGGCCGACAAGTTTCGTTTCGAGCAGACGGCCAGCCAAGTCATGCCAAGAAGCTGGCTGCTGGATGTGTTCTACCGGTCTGCGTGGATGCAGCAATTGACGGCGCCTGTGGGCGTCGCTCTACACAAGGCCGCGAGGGCACGCCTACGTTGGGCACCTGTGCCGATGGCGTGGACTGCGGCCATTCCGAGGCGCCTGGGCGATGGGGTCTGGCTGGCGTTGTGCGCCGCTGGTGTGGGTTATGCAGCGACGGCGCTCTACCGCATGGCGGGGCAGGCCGCGTCATGGGCCGATGTGGCCACCGTCGCACGCGCTGGCACGTTCACGCTCGCGCGCGTGGCAGTGTTGATTACGCTGGCATCTGTCATCTGGGTGCCAATCGGGGTGACTGTGGGGCTGCGCCCGCGCTGGACAGCCCGAGTGCAGCCGGTGGCACAGTTTCTGGCGGCGTTTCCGGCCAACCTGCTGTTTCCGGTAGCGGTGTTCCTGGTGCTGCATTTCCAGCTCTCGCCCAATATCTGGCTGAGCCCGCTCATGATTCTTGGGACGCAGTGGTACATCCTCTTCAACGTCATCGCGGGGGCGGCGGCATTCCCCAGTGACTTGCGCGAGACCGCCACGAGCTTCCGCATTCGCTCGCCAAACTGGTGGCGCAAGGTGATGCTGCCGGGCATCCTTCCCTACTATGTGACGGGCGCCATTACCGCATCGGGAGGCGCTTGGAATGCCAGCATCGTCGCAGAAGCGGTGAGCTGGGGCCACGTGCAGTTGCATGCCGAAGGGCTCGGCGCCTACATCGCCCAAACGACCGCCGCCGGCGACTACCCGCGCATTGCGCTTGGCATCGCGACCATGTCGCTGATGGTGATTGCCACCAACCGCCTGGTGTGGCGGCCCCTGTATGCCTATGCGGAACGCCGCATGCGGCTGGACTGAACGCCATGTCGAAGCCCGCTTCCTCCGTTCCGATCATCGCATTGAGCGCGATCTGTCAGTCGTTTGCTAAGCCGTCTGGCGAGCCGCTTGCCGTGCTGTCCGGCATCAACCTGGCGGTGCACGACGGCGAGATCCTCGGGCTGCTGGGTCGCTCTGGCTCAGGCAAATCGACCTTGCTGCGCATTGCTGCAGGGCTGGTCCGGCCGACATCAGGCGAGGTGCGCTATTGCGGGCAGCCGCTGGAGGGGCCGGCGCAAGGTATCGCGGTGGTGTTCCAGACCTTTGCGCTTTACCCGTGGCTGACGGTGCTCGACAACGTGGAGCTGGGTCTGGATGCGCTCAACCTGCCGTTCAATGAAGCGCGCAAGCGTGCAATGGCGGCCATTGAATTGATCGGGCTGGACGGCTTTGAAGCAGCGTTTCCGCGCGAGCTGTCGGGCGGTATGCGGCAGCGGGTCGGATTTGCGCGCGCACTCGTTAGCGAGCCAACGCTGCTGCTGATGGACGAGCCGTTCTCCGCCCTGGATGTGCTGACTGCCGAAACCCTGCGCACGGATTTTCTCGATCTATGGGCGCAACGGCAACTGTCGACACGGGCGGTGCTGATGGTCACGCACAACATTGAAGAAGCGGTCTTGATGTGTGACCGCATTCTTGTGCTGGGAGCCCATCCGGGTCATATCGTGGCCGAGATCGAGGTGCCGTTGCCGCAGCCGCGCAATCGGCTGGACGCTGCATTCCAGACCATCGTCAACGATATCTATGCCGTCTTGACGGCGCGTCTGACGGAGACACTGGATGCCCAGGCGCGGGCACATAGCGGCGTGGCCATGCGCCTGCCCGCTGTGTCGGGCCACCAGATCGACGAGTTGGTCGAAGCGCTGGCCGCACCCGCGAACGCCGGTTGCGTGGAGCTGCCCAGGATTGCCGCTGCGCTGATGTTGTCGCTGCATGATCTGTTTCCGATTGCCACCGCGCTACATATGCTCGCGTTCGCCGAACTGCATGGCGGCACGCTCAAGTTGACGGCCGCCGGCCGCGTCTTTGCGCAAAGCGACGACGACGCGCGTAAGCGTCTGTTCAGCGAGCACCTGCAGCGGTTCGTTCCACTGGCTGCGCGCATTCTGAGCGTGCTGAAAGAGCGCGAGGGGCATCGTGCGCCGCGTGCCCGCTTTGCGCTGGAGCTGCAGGATCACCTCTCTGCGGCCGATGCCGAAGCCAGCTTGCGCACCGCCATCGATTGGGGCCGCTACGCCGGCCTCTTCAACTACGACGACCGTACGCGCATGTTCATCGCCGCCTGATGCACCGGCGTGCGGCGCTTGGTTCCCACAAACGGTGGCGTGCTGGCTCTATATCCAGCGTCGGTTTGGCGCCACAATGCCCGCTGGTTTGCGTTGTCCACCGTCATTGTTTCTGGAGTCCGTCATGTACGTTCCCGCCCACTTCGATGAATCGCGCACCGAAGTGCTCCACACGCTAATCGAGCAGAACCCCTTTGGCTCACTGGTCACGCATGGCAAGAGCGGGCTCGATGCGAACCACATTCCGTTTTTGCTGCTGCCGGAAGAGGGCAAGCTTGGCGTGTTGCACGCCCACGTGGCGCGCGCCAATCCGGTGTGGCAAGACGTGGCCAATGGCGATGAGGTGCTGGTCATCTTCCGTGCTGGCGACGCGTATATCTCGCCCACGTGGTATCCGAGCAAGCATGAGGCGCACAGGCAGGTGCCGACGTGGAATTACCGCGTGGCGCATGCGCACGGCCGCATCACCGTTCGCGACGACGAGCGCTTCGTGCGCGGCGTGGTCGGTCGCCTGACGCGCACGCATGAGGCTGCACAGCCGGTGCCCTGGAAGATGTCCGATGCCCCGGCGGACTACACCGATTCGCTGCTCAAGATGATTGTCGGCATCGAGATCGAAATCACGCGCCTGGAAGGCAAGCTCAAGCTGGGCCAGAACAAGGAAGCCCGCGATATTCGCGGCGCAGGGGAGGCGCTCAAAGCCAACGGCGAACACGTGGTGGGTGATGCCATGCTGGCCGCGCTTGCGGCGAAGTCGGAGAACTGAAACGCGGGTAGGGGTAGCTGCCGCAGCCTGACATCCGCATCATCAGCGGAGCAGGCTGCGTTTGGATCAGCCGATCACAGCAAACCGTGGAATTGGTAAGCCAGCCAGCCGAGCGCGGCACCGCTGGGCAAATCCAGCAGATAGTGTTGCTTGGTGAACAGGCAGCTCAAACCGATCAGCAGCGGAAACGCAAACGCAATCGGCCCGATCGTCGGTAGCGCAAACAACGCCGTGAGCATGGCCACCGAGGTATGCATGCTCGGAAAACAGTTCGATGCCGCATCAAACCGGCGGACGAATTGCAGAAAACGTTCGCTCAATCCTTTACCCTGATTCAATTCACGCCAATGTTCCGGTGTTTCAACCGGAAAGATCACAAAGAACACCATCTGCATGAACAGCAGGACGATAAAGCTAATGGCCATGCGGGTGAAAGCCGCGGGGCTCGGCGCCAGCAGGTTCAGATACAGAATGGCGGGGTAATACAGGAAGCTATAGATCCAGGCCCAGAATGGCCAATACGGAATCGCTTCATCGAGTGGGGAGTGAAAGGTGCGGGTGGCCCGCATTGGGTTACGCTGGCACCAGAAGTAGAACTGGTAGGCACCCACGATCATGATGGCGCTAAGCGTCAGATTGATAATGTAGTCGGAGGTATGCATCGAACGACGAGGTGTGATACGCCTGCAAGGTCAGTGATGCGCTTAAGGGCAAGGCCCGTTTCAGCGTTGAAGGGCCGCGATTATGCATGACCAAGGGAAATTAGGCGAGCACTGCGCCGTTAATCGTATTAACGATTGATCATAATTGACGATCATTAAAACCCGCTGCGCAATTCATGCCAGCGGATATTGAAACGGCTCCCGCAATGATTTGCAGGAGCCGGTTGGCGGACTTTCAATCTGGACTTACTTCGCCCCGCGCGCCGGCAGGATCTCGCCGCGCACTTCACCAAAGCCCACGCGATAGCCATCGCCCTGGCACCAGCCGGTCATGATGACTTCGTCACCGTCTTCCAGGAAGGCGCGTGTGACACCGTTGCCGAGGTCGAGCGGCTGCTTGCCGTTGAGGGTCAGCTCCAGCAGGCTGCCGTACGAATCGGGCGTGGTGCCGCTGATGGTGCCGGAGCCCATCAAATCCCCCACGCGCACGTTGCAGCCGGACACGGTGTGGTGTGCGAGCTGCTGCGCCATCGTCCAGTACATCGCGCGGAAGTTGGTGCGGGCGATCGTGGCGCGCTTGCCACCGTGCGGGCGCAGTGCGGTTTCCAGTGCGATGTCGTAAGCGTTGGGGTGGTTCTGGCGCAGATACTCCAGCGGCTCGGGAGATTGCGCCGGATTGGCCACGCGGAACGGCTCCAGCGCTTCCATCGTCACGATCCACGGCGAGATCGATGTGCCGAACCCCTTCGAGTTGAACGGCCCCAGCGGCACGTATTCCCACTGCTGGATGTCGCGCGCGCTCCAGTCGTTGAGCAGCACCACGCCGAACATGTGGTCCGGTGCGGCATCGACGGACACCGGCTCGCCCAGCGCGCTCGGCTTGCCGACGATGAAGGCCATCTCCAGTTCGTAGTCCAGCTTGCGGCACGCGCTGAAGATCGGGCGCGGCTGGTCCGGCAGCTTGATCTGGCCCATCGGACGATGCAGCGGTGTGCCGCTCACCACCACCGAGCTGGCGCGGCCGTTGTAGCCGATGGGGATTTCCAGCCAGTTGGGCAGCAGCGCGTTGTCGGGGTCGCGGAACATGCGGCCGACGTTGGTGGCGTGTTCCTTGGAGGAATAGAAATCCGTGTAGCCGGGAATGTCGACGGGCAGGTGCATCACGGCGTGGGATTGCGGCACCAGGGCGCGGGCGTGCAGGGTGGCGTTGTCGCGCACGTGCGTGTCGGCCACGCTGAACAGGGCCTGCAGCTTCTTGCGGGTTTCGTGCCAGACGGGCTTGCCGAGGGCGATGAAGGTGTTGAGCGTGCCGGTGCGGAAGGTGCCGCGTGTTGTTGCTGGCAGTAGGCCGGCGTCGTCCAGCACGCCTAGGTCGATGACTTGGTCGCCCAGGGCTACGCCTGCGCGTGGGGAGGGGTTCTCTTTGGTGGAGAAGATGCCGAAGGGCAAGTTCTCCAGCGGGAAGTGGGTGTCGGGGGTGTTGGCGGATTCCAGCCAGCTTAGTTGGCGAGTGGTCATGGTGAATTGGGGCAGTTGGTTATTGGAATGCTGTTGGTGCATCCCTTGTTTCTCCCCCTGCCGGGGGCGACTCACTTTCTTTGTCTTGCCAAAGAAAGTAAGCAAAGAAAGGCGCGCCCGAGATGGCGACTTCCCCTTGAATTTATGTCGCAGAGAGGGAGTGCAGGCAACTCGCTTCGCTCAAACAGGCCTGCACTCTTTTTCCTCCCTGCAACAGAAATTCAAGGCGCCATCTAGGGCAGGGTACGGCCAAACCGTCTCGGGGCTGGCCTTGGCACCAAGGCGAATTCGGTTGGTTGTCTCTTAACGCTTGGTCGGGTCGAAATGCTTCTTCAGGCCCTGCCAGCACTCGAAGTACTTCGCTTGCAACTGTGCGGATTCCGCAGCAAAACGCGTCGGGCGGATGACGGCGGGCGTTTCGAACATGAAGGCCATCGTTGCGTCCACCTTGTGCGGTTTGGTGGTGTCGCTGTTGCTGGCTTTCTCGAACGTGTCGGCGTCGGGGCCGTGGCCGCTCATGCAGTTGTGCAGGCTGGCGCCGCCGGGCACGAAGCCTTCGGCCTTGGCGTCGTACACGCCCTGGATCAGGCCCATGAACTCGCTGGCGACGTTGCGGTGGAACCAGGGCGGGCGGAACGTGTTCTCTGCGGCCAACCAGCGCGGCGGGAAGATCACGAAGTCGATGGTGTCCACGCCAGGCACGGCGGAGGGGCTTTGCAGCACCAGGAAGATCGACGGGTCCGGGTGGTCGTAGCTGATCGAGCCGATGGTGTTGAACAGGCGCAGGTCGTATTTGTACGGCGCGAGGTTGCCGTGCCAGGCCACCACGTCCAGCGGTGAGTGGCCGATCTTCGCGGTCCACAAACTGCCCTGGAATTTGGCGACGAGTTCGAAGTCGCCCTCACGGTCTTCGTACCAAGCGTGCGGTGTGAGGAAGTCGCGCGGGTTGGCCAGGCCGTTGGAGCCGATCACGCCCAGGTCCGGCAGGCGGAAGAGCGCGCCGAAGTTTTCGCAGATGTAGCCGCGGGCTTCACCGTCGGGCAGTTCCACACGGAAGCGCACGCCGCGTGGGATGACGGCAATCTCCAGTGGTTCCACATCCACCACACCCATCTCGGTCAGCAGGCGCAGGCGGCCTTGCTGCGGCACGATCAGCAGTTCGCCATCCGCGTTGTAGAAGAAGCGGTCGGTCATGTCCGCGTTGGCCGCGTACAGGTGGATGCCGCAGCCGGTTTGCGCGTCCGGGCCGCCATTGCCGGCAAAGGTGACGATGCCGTCGATGAAATCCGTGCCGGCGGCCGGTGCGGGCAGCGGGTCCCAGCGCAATTGGTTGGGCGAGGGCGGCACCTCGTTGAAGTTGCTGTGGAAGCGGCTCTGCCCGATGGCTTCGAACGGTAGGTGCACGGCACCCGGGCGGATGCGGTAGAACCACGAGCGGCGGTTATGCGCACGGGGCGCAGTGAACGCGGTGCCGGAGATCTGCTCCGCATACAAGCCATACGGCGCCTTCTGCGGCGAGTTCTGGCCGTGCGGCAGTGCGCCCGGCAGGGCTTCGGTGGCGAACTCGTTGCCGAAGCCGCTCTGGTAAGCGGGGCGGTCCAGCGACGCGGGGGTGAATGCGCTTTTGGCCGTCGGGGCGAGCATGTTCATGGTGCAGTCCTTGGAGAAAGAATCAGGAGCGTCTTCAGGGGAAAGCGTAGTCGTTGCAGAGCGATCAGGCGGGCTTGCGCGCGGCAAAGCGTGCGGCGTCCGCGCCACTGGCGGCCAGCGTGAGCACCAGCACCATGCCGAACGACACCAGCGCCGGCACCGCAGCCGCCTGGAACAGCGCTTGGCCGGTCCACTGCATGGCGATCAACTGTCCGCCGACCACGGGGCCGAGCACGGAGCCGATGCGGCCCACGCCCAGGCTCCAGCCGATGCCGGTGGCGCGCAGCGTGGTCGGGTAATACGTGGCTGCCAGCGCATTCACCGCAGGCTGCCCGCCGACGATGCAGAAGCCAGCGACAAACACCACCGCCACGAGCATCGGCAGCGCCGCCGCCACGTGGCCGATCAGTGCGACGGTGGCGCAGGCAACGAGGAAGCACACAGCCAGCACGCGCACGAAGCCCAGGCGATCAATCAGCCGGCCCAGCGTAAGCGTGCCGATCACGCCGCCCACCTGCAGCGCGGTGGCCACCAACACGGCGGTGTCGGTCGGGTAACCCGCATCACGGATCAGCGTCGGCAGCCAGTTCGACAGGAAGTACAGGTCAATCAGGTTCATGAAGTTGATGACCCACAGCACCAGCGTGACCTTGGCACGGCCTTCGGTGAACAGGGCGGACACCGGCATGCCGCGTGCGGGCGCTTCGGGCACCACGAACTGCGTCTGCGCGTTCACCTGCAGTTGCGGGGCCAGCCTGCCCAGCCAGCGTGCGAGGCGTTGATGGCGCGTTTGCGGATCACCCTTCAGCACAAGGTATTGGAGCGATTCCGGCAGCCACAGCACCATCATCACGCCGATGGCCAGCGGCACGAGTCCGCCCACCAGAAACACCGACTGCCAGCCGAAGCGCGACAGCAGCGCCGCGCTCACAAAGCCGCCGAGCGCCGCGCCCACGGTAAAGCCGCACGACACCAGCATCATCCAAGTCACGCGCGAGCGCGCCGGGCTGAACTCACCGGCCAGTGCCATCGCGTTGGGCATGATGCAGCCGAGCCCCAGGCCGGTGATGAAGCGCAGCACGAGCAGCGCCTGCACGGTTTGCACCTGCGTGGTGGCCAGCATGCAAGCCGAAAAGAAGAACGTGGCGGTAATCAGCACCGGCCGACGCCCGAACCGGTCCCCCAGCACGCCAAATACGAGCGAGCCGACCAGCATGCCAAACAGCCCCGCGCCGAAGACGGGGCCGAGGCTCGCCTTGGTGATGCCCCAATCCTTGATGATGGCCGGCGCCACATAGCCCATGGCCTGCACGTCAAAGCCGTCGATGATCAAACAGAGCCCGCAGATGGCGAGCAGCAGAATCTGGAAACCGCCGACCTTGCCCTCGTCGATCAGGCGGGCGAGGTCAATGGATGTGGCAGGCGCTGCAGGTGCAGCGGTGGCAGGGCGCATGGTGGTCTCCGGGTTCGGCGGCATCTGTCGGCCGCTCTGTCGTTCTGGTTTGGGTGATGCGTATTGTCCGGATTGGATGAAAATTTGGAATATCAATGCGAGAATGGGTGATATTGATATTGTGAATGTTGAGGCGCTGCCATGCTGAACCTGCGGGATGTAGATCTGAACCTGCTCGTGCTGTTTCAGGAAATCCTGCGCGAGAAGCGCATTTCCGTCGTGGCGGAGCGCCTGGGCCTGTCGCAGCCGGCGGTGAGCAATGCGCTGTCGCGCTTGCGCCAGACGTTTGACGATGAGCTATTCGTGCGTACCCCGCGCGGCATGATGCCGACAGCACTCGCCGAACAATTGGCCGAACCGGTGGCCATGGCGCTCGATACGCTGCAGCGCGCCTTCGGCCAACGCACGCACTTTGAGGCGCCCAGCTCCACGCGCACCTTCACCATCGCCATGAGCGACGTCGGCGAGGTGTATTTCATGCCGGTGCTCGCGCAGCTCTGCGCCGAACAGGCGCCCGGTGTGCGCATCGACACCCGGCGCGCAGGCGGCTTCGACATGAAGGCGGAGATGGAGGCGGGCGCCATCGACCTCGCAGTCGGCGCGTTCGATGACCTGTCTGGCGAGAGCGTGTTCCAGCGTCGCCTGTTCCAGCAGGACTACGTGACGATGTTCCGGCGCGGCCATGCGTTGTCGGAAGGCGAACTGACGCTGGAGCGCTTTCGTGCGGCGTCGCACTTGGTGGTGGCGAGTTCGGCCAGCCCGTACAACGCCATCGCGCCGCTGCTCGACAAAGCGGGGATCACGCAAACGGCGCGCTTTTCGGTGCCGCATTTTGTGGCGGTGCCGTACATCGTGAGTACGACGGATCTGGTGGTGACGGTGCCGCGCAAGCTGGCCGAGCGCGCGGCGCCGCCGTTCGGGCTGGAGTTTGTGGCGCCGCCACTCAAGCTGCCGGCATTGCAGACCAACGTGTTCTGGCACCGGCGCTTTCACCAGGACGCCGGCAACCAGTGGCTGCGCAACCTCGTCGCGCAGCGGTTTGCGGAGTTGGAGGGGTAAGCCTCAGTCGGCAGCTACGGTGCGCTGGACTTGTTCGCCCAGGCCGGCAATACCCAATCGCATGGTCTGCCCGGGCTTCAGATAGACCGGGTTCGGCTTGATGCCCAGGCCCACGCCCGGCGGCGTGCCCGTCGAGATCACATCGCCCGGCTGCAGGCTCATGCAGCGGCTCAGGTACGCCACGAGCTGCGCCACGCCGAACACCATCGTGCGTGTGTTGCCGTTCTGGTAACGATGGCCATCCACCTCTAGCCAAAGGTCGAGCGCTTGCGGATTGGGCACCTCGTCACGCGTGACGAGCCACGGGCCCAGCGGGCCGAAGGTGTCGAAACCCTTGCCCTTGTCCCATTGGCCTCCGCGCTCGATCTGCCATTCGCGCTCGGAGACATCGTTGATGACGCAGTAGCCCGCCACGTAGTCGAGCGCGCTGGCCTCGTCGATGTACTTGGCCGCCTTGCCGATGACCACGCCCAGTTCCACCTCCCAATCGGTCTTGACCGAGCCTCGCGGGATTTCAACGTCATCGTTCGGGCCGCAGATGGCGCTGGTCCATTTGTTGAAGACGACGGGTTCCGTAGGCACGGGCAGGCCCGATTCCGCCGCGTGGTCGGCATAGTTCAGGCCGATGCAGACGAACTTGCCGACACGCCCGACGCACGGGCCAATACGCGGTTGGCCGCTCACTGCTGGCAGGGTGGAAGGGTCGATCTCGCGCAGCTTGGCAAGCGATGCGTCCGACAGCACGCTGCCGGCAATGTCGTCGACGATGCCAGACAGATCTCGGATCGTGCCGGACGCATCGAGCAGGCCCGGTTTCTCTTGGCCCCGAGGGCCGAAGCGCAACAGTTTCATGAAGGGTTCAACGTGGGTGGGAAAGCATCAAAGTACCAAGCCAATCGCTTGTCGTCGAATCGGCGGTCATTCCTTGGGCAGCAGATAGGCCTGGCGCGCAAACAGGCGCCAGCCGCCCGGATGCTTCTTCCACACCTGCAGCACGCCGATATGCGCGGTACTGGTCTTGCCATCGGGCAGGTTGTTGACCGAGTCGAATACATGGCGCACCCAGGCGTGGTCACCGTCCACCTTGACGGTCTGGTTGGTCAGCGCGATGGATTTGAACGAGTTCGTGCCGTCCAGCGTCTTGAGAAACGCTGCATGGTCTTCCAGCTTGCCCGACGAATGGCCATAGGTCAGGTCGTTCTCGATGAGTGTCTTGAGCGTGGCGCCGTCGCTGGCAACCATGGCGACGCGCATGCGCTCCACCGCCTGCGCAACTGCATCGGCGTCGGTAGCAGCGTGGGCAAACGCGCTGCTCGCAACCAGCGCGGCGGTCATGACGACACCCGTCGTGCGGCGGATGAACGTGTGCAACAGCATGGGGTGTCTCCTCTCCGGTCTTGCGTGTTGAGCATCTCGCACGCGCTTAGGAATGGGCTTCACGGTGCGGGGCGTGTGGTGGCAGGTTCGTGCGCTCCTGCTCGGGCGATGACGTCGCACGCCCCATGCGCCGCACCCACATGGCCGTCAGGATCGGCACGAGAATCGCCGTCACGAGGCAGGCCGTCGCTACCAGTGCTGTCGCAGCCGGCACCATGGGTTTGAACTTCGGAATCATCTCGCCGATGATCGCCGGGTTGGCGACCGCCGCCCCCGCCGTGGACGAGGCCGCCAGCCCCGCCGCGCCATTGCCGCCGGCGACGAACTTGTCGGCGAGGATCAGCGGCACGCCCGTGACGACGATCACCGTTAGGCCCAGCAGGAGGCCGGGCAGGCCGCTCTTGGCAATCACGTGCAGATCGATGCCATTGCCGAGCGCAAAGCCGAAGAACGGAATGAGCGGATGCACGCAGCGGCCGAACAGCTCGCGCAATTCGCTATCAAGATTGCCCAGCGTAAAGCCGATCAGGAAGGGCAGCACGGCGCCCAGGAACAGCCGCGTCTCGAACACGGCGATGCCTGTCGCGCCCAGGATCAGCATGCTGACGAGCGGCCCGGATTCGACGGACATCAGCACGAATGCCCCCGCTTCTTCCTTGGTGCCGTACTGCTGCATGACGGCGGCGTAGAGCCCACCGTTGGTCATGTCCATCGACGTGGTGATCGCCAGCACCGAGAGGCCGGCCAGGATGCCTGTCTTGATGCCCTCGTCGGGAATGAATTGCGCAGCCACCAGCGTTGCCAGCCACGCCACCGCAATCTTGGTGACGAGCAGCGTGCCGGACTTGCGCAGCACCACGCCCGTGGCATGCAAGTCGATGGTCGCGCCCATGCAGAAGAACCACACCGCCAGGATCGGCACGGTGCCGGTGATCAGGCCGTTGGTGAACGAGCCGAAGTACTTTCCGGCATCGGGCGCGAACGTGTGCACGCACGCCCCCAGCAGCAGCGGCACGAGCATCAGCCCGCCCGGAATGCGGTCAATCGCCTTCTTGATCTTCACGTCTCCTCCGTGAGCGTCTGCGCGCCCGGTTGGTTGGGGTCAAGCCTCTGGGCTGACTATAGCGGATGATTTGGAACGATGTTCCATGTTTTTGAATTGCACCGATTGATCGTTTACCCTAGCGTGCAAATGTGCGTGATATCTATTTACCCAGCATGGGGCCGGTCTCGATTCGAAAATATGGATCGACGTTCCGTATTCATGTTTTTTGTGCTTCAATCCAGCTCACCACAGTCGGCGGCGCGACAGACGTCGGTGTATCCCTACGGAGAAACGGCATGGAAGTTCGGCAAGGTATTCACAGCGAACACGCAAAAACGCTCGACACGGCCGGCCTGCGAAAGCAGTTTCTGGTGGAGCAGGTGTTCGAGCGCGATGCGCTTCAGTTCACCTACAGCCACATCGACCGGATCATCGTAGGCGGTGCATGGCCCGCGACGCGGCCGGTGGAGGTGCCGGCATCGCTCGCCAAGTCGATGGGCGTGAGCCATCTGCTGGAGCGCCGCGAGTTGGGTGCCATCAACATCGGCGGGCCGGGCTGGGTGGAGGTAGACGGCACGCGTCATGCCGTGGGCAATGAAGAGGCCATCTACATTGGCCAGGGCGGGCAGAACGTCGTCTTCGGCAGCGACGATGCGGCCCGGCCCGCCAAGTTCTACATCAATTGCGCGCCTGCTCACACGGCGTATCCGACGCGCACGATCACCTTGGCGCAAGCATCGCCTGAGACGCTGGGCGATCCGGCCACGAGCAACCGGCGCACGATCTACAAGTTCATCGTGCCGGACGTGCTGCCCACCTGCCAGCTCTCGATGGGCATGACCAAGCTGGAGCCCGGCAGCCTGTGGAACACCATGCCGTGCCACACGCACGAGCGTCGCATGGAGG
The DNA here is from genome assembly GCA_966433195.1 of uncultured Ralstonia sp. Taxonomy (GTDB): domain Bacteria; phylum Pseudomonadota; class Gammaproteobacteria; order Burkholderiales; family Burkholderiaceae; genus Ralstonia. The sequence continues at coordinate 131,525 of CBJMVH010000007.1, forward strand.
TGTACTTCTACTTCAACCTGCCGGACAACGCCGCTGTCTTCCACATGCTCGGCGAGCCGCAGGAGACGCGCCACATCCTCGTCCACAACGAACAGGCCGTGATCTCGCCGAGCTGGTCGATTCACTCTGGCGTGGGCACGCAGGCGTACACCTTCATCTGGGGCATGGTCGGCGAGAACCAGGTCTTCCACGACATGGATCACATCGCCATTGCTGACTTGCGCTGACTGACGCCATGCGGCTCGAAAACCCCTATCTCCAGAGCGCCAAGCTGTTCGACCTGACCGGCAAGGTGGCCATCGTCACCGGCAGCAACACGGGGCTGGGCGCGGGCATGGCGATTGCGCTGGCCGCTGCGGGTTGCGACATCGTGGGCGCCAACCGTTCCAGCCCGGCTGAGACCGCGTTGCGCGTGGAGGCCGCCGGCCGCGAGTTCGTCGACGTGCGGGCCGACCTGTCGACGCTGGCGCCCATCGACACCATTGTCGAAGCGGCGATGGACACCTTCGGCCGTGTCGACATCCTGGTTAACAACGCGGGCATCATCCGCCGTTGTGATGCGCTGGAGTTTTCCGAGGCCGATTGGGATGCCGTGGTCGACGTCAACCTCAAGGGTGTGTTCTTCCTCTCCCAGGCGGTCGCGCGGCAGATTGTGCAGTTGGGCGGGCGCGGGAAGATCATCAACGTGGCGTCGATGCTGTCGTTCCAGGGCGGTATTCGCGTGCCGTCGTACACCGCGTCAAAAAGCGGTGTGCTGGGGCTGACGCGGCTGCTTGCCAACGAATGGGCGGCGCGCGGCATCAACGTCAATGCCATCGCACCCGGCTACATGGAAACCGACAACACGGCGCAGTTGCGAGACGACCCGCAACGCAGTGAAGAGATCCTCGCGCGCATTCCTGCCGGGCGTTGGGGGGTGCCGGAGGATCTTGCGGGGGCGGTGGTCTTCCTTGCATCGGCGGCATCGGATTACGTGCATGGCCACACGCTCGCGGTCGATGGCGGCTGGCTGGCGCGGTAGGCGGCTGGACTGATGGAGCGCCGTATGAGACGGGTTATGCTCTCTCCAGATTTCGCATTTACGGAACCACGAGAGATGAAAGCCACGCCCCGGCAACGTAAGCCGGAAGACACGCCCGCCAATGAACCCGTTGAGAGCGGTGCAGACAAGGCGGAATCGGTTTCGGCCGTCGACAAGGTGTTCACCATCCTCAGTGCGATGGGCGAGCTTGGCGCCGTTGGCCCCAGTGAGCTGTCGCAGCGGCTGGGTATGTCAAAGACGACTGTGCACCGCTTTCTGCAGACGCTCAAAAACCTGGGCTATGTCGCGCAGGAAGGTGATGCCGACCGCTACCGCCTGACCATCCGCCTGTTCGAGCTTGGCGCCAAGGCGCTGGAAAACGTCGATCTCGTCCGCGAGGCCGACACCGAGATGCGCCGCATTGGCCAACTCACACGCGAAGCCGTGCACCTGGGCGCCTTTGACGAAGACGCCATCATCTACATCCACAAGATCGACGCCGATTACGGCCTGCGCATGCAGTCGCGCATCGGCCGGCGCAACCCGCTGTACAGCACGGCCATCGGCAAGGTGTTGCTGGCCTACATGCCGCCAGAAGAGGTACGCGATGTGCTGTCGAACGTGGAGTTCAAGAAGTCCACGCAGAAGACACTGGCGTCGGCCGAGGCGGTGCTCAGCATCCTGCCCCGTGTGCGCCAGCAAGGGTTTGGCGAAGACAACGAAGAGCAGGAAGACGGTCTGCTGTGCATTGCCGTGCCGGTGTTCGATCGTTTCGGCCGAGTGATTGCGGGGCTGTCGATCTCGTTCCCGACCATGCGTTGCGGCGCCGACACCAAGGCGCACTACGTTGCGCTGCTGCAGCAGGCCGGCGCGGCCATTTCGTCCCGCCTGGGGTATCACCCGACCGAATGACCGGCCTGCACGTTTTGCCGGTCCGTCCTATCCTCTGCCTGGCGTCTCGCATCTGAGCCGTGCGCTCAGCATTCCATTCCCACCGTACTGGAGTCGATCACATGCGTTACAACCCACTGGGCCGGACCGGCCTGTTCGTATCGGAGCTGTGCCTGGGCACCATGACGTTTGGCGGCAACGATGGCATCTGGCAGCACATCGGCGATCTGCAGCAGGCCGATGCCGAGCGCCTGATCGGGCGCGCGATCGACGCCGGCATCAACTTCATCGACACCGCAGACGTGTACTCGAACGGTGTCGCCGAACAAATGACCGGCCAAGCGCTCAAGAACCTGAACGTGCCGCGCGACAGCGTGGTCGTCGCCACCAAGGTGTTCGGCCAAACCGGCGACAGCGTGAACGCACGTGGCGCCTCGCGGTTTCACATCATGGATGGCATCAAGGCGAGCCTGAAGCGCCTGCAGCTCGACCACATCGATCTCTACCAGATTCACGGCTTCGACCCCGCCACGCCCATTGAAGAGACCGTGCGTGCGCTCGACACGCTCGTGCAGCAGGGGCACGTGCGCTACGTGGGGGTATCGAACTGGGCGGCTTGGCAGATCGTCAAGGCATTGGGCATTGCGGAGCGCCTGGGTTGTGCGCGCTTTGAAAGCCTGCAGGCCTACTACACCATCGCCGGCCGCGACCTGGAGCGCGAGCTGGTGCCGATGCTCAAGAGCGAAGGCCTGGGCCTGATGGTGTGGAGCCCGCTGGCCGGTGGCCTGCTCAGCGGCAAGTACACGCGTGAGCAACACGGCGAACACGACAGCCGCCGCAACAAGTTCGACTTTCCGCCCGTGGATCAGGCGCGCGCCTATACCTGTATCGATGCGATGCGCGTCATGGCCGAATTGCGCAAGGTTTCCGTTGCGCAGATCGCACTGGCGTGGCTGCTGCACCAGCGCGTGGTGACGACGGTGATTGTTGGCGCCAAGAAGGTCGAACAGCTCGACGACAACATCGCCGCGACCCAGGTTGAGCTGACTGCGGAAGAGTTGGCGCAGCTCGACGAGCTCAGCAAACTCCCCGCCGAATACCCAGGCTGGATGCTGGAGCGGCAAGGGGAGTACCGCCGCGGCCAGCTTGCCGGGGCGCGGCAGGTTGGGGGCTAGGCTCCGCGTTGCAATGCCTGGGCTGGCTTACTTGGTTGCTTGCATCAGATACTCGATTAGGTCGGCCCGTTCTTGCGGTTTCTTGAGCCCGGCAAATACCATCTTCGTCCCGGGAATGTACTTCTTGGGATTCTCCAGATACTCGAACAACGTGTCTGCCGTCCACACCACGCCTTTGCTCTGGTTCGCCGGGCTGTAGTTGTAGTTGCTGGGTAGGGTGCCGGCGGTTCGGCCAATCAAGCCATACAGGTTGGGGCCAGTTTTGTTCTTCCCTCCGTTTTCAACGGTATGGCACTGCGCACAGCGCTGCACAAAGAGCTTTTTCCCGTTGGTAGCGTTACCTGGAGGGATACTTTGCGCGATCGCAACGTAAGGCAGCAGACACGCGGCAAGCATCAGAGTCCGGGTCGTTGTATTCACGGTTTGGGCCTCCTCAAGGCTATTGGATGATCGCAAGGCCGGTCAAATAGGTGAAGCTGCCCGGCGCCGGCCCAACTAGCCCTCCGTCTCCAAAGTTGCTGATGACACTACGGTTTCCGGTGAGCATGTCGACTTGAAACAGCATGCCTTGCCCCGTTGCGCCCGCATCCGGGTCCAGCACATAGATGGGAGGCAGCAAACCGAGAAGCCCCGGGCCTACGAGGACTGCGGTCGGTCCGGTGCCGGTTTGGCCCTGTGCTCCATTTCCAAAGTCAGAAACGATGGCGCGTTGTCCGCCGGCAGACGTTGGCGCGCTGAACAACGCGCCTTGAGCGCCGGTTCCCACGGCGTCGTCCACCACGAACACCGACGGCAAGAGGCCTAGCAAACCGGGAGCAAACGATGTGGCGTGTGGGTTCAAACCAAGGGGGCCTTGCGTACTGTTTCCAAAATCCTGCAGCCACTTTCGTTGCCCGTTCGCCTTGTCGACGGAGTACAGCCGCCCACGTCCGCCTGTACCGCCGTCGACATCCGTCACATACAGGGTCCCCGATGCTGGGTCAGCGGAAATGCCTGTGAGGTAGCTGACCTCGCCGATGGGGGTATCTCCCTGGGCGGTATTGTTGAAGTCGCTGACGACTGTTCGGACTCCCGTGGACGGGTTGACTCGGAATACCGCGCCGTTGAAAGGGCCGTTGATCGGATCGGTGGTGTAGTAGTTGGGGTCAACCACGTAGATTTCGGGCTCCAGTATCCCGGGCACCACAGTCACGCCGCTGGGGCCGGTTCCCAAGGGGCCTTGGTTGCGGTTGCCAAAGTCGCTCAGGATGGTGCGTTGGCCGCTGGCCGGATCAACGAGGAAAAGCGCGCCCTTGTTGTCGGTGCCAACGGCGTCATCGATTACCAGTAAACGCCTGCCGGTGTTTCCCCACGCAGGAAGGACTGCGACGCTGATCGGGTTCGTGCCCAGCGGACCTTGCTGTGCGTTACCGAAGTCAGAGACCACCTGTCGGGTCCACGGCCCGAGCAAAAGGGGCGGGGACAAGGCATACAGCTGGCCGCGTGCTTGCGTTCCGCCAATGGCATCCAGAACGATCAGCGTTCCTGGGGGTGTGTCGGCGGCGAGGGCTGTCTGGGGCGCGCCGATGATGACGGCGCAGGCCAGCCACGCAAATTCGACAAGCGCACGGACCGCGCGCCGACTAAGAAAAGATGTCGTCATAGGTGCTCCAAGGCCGCCCCGGCATGGAAAACAAACATAGTTTTCAGCAGGGCGAAAGCAAATAGACGATGTCTAATTCTGTAGTGAATGCATGCGCTCGCCATGTCGCCGATATGACGAAAGAGCTAGAGCAGCTCGACGAGGTGAACAAACTTGCCGCCGAATCCCCTGGGTGGATGCTAGGCATTGCCGGTTGGCTCGAAGCGATCGCCTTTGAACACGCGGCGCGGATTGCCGCGCTCCACCTGATGATGGAGCGCGCGCCGCTCCGCACGTTGCGCTGCGTTGGCTGCCGCGTCGTGGTCCGCCAGCTTGTGCGCGAGCAGCAGCACAGCCAGCCGCTTGTTGGCGTGCTGGCTGCGCTCCGTCTGCACCTTCACGCTGATGCCCGTGGCGAGGTGCGTCGCCCGCACGGCCGACTCCGTCTTGTTGACATGCTGCCCACCCGGCCCGGACGAACGCGTGGTTTCAAAGCGGATCTCGCTCGGTAGCGTTTCAGACGGCGCCGCACAGCGCACCACGCCAAAGAACCAGTTCTTGCGTGCATGCCGCGCACGATAGGGGCTTGGGCACGTCCATTGGATCGTGCCTTCCCATGCTCGCGCCACGGCATCTTCAGCATCGCCTTCCAGGCTGATCAACGCGGAGCGCAACGTTCCCGCGCGCTCGCCATCCTCCTGTTCCAACAGTTCCAACTGGACGCCAGCGTCTGCCGATTCGCGTTGCAGGCGTGCCAGCGCTTTCGCGACAGCCAGTTCGCATTCGGCCGGCCCTTGCGCAGAAGAGAGTTGCAGCAACACCATCAGCAGCACTCCCCACGCGTCTTGTACGTCAGCACCGGGCGCAGGCGCGCGAGCACCTTCACCAGGCCGGCCTCCACCAGCGGCGCGATGACGCTGTCGATCGGCTTGTAAGCTTCAGGCGCTTCTTCGTAGATCAGCTGCTTGTCTTCGCAGATGACGTGGCCACCGAGCTTGGTGCGATTGAGCTGTGCCGGCGTGAAGCGGCGGACGAGGCGGTCCTTGCACTCGCTGCGCATCCACTTGCGGCCCGCACCGTGGGCGAGCGAGGACAGGACGTGCTCGGTTGCCCACGGTGATGCGAGGGAGATGTGGTCTTCGCGCGAACAAGGGATGAAGACCCAGCCCGCATCCAGAAGTGTCT
>CBJMVH010000008.1:0-132865 GCA_966433195.1 uncultured Ralstonia sp.
AGCGCGCCTGGTAGATCGCCATGATCGGGCCCAGGCCCATCGACACGGTCGGGAACTGCCAGAAATCCGGCATCAGCCACGGGTGCGGATACGACGAGATACCCTTGCCGTCCACTTCCTGACGGAAGTTGTCAAGCTGCTCTTCCGACAGGCGGCCCAGCAGGAATGCGCGCGAGTACACACCCGGCGCCGAGTGGCCCTGCACGAAGACCATGTCGCCGCCGTGCTTGTCCGACGGAGCGTGCCAGAAGTGGTTGTAGCCGACGTCATACAGCGTGGCAGCAGACGCGAACGACGAGATGTGACCGCCAACGTTGGTGTCCTTGTTCGCGCGCAGCACCATCGCCATGGCGTTCCAGCGCGTGTACGAGCGGATGCGGTGTTCGATTTCCTGGTCGCCGGGAATGCGCTCCTGGTTCTCGACCGGAATCGTGTTGATGTAGGGCGTTTCTGCGTGCAGCGGCGAGGTCACGCCGTTGATGCGCGCATATTCAATCTGCTTGTCGAGGAGGAACGCCGCGCGCTGCGGGCCTTCTGCGCCGATGACGCCTTGCAGCGCCTCCAGCCATTCCTTGGTTTCCTGGGGATCGACGTCGCTGGCGCGCGTGGCGCCCAGGACTTGCTCTGGTACGGCCGACATGGCGGTCTCCTTGGGTAGCAGTAACGTGTGATGCGTCTCTTGAGAGGCGCCCCGCCGGCACGTACGTTCACACGTACAGACGGGCCGCCCCGACTTTTGCGCTGATTCTATGGGCACCGCCAAACGCAGCACAAGCGGAATTTTCAAATTGCGATATGATTTTTTATAATGCGGAATATTGCCGCAATGCAAAACAAATCACTTTTGACGCTGCATTGCAGCAATTCCCGTCTTAACGAAACCGCGTCACCAAGCGGTTTCCCCAAGCGACGCGCAAGTTAATTGCCGTTACACTTGGTTTTGCGCAGTTGCACAGATGTCCGCCCCGCTACCTCCACCCGCCCTTCCGCAGAATTCAGGCGTTCGTCCGCCCATCATGCTTTCCCCCTCCCACGCCTCACAGGATTCGGCTGCATCCGAGCCGGCAAAACCTGCCGCGCCCGCTGCGGTGTCGGTGGCAGTGCCTGCGCCCGAATTGCCATCTGAAGACGGCGTGCGCGCCACCATGCCGCGCCGCCTGTGGCTCACACGCCTGGGGCGGCTGTGGACAACGAACTGGTTCATGTTCATCCCGCTGGTGGCGATCGTCCTGTTTGCCGGCGCGATGATCTTCATCCTGTATCAACTGCACGCCACCGAGGTACAGCAGCAGCGTGACGCGCTCTACCGCGACGCGGCTTGGGCCGAGCAGAAGGTGCGGCTGTCCTTGCAGAGCAATCAGGACCAGGTGGCCGCGTTGGCACGCGACATCGGTGCGGCGCAGCTTGACCCAAGCGCCTACAGAGATGCCGCGCGCCAGCTCCTGCGCGAAAACCCCGAGCTCGTCTTTATCAATTGGCTCGATGCCACGCGGCGGCCGCGCTGGGCGTTTCCGTCCAACTCCGAGTTCGTGCCCCGTGTGCGTGAAACACGCGACCACCCGCTCGAGCCCGAAATCCAGGCCGCCTACGACGCCGCACGCGAAACACAGCGCGCCGTGTACTCCCGCCCCATCCAGAACGAGCGCGGCGAGAGCTTCATGCTCATGGAAGTGCCCATCGTGCGCGACAACGAGTTCCTGGGCACAGTGGGCGCCCTCTACTCCATCACGGGCATCCTCACGCAATTGCTGCCCGGTGAACTGACCGATCGCTACCGCTTTTCCCTGGTCGACAAGAACAACGTGATCCGCGCGAGCACGTCGCTGCGCCCGGTGCCCAAGGCGGCCGCCTCGTACGAAGTGCTGCTGGACCCGCCGGGGCATTCGCTGTCATTGCGGGCCGAGGCCTACCCGGCGCCCACCAACCTGCCCAACAACATGCTGATGTGGCTGGTAGCCGGGCTGTCCTGTTTCGTGATCTGGAGCCTGTGGAGTGTGTGGCGCCACACCAGCCGGCGCTCTGAGGCGCAGCGCGCGCTGCTGGCAGAAACCTCGTTCCGCCGCGCCATGGAAAACTCCATGGTGATCGGCATGCGCGCGCTCGACCTCAACGGCCGCATCACTTACGTCAATCCGGCGTTCTGCCGCATGATCGGCTGGACGGAAGCGGAACTCGTCGGCCGCATGCCGCCGTTCCCGTACTGGCCCCCCAACGAGATCAGCGAGATGCAAAAGCACATCGAGCTGACCCTCCGCGGCAAGGCCCCGGCCAACGGCATGGAACTGCGCATGATGCGCCGCGACGGCACCAGTTTCTATGCGCGGATGTACGTCTCGCCGCTGATCGACGCTCGGGGCCGGCACACAGGTTGGATGAGTTCCATTACCGACATCACCGAGCCCAAACGCGCACGGGAAGATCTGGCCGCCGCGCACGACCGCTTCACCACCGTGCTGGAGAGTCTGGACGCAGCCGTCTCCGTGCTTTCCACCGACAAGGCGGAACTGCTGTTCGCCAACCGCTACTACCGCCAGCTCTTCGGCTGGGAAGCGTTCGGGCATCTGCAGCTCTCGGGCCAAGACGTCGACACGGAAGACGTATCCAGCGACGCACTGGACTTGGTGGACGCCTACGCCGGCCTGCCCGCCTCCGAGCTGACGCCGCACGCGGCGGACGCGCGTGAAATCTACGTGCCGTCGATGCAGAAGTGGTTTGAAGTGCGTCGCCGCTATATCCAGTGGGTCGACGGCCACCTCGCGCAGATGCAGATCGCCACCGACATCACCGTGCGCAAGGCGGCAGAAGAGATGACGCGTCAGCACGAAGAGCGCCTGCAGTTCACCAGCCGCCTGACGACCATGGGCGAAATGGCCTCATCGCTGGCGCACGAGCTGAACCAGCCGCTGGCCGCCATCAACAACTACTGCATGGGTGCAGTCGGGCGCCTGAAGAGCGGTCGCAGCACGGCGGAAGAGCTGATCCCGGTGCTGGAAAAGACCTCCGCCCAGGCCGTGCGCGCCGGCACCATCATCCAGCGCATCCGGGGCTTCGTGAAGCGCAGCCAACCGCAGCGGCGCGAATCCGATCTGCGCGACATCGTGGCTGACGCTGTTGGCCTGGCCGAACTGGAAGCCACCCGTCGCGGTATCACCATCCTCACCCGCCTGCCGGCCGATCTACCGCCCCTGTATGTCGATCCGGTGCTGATCGAGCAGGTACTCGTCAACCTGCTCAAGAACGCGGCAGAGGCCATGGCCGCCCATCCGCGCCTGCGCGCCGCAAGCGTCCTACGTCTGCACGCCAACCTCATCGACGATCCGGAAAACTCCGTGCTGATTGAGGTGATCGACCAGGGCCCCGGCGTGGACGACAGCACCAAGGAGCGTCTGTTCGAGCCGTTCTTCAGCACCAAGTCCGACGGCATGGGCATGGGGCTCAATATCTGCCGCTCCATCATAGAATCCCATCTCGGCCGGCTGTGGGTGGAAAACAATGCCGACGGGATCGGCTGTACGTTTAAAATCATCCTGCCGTTGAATCCGCTGTAAGCAGTCATATCCGCAGTAAATCGTTTTTAAAACACCTAGAACGTAGACCGAGGACTCTCCATGAGCACAACGCCCGCAGTTGCGCCGCGTAACGAAACCGTGTTCGTTGTCGACGACGATGAAGCCATGCGTGACTCATTGACGTGGCTGCTCGAAGGCAACGGCTACACCGTGCGCACCTATCGCAGCGCCGAAGAATTCCTGGTGGACGACAAGCGCGGTGAAGGCGTCGGCTGCCTGATCCTCGACGTGCGCATGCAAGGCATGAGCGGCCCCGAGCTGCAAGACCGCCTGCTGGCCGAAAACAGCCGCATGCCGATCGTCTTCGTCACCGGCCATGGGGACGTGCCGATGGCCGTGTCGACCATGAAAAAAGGCGCGGTCGATTTCATCGAAAAGCCGTTCGACGAATCGGAATTGCGCGAGTTGGTCGAGCGCATGCTGAGCAAGGCTCGCTCCGAAGACTCCGTTGCCCGCGAACAGCAAGCCGCCAAGGATCTGCTCAGCCGCCTGACCACGCGCGAGCAGCAGGTGCTGGAGCGCATCGTCGCCGGCCGCCTGAACAAGCAGATTGCAGATGACCTGGGCATTTCCATCAAGACGGTGGAAGCGCACCGCGCCAACATCATGGAAAAGCTCAACGTGAACACGGTGGCCGATCTGCTGCGCCTGGCGCTGTCGCGCAATAGCTGAACGCCGTCGCAAAACACCAAGCGGGCGGCGGAAGGGGGAGGCACCGATTTATAATCGCGGTTTGCTTTCCCTCTCCTCCGCCCAGCCATGACTGCCCAACTCATCGACGGCAACGCGCTTGCCAAGCAACTCCGCGCCGAAGCCGCACAACGCGCAGCAGCCCTCACCGCCCGCGGCCACCAGCCCGGCCTCGCCGTCATCCTCGTGGGGGAAGACCCCGCCAGCCAGGTCTACGTGCGCAACAAGATCAAGGCGTGCGAAGACAACGGCTTCCACTCCACTTGCGACCGCTACCCGGCCGACCTGACTGAAGCCGACCTGCTGGGCCACATCGATGCCCTGAACCGCGACCCGCGCATCCACGGTATCCTGGTTCAGCTGCCACTGCCCAAGCACATCGACAGCCACAAGGTGCTCGAAGCCATCGCGCCCGAGAAGGACGTCGACGGCTTCCACATCGCCAACGCCGGCGCGCTCATGACCGGTGCTCCGCTGTTCCGCCCGTGCACGCCGTACGGCTGCATGAAGATGCTGGAATCGATCAACTACCCGGTGCGCGGCGCGCGTGCCGTGGTGGTAGGCGCTTCGAATATCGTCGGCAAGCCGATGGCAATGCTGCTGCTGCAAGCCGGTGCCACCATCACGATCTGCAACAGCAAGACGCGCGATCTGGCTGCCCACACGCGTGAGGCCGACATCATCGTGGCCGCCGTGGGCCGCCGCAACATCATCACCGCCGACATGGTCAAACCCGGTGCGGTCGTCATCGACGTGGGCATGAACCGCGACGACGCGGGCAAGCTCTGCGGCGACGTCGACTTTGCCAGCGTCAAGGAAGTTGCCGGCTACATCACCCCGGTGCCGGGCGGCGTCGGCCCGATGACGATCACCATGCTGCTGATCAACACCTTGGAAGCCGCTGAACGCGTGGCGGATGGAGCGGCGCTGGCAGCGTAAGCTTCACTTTCCGCCATTGGAAACGAGAAAAGCGTCCCAACCTGATGGATCGGACGCTTTTTTTTGTCCCCCGATTTTTCCTACTGAGCCCGCCATGACCGACATTTCGCACCAAGCCAACAATCCGCTGCTCGATTTTTCTGGTCTGCCGCGCTTTGCGGACATCCGCCCCGAACATGTCACGCCGGCCATCGACGTGCTGCTGGAACGCGCCGCGGCGGCTGTCGCCAAGGTCAAGGACCCTGCCACGCCCGTCACCTGGAACACCGTCGTCACCGCACTCGAAGACGCCACCGAGCCGCTGGGCCGCGCGTGGGGCATCGTCGGCCACCTGAGCGCCGTCGCCGATACGCCTGCACTGCGCGAAGCCCACGCCGCCAACCTGCCGCGCGTGACCGAATTCTGGTCGGGCCTCGGCCAGGATCTTGAGCTGTTCGAAAAGTACAAGGCCATCGCCGAAAGCGCGGAGTACGCCACGCTCTCGCCGGCCCGCAAGAAGCTGCTCGACAACGAGTTGCGCGGCTTCCGCCTGGGCGGCGCCGAGTTGCCGGAAGACCAGAAGCCGCGTTTTGCTGCCATCCAGGAACAGCAGGCACAACTGACCAAGGCCTTCAGCGATCACGTGCTGGACGCCACAAACGCCTACGCGCTCCTCATCGATGACGAATCCCGCCTGGCCGGCCTGCCCGACGACGCCAAGCAAGCCGCGCAGGAAGCCGCCAAACGTGACAACCCGAACGCCACCGGCTGGAAGTTCACGCTGCACTTCCCGTCGTACTTCCCGGTGCTGCAATACGCGGAAGACCGCGCGCTGCGTCGCACGCTGTACGAAGCCAACGTCACGCGTGCATCCGAACTTGGCGCGCAATACGGTGGCGGCAAGGCCGAGTGGGACAACACGGCCAACATGGCCGAGCAGCTCGCGCTGCGTACGGAAGAAGCGCACATGCTCGGCTATCGCAACTTCGGCGAGGTATCGCTGGTGCCGAAGATGGCCGACTCGCCCGAAGACGTGCTGCGCTTCCTGGGCGAACTGGCCGACCGCGCCCACCCCTTCGCCGAAAAGGATTGGGCCGAGCTGCAAGCCTTCGCGAAAGAGAAACTCGGCATCGACAAGCTGGAACCGTGGGACATGGCCTACGCCTCGGAAAAGCTGCGCGAAGCCCGCTACGCCTTCTCCGAGCAGGAGGTGAAGCAATACTTCCCCGAGCCCGCCGTACTGGATGGGCTGTTTGAAGTCGTGCAGACGCTGTTCACCGTCAAGATCCGCCCCGAGCAGGCCGAGGTGTGGCACCCGGACGTGCGCTTCTTCCGCGTGGAATCCGCGCAGGGCGAGTTGCTCGCGCAGTTCTACATCGACCTGTATGCCCGCGAAGGCAAGCGCGGTGGTGCATGGATGGACGACGCGCGCGGCCGCAAGTTGCTGGACGATGCTCGTGTCCAAACCCCGGTGGCGTACCTGACCTGCAACTTCTCCGGCCCGGTCGGCAACAAGCCTGCGCTGTTCACGCACGACGAGGTCATCACGCTGTTCCACGAGTTCGGCCACGGCCTGCACCACATGCTCACGCAGGTGGATGAGCTGGGCGTGTCGGGCATCAACGGCGTGGAATGGGATGCCGTGGAACTGCCCTCGCAGTTCATGGAGAACTTCTGCTGGGAATGGGAAGTGCTCTCGCGCATGACCCGCCATGTCGACACCGGCGAACCGCTGCCGCGCGCCCTGTACGACCGCATGCTGGCTGCGAAGAACTTCCAGAACGGCATGATGACGCTGCGCCAGATCGTGTTCTCGGCGTTCGACATGCACCTGCACACGGATTTCGACCCGAAGGGTGCGACCTCGGTGCTGGAGCTTTCGCGCCAGATCAACAACCGCTTCCACGTGGTGCCGCAGGCAGAGCTGTCGCGCTGGCCAAATACGTTCAGCCATATCTTTGCGGGCGGCTATGCGGCGGGCTACTACAGCTACAAGTGGGCCGAGGTGCTGTCGGCAGACGCCTACGCGGCATTTGAAGAAGCCAGCAAGCTCGGGGGCTCGGTGCTCGACGCCGCAACCGGCGAGCGCTATCGCCGCGAAGTGCTGGCCGTGGGCGGCAGCCGGCCGGCCATCGAATCGTTCACGGCCTTCCGTGGCCGCGCACCGTCGATTGACGCGCTGTTGCGTCACGGCGGCATGATGGCTGAAGCCGCCTGACACTCCACGCCGTCACCGGAACGCCGCTTCGCGCACCCGCCGAAGCGGCGTTTTTCATTGGGGCAGGCGAAAGTCGATGTGAGCGGGCCGGTCCGGCAGCGAAAGCGTGGCATGCGGTGCGGGCGTGCGCGCCACCACCTTGCCGCGTCGCATAACGAGCGTACGCGCGGCCCGCAGGCGGATCGCCTCAATCGGGTCACGGGCGTCAAGCACGACCAGATCGGCATGGCATCCGGGCGCAATGCCATAGCCCTCCAACCCGAGAATGCGCGCGGGGGTTTCCGTCACAGCGGCAAAACATTGGCGCATGGCATCCTGCCCCGTCATCTGCGCGACATGCAGGCCCATGTGCGCCACTTCCAGCATGTCGCCGGAGCCCAGGCTGTACCACGGGTCCATCACGCAATCGTGGCCGAAGGCGACATCGATGCCAGCAGCCACCAGCTCAGGCACGCGCGTCATGCCACGCCGTTTGGGATACGTATCCGACCGCCCCTGTAGCGTGATGTTGATCAGCGGATTGGCGATCGCCGCCACGCCGGCTTCGCGCATCAGCGGCAGGAGCTTGCTGACGTAGTAGTTATCCATCGAGTGCATTGACGTGAGGTGCGAGCCCGCGACGCGCCCATGCAAACCTAGGCGGTGCGTTTGCGCGGCAAGCGTCTCGATGTGGCGCGACAGCGGGTCGTCCGATTCATCGCAATGCATGTCGACACGCAAGCCGCGCTCGGCGGCGAATTCGCACAGCAGGCGAATGGATTCCGCGCCATCTGCCATCGTGCGCTCGAAATGCGGAATACCACCGACCACGTCCACCCCCATGTCGATCGCGCGCTTGAGGTTGTTGAGCACACCGGGGCTGCGCAGCACGCCATCTTGGGGGAAGGCAACGAGTTGCAGGTCTAGATACGGCGCCACCTGACGCTTGACGTGCAACAGCGCCTCGACCGCCAGCAGACGCGGGTCGCATACGTCGACGTGAGAACGTATCGCCAGCAGGCCGCGCGCGACGGCCCAATCGCAATAGCGCAGTGCGCGTTCGACCAACGCCTCTTGCGTGAGCATGGGCTTGAGCTCGCCCCACAAGGCGATGCCTTCCAGCAGCGTGCCCGACTGATTCACGCGCGGCAGACCGTAAGACAACGTCGCATCCATGTGGAAATGGGCATCGACAAACGGCGGCGAGACAAGCGCACCGGCGGCGTCGAACTCCTCCACGCCGCGCGCGGGCAGGTTCGGTTGCACGGCGGCGATGCGACCGGCGTCGATACCGATGTCGATGCCAGTGCGCCCATCGGGCAGGTTGGCGTTACGAATCACGAAATCCATACGGGCTCCTCTGGATGCATGGACTCAATCTACCTCAAGCCAGTGATGGCGGCGGCATGCGGGCTTGATGGCACAATACCGGACACTCTGAACGGCGCTGCCGGTATGCGCCGTCGCCATTTGCAAGGACTGATTGCCCCATGCGTGTCGCCACTTGGAACGTTAACTCTTTGAAGGTCCGCCTGCCGCACGTGTTGCAATGGCTGGCCGAACGCGAAGCCGACGCCATGCCCATCGACCTGCTCTGCCTGCAGGAACTCAAGCTGCCCGATGATCGCTATCCGCTGGCCGAGCTCGATGCCGCAGGCTACGCTTCGTTGTTCACCGGTCAGAAGACCTACAACGGTGTCGCCATTCTGGCGCGCAAAGCCGCAGTGCCCGAGGGCCGCGATGTCGTGAAGAACATCCCCGGCTTTGCCGACGAGCAGCAGCGCATCGTGGCTGCGACGTACGACATGACCGGCGGCCCGGTGCGCGTGATCTCGGCATATTTCCCGAACGGCCAAGCACTCGACTCCGACAAGTTCGTCTACAAGTTGCGCTGGCTCGAAGCGCTACAGGTATGGCTGAAGGCCGAGATGGCGCAGTACCCGCGCCTGATGCTGCTGGGCGATTTCAACATCGCCCCGGACGACCGCGACGTGCACGATCCGAAAAAATGGGTTGGCCAGAACCTGGTCTCGCCGGAAGAGCGTGCTGCGTTTCGCGCGCTGGAGGGTGCGGGCCTGGTGGATGCTTTCCGGATGTTTGACCAAGAAGACAAGCTCTTTTCGTGGTGGGATTACCGGCTGTTTGCGTTCAAGCGCAACGCCGGCCTGCGCATCGACCACATTATGCTGTCGCCCGAGCTGGCAAAGCTGTGCGAGTCGTGCCACATCGACCGCGTGCCACGCACGTGGGAGCAGCCGTCGGACCACACACCAGTCGTCGCCGCTTTGCGCGACGCGTAAGACTACCGCCCAGGCATGGCCTCTACCTTCAAGCACCGCAACCTACCGCATCTGCTTCTGCGCGCACGTGAGACCTTCATGGCGGGCTTCCGGCCGCTTCTGCGCGAGCATGGCCTGTCCGAGCAGCAATGGCGCGTGCTGCGTACGCTCAACGACATGGGCGACATGGAGCCCAACCAGCTCGCCGATGCATGCCTGATCCTCAGCCCGAGCCTGACGCGCATGCTGGCAGCGATGGCGGAATCCGACATGATCGTACGCACCCGCTCGTCGGTGGATCAGCGCCGGCAGGTGATCTCGCTCACGCCGAAAAGCCGCGCATTTCTCGCCAAGGTAGAGCCACAGGTCGATGCGGAATACGCGCGCATCGAAGCCCTGCTGGGGCGCGCGAGACTAGAGGGGCTTTACGCCATTCTCGACGAATCGATCCTCGCCATGGAAACGCACACGCCAACAGCGCGCTTGGCCGGCGACGAAGAATAGAACCGGCCCGTCAAAGCACTACCCAGTGGCTGCGCAAAGCGCGCCAATGAAAAAGCCGGTCACGCAGACCGGCTTTTTCTCAAGGCAGCGGACACTGATGTCCACCTTGTCTGCACCGGTCATGCCGATGCCAACGTCGCCACACCATCGGCTCAAACCACGGCAACATGCACGCGCTTGACCACGACCGGTTGTGGTAACTCTTCCAATCCGTTGGATCGCTGCACGCCGTCTGCAATCAGCACACGGGCGGCATCCTGGATCCGCTCCTGGCCGGCCTCGAAGGCCGCTTGAAGCGACAACACCTGATCACCTTCCAGGCCTTCCCAAAGCGCCTCACGCGTTGCCACGCAAGTCACCTTTTCTCCGTCGACAAGCGCGTCGAACAGCAGGCCTTCGTTGTTGATGTCGTACGCTTCTTTCTTTTCGAACTTGATTTCCATCGTCAAAGCCCTCCGATTGCAATGGACAACAACGCACACGCTGTTGGCGTGGAAACCATGCGGGGGGGCCGGCACGGTTCCGTCAAACTTCGTGTCTGACTGCAAGGATCATTTTAACCACAGCTAGCGAGGCGCGTGCGAATGACATGGGCCGAGCGGAGAAACCGCGCCCGGGCCAATCGCCTGCCATCCCAGGCGGCATCTGGGCTCGCGCGCCATCCCGCAGGGGTATGCTTTTTTGTCAGGGTCGAGCGCCTCGTCCGACCAAGCAAAGCGAGGGCCACACGCAAGGCCCGTGCCGGCACACCAATCGGAGGCGACGATGGCAATACAACCACACCGTTTGCGACACGCCTATGTCAGCGTCGCCTTAACCTTGCTCGCCTGGCGCCCTGCGTACGCGGCCGATTGCGGCGCACTGCACGTCCAGAGCCCGCCGCATACGGTTGCCGTCATTGAACTCTATACATCCGAGGGTTGTAATAGTTGCCCGCCGGCGGATCGCTGGCTCAGCCGCGCGCCGCTCGACACGCAACGCTGGATTCCGCTGGCCCTGCACGTCGATTACTGGGACAGCGCCAGTTGGAAAGACACCTTCGGCCGCGCCGCCTTTGCCGAACGGCAGCGCGCGCTTGGCGATGCAGGGCATGCGTCGACGATCTACACGCCGGAGGTGTTCGTCTCCGGCCGCGAACTGCGGTATTGGGCAAATACAGCGGATTTCTCACGCGCCGTCGCGACGCGCAATGCGCAGCCTGCGATGGCGGACATTTCGCTCGATGCCACGCCACTCAACGCGCCGCGTGCAGCGGTGCAAACCCGTGCGCGCTTTACGTTGCGGCCGAGCGCGGCTGCTAGCGCAAGCCCGGCGGTCGCATGGATCGCCTTGACGCAAAACGGCCTGATCAGCCACCCGAGCGGCGGCGAAAACGGTGGCGCGGAACTACGCCACGACCATGTCGTCAGGGAATGGATCGGCCCGATCCGGTTGACGGGCACAAGCACGCAATGGCAGGGCGAGATCCCCCTGCCCGCCAATGCGCGCCCTGCCGATGTGAGCCTGACCGCCCTTGTTGAGCGACCGCGCGATGCGGAGATCCTTCAGGCGGTCTCCGCGCCGCTGTGTCGTTAGACAATGAGGCGATCAATGCGCCGTTTCGGATGCTTGCACGGCGCCGTGCTCCGGCCTGTGCAGCAGCGAACGACGACGTGCGTAGCCGAAGTAGACCACCAGCCCGATCACCATCCACACCACGAAGGCGATCCACGTGACAGGCTGCAGATGGCTCATCAGGAACAGGCACATGCCGATGGCCAGCAGCGGCACCACGGGCACGCCCGGGCAGCGGAAACCGCGGTGCAGATCCGGGCGGGTACGGCGCAGCACCAGCACGGCCACGGCGATCAGCGAGAACGCTGCGAGCGTACCGATGTTGATCAGCTCAGCCAGCACGTTCAGCGGCACGAACGCAGCAATCACGGCAAACACGATGCCGACCACCCACGTATTGAGGAACGGCGTTGCATAGCGCGGATGGATGTGCGACAGGCGCTTGGGCAGCAGACCATCACGCGACATGGCGAAGATGATGCGGGTCTGGCCATAGGCCATCACCAGAATCACCGTGGTCATACCGATGATGGCGCCCAGATCGACAAAGCCCGCCACCCAGCTCTCGCCGGCCATTTGCAGTGCCAGCGACACGGGGTGATCCACGCCCGCGAACTTCGCGAACGGCACGATGCCGGTCATGATGGCCGCCACCATCACGTACAGGATCGTGCAGACGGCCAGCGAACCGATGATGCCGATCGGCAGGTCACGCTTGGGGTTGCGTACTTCTTCCGCCGCGGAGGTCACCGCGTCGAAGCCGATGAAGGCGAAGAACACAATGGCTGCCGCACCGAACACGCCGTTCATGCCGAACGGCATGAAGGGTTGCCAGTTGGCCGGCTGCACGTGGCGCACGCCCACGAAGATGAACAGCAGCACCACTGTCACCTTGATCACCACCATGATGTTGTTGGCACGCGCCGATTCGCGCACGCCAAACGACAGCACCGTGGTAATGAGCAACATGATCACGAGCGCCGGCAAGTTGAACAGCGTCTGCACACCCGGAATGGCACCCGGCGCGGCTGTCAGGGCCTGCGGCAGATGCATGCCAAAGCCGGCCAGCAGCGATTGGAAATAGCCCGACCAGCCCACCGATACGGCGGAAGTTGCCAGGCCATACTCGAGCATCAGGTCCCAGCCGATGATCCATGCCACCAGCTCGCCCATCGTGGCGTAGGCATAGGTATAGATGGAGCCCGAGACCGGGATAGTCGAAGCGAATTCGGCGTAGCACAGCGCGGCAAACCCACACGCCAGCGCGGCGACGATGAAGGACAGCGTGAGCGCCGGCCCGGCGGTCAGCGCGCCCGTGCCCGTTAGCACGAAGATGCCGGTGCCGATGATGGCGCCGACGCCGAGGAAAGTCAGGTCCACGGGGCCGAGCACTTTCTTCAGACCCGTATTGCTGTGACCAGTGCGGATCATGTGATCCACGTTTTTAGTACGGAACAAGCTCATTGACTGCGTCTCCTATCTGCATGCCTTTCTCGGGGTGTTGAAAGGCACTGTCGCGCACGTTTGGCGCGCGGCGGCGGATTTCTGCAAAAAGCGGGCATTCTACCCGCAGGCGACACTCCGCCCTTCTAATCGCCCATCTAATCGCCGGATGGCAGACAGAAAAATAGGACAATTCGCGCCCGGTTGACGGCGCAACGGCTCACGGGCTGACGCTCAGGTCGTCGGCAAACAACGGTTGCTGGCGAGCATGTGCATCGGACTCATACAACCGCACGCCCACCCCAAGCAAACGCACGGGAATCTGTCGGCGCTCAAACCCCTGCGCCAACAATTTGGAGAACACCGGCAGCGACACCTGCGGCGAGATGCACTCCACCGTGGTGCCGCGAAAATCCGCAAACCGCAGCTTCACGTACGTCTTGTGGATCATGTTGCCGGCGCGGGCGCGCTCAACGCGGGCGGCAAGCTGCTCGACGAGAACGGTCAACTCGCGCTGGCAATCCTCCAGCGTGCGCAGATCGGTGGCATAGGTTTCCTCGACGCTGACCGACTTGCGAATCTGCGAGGGTTGCACCTGCCGATGATCAATGCCCCGGCAGAGGTCATGCAGCCGAAAACCGAAGACGCCGAAATGCTGCTGCAGGCGGTCCGTGCCCCAGGCGCGCAGGTCACCGCAGGTTTCGGCACCCAGGCGGCGCAGCTTGGCGGCGGTCACCTTACCCACCCCGAATAGCCGCTCCACCGGCAAGTCGGCGACGAAGGCATCCACCTGCTCCGGCCGCACAACGAACAAGCCATCGGGCTTGCGCCAATCGCTGGCGATCTTGGCAATGAACTTGTTGGGCGCCACGCCCGCCGATACGGGAATGCCTATTTCTTCGCGCACGCGGCGGCGGACGTCCTCGGCGATGCGCGTGCCACTGCCTGCGTGCATGGGGCTGTCGCTCACGTCGAGGTACGCCTCGTCCAGCGAAAGCGGCTCCACCAGCGGCGTGTAGCTGTGATAGATGGCGAAAATCTGGCGCGCGACCTGGCGATACTTGTCCATGGCCGGCGGCACGATCAACAGGTCAGGACAGCGCTTGACGGCTTGCGCCATGGGCATCGCCGAATGGATGCCGAACTTGCGCGCCTCGTAATTGCAGGTGGCGACCACCCCGCGACGCTCGGGCCGTCCACCCACGGCCAGCGGCTTGCCGACCAGGCGCGGATCGTCGCGCATCTCGATGGCAGCGTAGAAACAGTCGCAGTCGCAGTGGATGATCTTTCGCACGGCAGCCGGCCGCGTGAGGACTTGGCGTTCAGAAGAGGAACGCAAGCGTACCAGCTTCCGTCAGCCACGCACCGAATGTGCGAGCTTGGCTGCGCAACAAAGCATTTCGCCGATGCCGCATTGCAGCATCGGCGATACGGGGCGGAAAAAACCGACGATTACCGCCCGATGTCGTGCGCCAGGGCGCCGAGTTCGTCGTTCAGCACGCGCTGCTCTTCCCCGGACAAACCACCGCGATGCTGGCTAGCCATGTCGTTGGCTTCCTGGCGAATGCGGCGCAGACGGTCACGCAGGCCATCGGCACGGTATGGGTCGACATAGCCCTGCGACTCGCGCACGTCGATGCGATGGAATTCTTCTGCAATCCGGCCCTGGACTTCGTCAAAGCGGGCGCGCGGGTCCACCGGGGCCGGCACGGGTTCGCGTACCACCACGGTGCGCGTCTGCGCCGGGGGTGCCACCACACAACCGGCCATGGAGGCCACCAGCACAGCGCACAAGGTCAGACGCGGAAGAATCGACATGATTTGGCTCGTAGTGTCGTTGTAGAAACGCGCAAGTCGCGCAGGACTGGCGCTATCTTACGAACCGTTTTCCGCAAAGCTGTGACGATTGGTAACCATGCATTACACCGCTGATACCTCTGGCGGCTCGACCGGTGGCGGCGGTTCATCGGGGGACGGCAGGTCGGGGGGAATGCCAGGCGGAGCGGGCTCGTCGGGCGGGGGCACGGTGTGTGCGGGCAGCGCGCAATCGACAGACATGGTTTCCCTCCGGACAAAACGCATTGACAATCTAGTACGCGATTCCCATGCCAACAAGCCACCGCACCGCTGAACCCATGCACGATCTGCCGACCACCCATTTTCAGGACCAAACGCTCGTCCGCATTGGCGCGCCAAACGTCGATGGCTCCATGCTGCTGCTCGCACCGCATGCCGGCGGGCGGCTGGTACGCTGGCGCCATCGCGGTGAGGACATCCTGTTCTGGCCCGAGCCCGCTGACTGGTCCAACCCGGCCAAGATACGTGGCGGCAATCCCCTGCTATTCCCGTTCATCGGGCGGCATTTTGTCGATGGAGAAATCGGCCGCTGGCGTGATGCGCGCGGCCAGGTCCATGCCCTTGCACAGCACGGCTTTGCACGAGACCTGCCATTCAGCGTGGAGGAAGCCAGTGACACGCACATCGTCATGCTGCTGCGCGACAGTCCGCAAACGCGTACGGGCTATCCGTTCGCATTTGAGTTTCGCATGACGTATCGGCTGATTCACGACGGGCTGGAGGCCACTTTTTCCGTCAAGCATCTCGACGAAGGCGACGGACATGCCCCAATGCCGTTTTACGCGGGCCACCATTTCTACTTGGCACTGCCGCATGCGCTGCGTGGCGCGACCGAACTATCGATGCCACCGTCGCGGCTATCGCGGCAACTCGCCGATGGCAGCCTCGATGTGCCGGAACCCGGGCGCAGCACATACCAACTCGATGACCCGGCACTGCAGGATCGCTATCACCTGCTCGACGCGACCGGCGCGGCGACGCTCACCATTCCCGCCCATGCCGATGCACCGTTGGGCCGCCGCATCCGTATCGAAGTGGACGGCGCACCAGTGCCCTGGCACGCCATCACCACCTGGACTGAAAACGCGACCTCCGACTTCTATTGTGTCGAACCGTGGATGGGGCTACCCAACGCGATCCACCACGGCGAAGGCTTGCACCTGCTCGCGCCCGGGGAGTCGCGGCAAGCCACCTGCCGTCTGCGCATCGCGCGCTAGCGGGCTCCCCCGGCGGTTCAACTCTTCTCGTAGGCGTGCACCGCGTCCATCACGCGCGCCGAGTACACCAGCGCTGCGCCCGCATTGAGCGAAATCGCCACGCTCAATGCATCGGCAATCTCCTCGTGCGTTGCGCCATGCTTGATCGCTTCGGCCGTGTGCACGGTGATACAGCCATCGCAGCGGGTCGTCACGGCCACCGCCAGGGCGATGAGTTCACGCGTCTTCGGGTCCAAACTGCCAGTCGACGCGCCCGATAGCGTTTGATAGCCCTTGACCGTATCCGGCGTGATCTTGCCAATCTCGCCAATGCGCCCCAGCAATTCCTTCCGATACTCAACCCAGTTCAGCATGATGTGCTCCCGGTGGGATGGCGCTGGCCCGATGCCTGCGCCGTTGGGAACAGTATTGTCTTTTCGCCCGATCCACTGAATACTCGATTTCATCAATATTTAGCGGGATCGTCTCAATGGACGCGCTCAGCCAGTTCATCCAACTCACACGGCCCCAGGCCAGCCTGGATGTGCGATGCCTGTTCCAAGGGCCGTTTTCTGTCCCGCATGCGGCAGAGCCTGACGGGCAGGTCCTATTCCATCTCGTGCTGGGTGGCACCTGCCTCGTAGACACCGGAGGCGGCTCGCTCACGTTGCATGAGGGCGATTTCATTCTCTTCCCACGCGGCGCTGCACATACGATCCACGACCCTGGCAACACGGCCAAGCCTCGCAGACCACGCATCTCCCACGACGGCATGCTCCCCCTGCGTCAGACCGGCCGCGGCGCGGCTGAGGTCGACTTGCTGTGCGGTCGTTTTACGCATGAGCCCGGCTCCACGACGTTGCTGGTGCGCACGCTGCCCGATCCGCTGCATGTGTCGTTAATCGAAAGCCCATCGTTCCCGGCACTGCGAGCGCTCATCGACCTGATGCGCAGTGAGTCCGAAACGCGTGGCCCCGGCGCGCTTGCCATCGTCACCTCGCTGAGCCAAGCCCTGCTGACGCTCGCACTGCGCGTCTACGGTCAACGTGAGAACGCGGCACCCGGCACATTGACGCTGCTCTCGGACGCGCGCCTCGGCCCCTCCATACACGCGATGCTTAGCGCGCCCGAGCACGCATGGACCATCGACGCGCTCGCCGACCTGGCTGCCATGTCGCGCGCCACCTACGCACGGCACTTCAAGGCGCGCGCCGACATGACGGTGTGGGACTTCCTCACGCGGGTGCGCATGACACTCGCCTGCGACGCGTTGATCCACACGCGGCTCAGCGCCGGCGAAATCGGCGCGCGCGTCGGCTATCAATCCGAAGCGGCATTCGGCAAAGCATTCAAACAGCAACTGGGAATGACACCGGCGCGCTATCGGCGCGCAGCGAACACCGTCGCGTGATGTCCCGCCGGCCCCGTACCGAATACCTGCGCACGCCCCCTAGTCATCGGCACAATGCCTCTGTTATACTTTCATGCTTCGGGGCGTAGCGCAGCCTGGTAGCGTACCTGCATGGGGTGCAGGTGGTCGGAGGTTCAAATCCTCTCGCCCCGACCAAAACAAAAGCCCGCGTAACGCATCACGTTACGCGGGCTTTTTCATGTCTGCTTACAGCGCAGACTTTAAGCGTTAGGGCTTATCGGTGCGCAGAATGTCGAGCACGGCTGTGAGTGCACGTCGCAGGCTTAGCACATCGACCGAGCCACTACCACCTGCTGCAATGACTGGCGCGGGCGCGGCAACTTCAACCACAGCAGCCTCCACTTCCGGCTCCACGGATGACGCAGCAGCTGCGCCATGTCGCAACTCATCCAGCCGATTGCGCGCGCCGTTGATCGTGAAGCCCTGCTCATACAGCAACTCGCGAATCCGCCGGATCAGCAGCACTTCGTGATGCTGATAGTAGCGTCGATTACCGCGCCGCTTGACCGGCTTGAGTTGCGTGAACTCCTGCTCCCAATAACGCAGCACGTGCGGCTTGACGGCGCACAGGTCGCTCACCTCACCGATGGTGAAGTAGCGTTTGGCAGGGATCGGCGGCAGGTTGACCCGCTCCGTATGTTTATCGGCGGCCATGAAGGGCTGGCGAAAGAAACGGAATGATTGAAAGGGCTGAAATTACACAGCGCCCACAGCACCAGCCGGCAAGGGCTCGACACGCTCTTCCACGAGCGCCTTCAGCTTCTGGCTGGCGTGGAATGTGACAACGCGACGCGCCGTGATCGGGATGATCTCCCCCGTCTTCGGATTGCGACCCGGCCGCTGCGGCTTGTCGCGCAATTGGAAATTGCCGAAGCCAGACAGCTTGACGCTATCACCCTGTTCGAGCGCCTCGCGAATCACGTCGAAGAACGCTTCGACCATGTCCTTCGACTCACGCTTGTTCAGGCCGACCTGCTCGAACAGCATCTCGGCAAGCTCGGCCTTGGTGAGGGTCGGCACTTCCTGCGCACGCGCATCACGCGTGTCAGCCAGTGCCGAAGAAGAACCGAGCGAGTCGCCCATGGATGCCGCTAGCGCAGGCGCATGTTGATCGTTCATAGGATTCGCTTTGCGTGATCGAGCTCCGAAATGCGGAGGTTCGTTCGTCTCTGTAGCGCAGCGCAGACGTCAGGCGCGCAGACGCGCGCCGAATGCATCGCCGGCCGCTCGAATCAATTGCTGTGTGGCGGCCTCGACAATGTCGTCCTGGAGGGTGCTGTCAGTATCTTGCAACGTAATTCTGAAGGCAAGGCTTTTCTCCTGCGCCCCAATGGCAGCCGTAGCGGCCTTCGGACGGAACTCATCGAACAGCACAACGCCCTGCAGATAACGCTGCCACGGGGTGCCGACAGCCGTCTTCTCGAACGTATCAACGAGGTCCTGCACCGCCACATCCTGACGCACGACCAGCGCAATATCACGCGTCACCGCCGGCACACGCGGCACGCCGCGATACTTCGGCAGACCCACTGCGGTGATCGCGTCGAGCTCCAGCTCCCACACCACCGGTGCAGTCGGCAGATCGTACTTCTGCAGCCAACGCGGATGCAGCTCGCCAATCCAGCCGATCGCGCGGCCATCCAGCACCACACGTGCGGAGCGCCCAGGGTGCAACGCCGGATGCTCAGCACGCTCGAAACGCGCCTGCAACGGCCACAGCAGCGACTCCACATCGCCCTTCACGTCGAAGAAATCGACCGCGCGCGTCTGAACGCCCCACTGCTCTTCCTTGGCCGGGCCATACGCAATGCCGCCGGCCATCATCGGCTGGGCATAGCCCGCGATCGACAGGCCACCATCCGCGACGCTCGCATCGCGGTGGAACACGCGCCCCACCTCGAACATGCGCACGCGCGAAGCCTTGCGGTTCAGGTTGTAGCGCACCTTGTCGAGCAGGCCGCCGATGAGCGTGCTGCGCATCACCGAGTACTGGCTGGCGATCGGGTTCAGCAGCGGAATCGGGTTGGTGTTGCCAGCAAAGTCGGCTTCCCACTCGGTTTCGACGAAGGCGAAGTTGACGACCTCGTGATAGTCGCGCGCGGCCACGGCGTGACGCACGTCGTGCATCGTGCGGCGCGCTTCATTGGTCGGGCGCATCGCGCTCTCGGCGACCGGCGGCTTGGCCGGGATCTGCTCGAAACCGTAGATGCGGGCGACCTCTTCGATCAGGTCTTCTTCGATTTCGATGTCAAAGCGGTACGACGGCGGCTCGACGATGAACACATCGCCGTCCACGCTGAACGTGAGGCCGAGGCGTTTGAACACATCCGCCACGACTTCGTGCGACAGCTCAATGCCGAGCACGCGCGCCGCACGTGCGACACGCATGCGCACGGGCTCGCGCTTGGGCAGGTTGACGATCTGATCGTCAATCGGGCCAGCTTGGCCGCCGCAGATTTCCAGAATCAGCGCGCTGATGCGCTCGATGTGCTCAACGGTGGTTGCGTAATCGACGCCGCGCTCGAAGCGATGGCCGGCGTCCGTCGAGAAGTTGTAGCGGCGGCCACGACCCTGAATGGCTTCCGGCCACCAGAATGCGGCTTCGACGTAGATGTTCTGCGTGTCGAGCGTGACGGCCGTCTTGTCGCCGCCCATGATGCCGGCCAGGCTTTCGATGGCTTGCTCGTCGGCAATCACGCCGACCTTTTCATCGACGGTGATGGTGTCGCCGTTGAGCAGCTTCAGTTGCTCGCCCGCCTTGCCCCAGCGCACCGTCAGGCCGCCGTGGATCTTGTCCAGATCGAACACGTGCGACGGACGGCCCAGCTCGAGCATCACGTAATTGGAGATATCGACCAGCGCCGACACGCTGCGCATACCTGCGCGTTCGATGCGCGAGACCATCCATGCCGGCGTCTTCGCATGTGCATTCACACCGCGGATGATGCGGCCCGAGAAGCGGCCGCACAGGTCCGGCGCTTCCACCTTGACCGGCAGCTTGTCGGCCAGCGTCACCGCCACGGGCGCCATCGACGGCACCGTGATCGGCGCGCCCGTCAACGCAGACACTTCGCGCGCCACGCCGTGGATCGACAGGCAGTCCGCCTTGTTGGGCGTGAGCTTGATCACGAAGATCTGGTCATCCAGATCGAGTACCTTGCGGATGTCTTCACCCACGGGCGTGTCTTCCGGCAGGATCAGCAGGCCGCCGTGATCTTCCGACAGCTTCAGCTCGCGCGCCGAGCACAGCATGCCGTAGCTCTCCACGCCGCGCAGCTTGCCGATCTTGATCTTGAACGGCTTGCCGTCTTCACCCGGCGGCAGCTCGGCGCCCACCATCGCGCACGGCACCTTGATGCCCACCGACACGTTCGGCGCGCCGCAGACGATCTGCAGCAACTCGCCCGTACCCGCGTCGACTTTGCACACGTTCAAGCGATCGGCGTCCGGGTGCTTGTTCACCTCGACCACATGGCCGACGACGATCTTCGTAAACGGCGGCGCGACAGGGTCGACCTCTTCCACTTCGAGGCCCGCCATCGTCAGACGATGGGACAGCTCATCGGTGGTGATGGGCGGATTGACGAAACTGCGAAGCCAGGATTCCGGAAATTGCATGGCGCGACAGAAAAGAGAATTCGATGGACGGGGCGACGAAGATTAGCGAACGACGTTTATGCGAACTGGCGCAGGAAACGCACGTCGCCCTCGAAGAACAGGCGCAGATCGTTGATGCCATAGCGCAGCATCGTCAGGCGCTCCAGGCCGGAGCCGAACGCAAAGCCGATGTAACGCTCAGGGTCCAGGCCCATGTTGCGCACCACGGTCGGGTGCACCTGGCCGGAACCGGAAATCTCCAGCCATTTGCCGTTGCCGAACGCCATGTCGATTTCGGCCGACGGCTCGGTGAACGGGAAGTACGACGGGCGGAAGCGCACCTGGATGTCGTCGCGCTCGAAGAAGTTGCGCAGGAAATCGGTGTAAACGCCCTTCAAGTCGGCAAAGCTGATGTTGTCGGCAATCCAGAGGCCCTCGACCTGGTGGAACATCGGCGAGTGCGTGGCGTCGCTGTCAACGCGATACGTGCGGCCCGGCGCGATGACCTTGATCGGGGGAATGCGGTCGAGGTGCTTGTACTTCTCGACGTGCATGCGAGCGTAGCGCACCTGCATCGGGCTGGTGTGCGTGCGCAGCAGCAGGAGCTTGTCTTCGCTGTCGCGGCCGTCGATGTAGAACGTGTCCTGCATCGAGCGCGCCGGATGGTTGTCCGGGTTGTTCAGCGCCGTGAAGTTCATCCAGTCGGATTCGATTTCGGGGCCGTCAGCCACATCGAAACCGATCGAGCCGAAGATCTTGGCGACACGCTCCCAGGTGTTCATCACCGGGTGCAGGCTGCCTTCGGCTACGTCGCGGCCGGGCAGCGTCACGTCGATCGCTTCGGCAGCCAGGCGGGCGTTCATGAGCGCATCGGCCAGGGCTTGGCGGCGGGCATTCAGCGCCTCTTCAACGCGGCTCTTGGCCTGGTTGATGCGCGCGCCTTCGGTCTTGCGCGTCTCCGGATCGAGCTTGCCGAGGCCCTTGAGCAAGTCGGTCAGCACGCCAGACTTGCCGAGAAAGCGCGCCTTCTCGTTTTCCAGCGAGGCGTTGTCCTCCACAGAGGCAAACGCGTTTTGGGCATCGGCGACGACTTGATCCAGATCCAGTGACATGGGAAGGCGAGCGAAAAAATTCGGGTGATTCGGAACTACAGAATAAAAAACGGGGCTCGGTGAGAGCCCCGTCAGGGTGATCAGCCGGCAAACTTACTGGGCAATTCCAGCGGCCTGCCCGGCCAATCCAATTCAGGCGACGTTGGCTTTCACCTGGTTCACGATGGCGGCAAACGCCACCTTGTCGTGAATGGCCATGTCCGACAGCACCTTGCGGTCCAGCTCGATGGACGCCTTCTTCAGGCCGTTCATGAACTTGCTGTAGGTCAGACCGTGCTCGCGTGCGCCAGCGTTGATACGTGCAATCCAGAGTGCGCGGAACACGCGCTTCTTGTTGCGACGATCGCGGTAAGCGTACTGACCAGCACGCATAACCGCCTGCTTGGCGATGCGATAGACGTTATTGCGGCGGCCGCGGTAACCCTTGGCTGCGTTGATAACCTTCTTATGACGGGCCCGCGCTGTGACCCCACGTTTTACTCGAGGCATGAAATGCTCCTTTCGTAGTTAGTTAGGGTTAGGCGTACGGCATCATTGCGCGAACGGACTTCAGGTTCGTCTCATGGACGCCCTCGGTACCGCGCAGGTGACGCTTGTTCTTGGTGGTCTTCTTGGTCAGGATGTGACGCTTGAAGGCTTGGCCACGTTTGATCGTGCCACCAGGACGGGCAGTAAAGCGCTTGGAGGCGCTTTTCTTCGTCTTCATCTTCGGCATGGAACAACTCCGTTTTTGACATGAAGCCAGGTGGACGGCTGGCGCCGACACTTGCAAAACCCGGACTCACTTGTTGTATCGCGGCGGGTGATGAAGCCCGCCGCGTTTTCCGACGTTTCCGTCTGGAACCTGCTCAGCGCAGCCGGAATCGTCCGGCCGCTGCTGCATTACTTTTTCTTCTTGGGTGCCAACATCATCACTGCCTGGCGACCTTCCATCTTCGGCATCTGCTCAACCTGGCCAAATTCCTCCAGGTCAGTCTTGATACGCTCGAGCACGCGCATACCGATTTCCTGGTGAGCCATTTCGCGGCCTCGGAAACGCAAGGTAACCTTTACCCGGTCACCATCCTCCAGGAAGCGCGTCGCATTGCGCAGCTTGACGCCGTAGTCGTTGTCGTCGGTACCAGGGCGGAATTTGACTTCCTTCACCTGGATAACCTTCTGCTTCAGCTTGGCCTCGTGGGCCTTCTTCTGTTCCTGATACTTGAACTTGCCATAGTCCATCAGGCGGCAGACGGGCGGCTGCGCAGTCGGCGCGATCTCGACCAAGTCAACGTCTTTCTCTTCTGCCAGACGCAGTGCGTCGAACAGCTTGACGATGCCGAGCGCTTCTCCCTCAACCCCGGTCAGCCGGATTTCCGGTGCGCTGATCTCGCGGTTGATGCGGTGAGATTTCTCAGTAGCGATGTTGATGTCCTCAAAGAATCAAAAAAACCGGCCGTGCCCAGCTCATGACTTGTTGGCGAGATCGTTCTGCAGTCGCTCAACGAACGCCGACAGCGGCATGGAGCCTAGATCGACGTTGCCACGGGCACGCACGGCCACCTGATTTTCATCCCGTTCTTTGTCGCCCACCACAACCTGGTAGGGGACCTTCTGGACGGAATGCTCGCGGATTTTATACCCAATCTTCTCATTCCGCAAATCGACAACCGCCCTAAATCCTTGTTTTTGCAGGGATTGCGCAACGGATTGGGCGTATTCGGCGTGCGAATCCGTGATGCTCAGCACCGCCACCTGCACCGGCGAAAGCCACGTCGGCAGCGCTCCGGCATATTGCTCGATCAAGATACCGATAAAGCGCTCCAGGCTGCCGACAATGGCTCGGTGCAGCATGATGGGGCGATGGCGCGCGCCGTCTTCGCCGACAAACTCGGCGTCCAGGCGCTCCGGCAGGTTCGGGTCAACCTGGATGGTGCCGCACTGCCATTGGCGTCCGAGTGCATCTTTAAGCACATACTCGATCTTCGGACCATAGAATGCGCCCTCGCCCGGCAGGTATTCGAACTCGCAGCCCGACGCACGCAGGCCTTCGGCCAACGCGGCTTCGGCGCGGTCCCAGCTTTCTTCCGAGCCGATGCGCTTTTCCGGGCGCGTCGACAACTTGTACAGAATTTCGGTAAAGCCGAAATCCTTGTAGACCTTCTGCAGCAGCGTCGTGAAGGCCGTGACTTCGGCCTGGATCATGTCTTCCGTACAGAAGATATGGCCATCATCCTGCGTGAAGCCGCGCACGCGCATGATGCCGTGCAAACCGCCCGAGGGCTCGTTCCGGTGGCAGGCACCAAATTCACCGAAGCGCAGCGGCAGATCGCGGTAGCTCTTGATGCCCTGCTTGTAGATGAGGATGTGGCCGGGGCAGTTCATCGGCTTGAGCGCGTATTCGCGCTTTTCCGATTCCGTGATGAACATGTTCTCGCGGTACTTGTCCCAGTGGCCGGTCTTTTCCCACAGCGACTTGTCGAGAATCTGCGGCCCCTTCACTTCCTGGTAGCCGTTTTCGCGGTACACGCGGCGCATGTACTGCTCGATCTCTTGCCACAGCGTCCAGCCCTTCGGGTGCCAGAACACCATGCCGGGGGCGGTTTCGTCAATGTGGAACAGGTCCAGCTCGCGGCCCAGCTTGCGGTGGTCGCGCTTCTCGGCCTCTTCCAGCATGTGCAGGTAGGCTTCCTGGTCTTCCTTCTTGGCCCAGGCCGTGCCGTAGATGCGCTGGAGCATCTCGTTGTTGTGATCGCCGCGCCAGTAGGCGCCGGCCACCTTCATCAACTTGAAAACCTTAAGCTTGCCCGTGGACGGCACGTGCGGGCCGCGGCACAGGTCAACGAAATTGCCTTCGCGGTACAGGCCGATTTCCTGATCTTCCGGAATGGAGGCGATGATCTCGGCCTTGTACTTCTCGCCCATGCCCTCGAACAGCTTGACGGCATCATCACGGTTCCAGACTTCACGCGTGACTTTTTCGTCCTTCTTGGCGAGCTCGGTCATCTTCTTTTCGATGGCGACGAGGTCTTCCGGCGTGAAGGGGCGCTTGTAAGCGAAGTCGTAGTAGAAGCCGTTGTCGATGACCGGGCCGATCGTGACTTGCGCGTCCGGATACAGCTCCTTGACGGCGTAGGCCAGCAAGTGCGCCGTCGAGTGACGGATCACGTCGACACCGTCGGCGTCCTTGTCTGTGATGATGGCGAGCTTCGCGTCGCGGTCGATCGTGTAGCTGGTGTCGACCATCTGGCCGTCCACGCGGCCAGCCAACGCGGCCTTGGCCAAGCCGGCACCGATGCTTTGCGCCACTTCAGCCACCGTCACCGGGCCGGGAAACTCGCGCCGGGAACCGTCCGGCAGGGTGATTGCGATCATGCTTGCTCCTGTGGAGTCACCGTCGCGCACCGCAGTGGCACGCGGCGATCGTCATTCTGTCGTGCGCCACGCCGGACTGGCGTGGCAGGTTGTCGAATCAATGCTTCGAAGCGCTTTCAGCCTGATCGCCACGCATGACACGAAAACGCGGACGAAAAAAAACGCGGCCAAGGCCGCGTTTTCTTTTGCGCTGACTACCGCTTGGGCAGAGCACAAAGGGCGAAAACCGCACCTTGACTACTGTCGCTCCGAAGCGGTTGTAGTTCGCGGTGCTTGAATCATGTTTTGCCCTTGACTTCAGTTGTACGGGACAAACCCGAGGGATGACGGCTTGGACATCCTACCCGACGCGTCCTGCTAAATGCGTTGGTAGGCTCGATTGGACTCGAACCAACGACCCCCACCATGTCAAGGTGGTGCTCTAACCAGCTGAGCTACGAGCCTGCCGAAGAACAAGACTATACCGTCACTTGCGTCTGGCTGTCAACACCCCTTGCACTTCTTCTATCAAAGTCAGCGCGCGCTGCAGTTGTGTCGCCTCCGCCACCTCTGCCGTGAACTGCATTTTGGCGACGCCTTTGCTCGACAGTGTGCGCACGCCCGTCACGTTGATCTTCTCGCGCGAGAGGATTTCCGAGATGTCGCGCAGCAGCCCCTGGCGGTCGAGCGCTTCAACCTGGATGTCGATGGGGTAGACCGAATCACTGCGCTGGCCCCACTCCGTCTGGATCACCCGGCCGGGGGCACGCGCCGCCAGTTGCTGGAACGTTGCACAGTTCTGCCGGTGGATCGACACCCCCCGCCCGCGCGTGACAAACCCCACGATCGGGTCCGGCGGCGCCGGCTTGCAGCAGCGCGACATCTGCGTCAGCAGGGAATCGACACCGACGACCAGCACGCCGCTCTTGGCACCGCGGGCAACGCTTGTGGCCTTGCTCTTCTTGGTGATCGACGCCTCGTCGTCCACTGGCGCAGGCGGCGGTGCGCCGTCCGAGCGTAGCACTGCCTCCACGCGACGCAGACTGAGTTCGTCTTTGGCCACGACGGCATACAGATCATCGGGCGACTTGAAGCCGAGCTTGGCGGCCAAGTCCTCCAGATTGACAGCGGTTTTGCCTTCGCGCTGGAGCGTCTTGTCGATGAGCGTGCGGCCCTGCGCCAGCGTTTCTTCCAGTTCCAGCGCGTTGAACCAGGCACGCACCTTCGTCTTGGCGCGGCTGCTCGCCAGATAGCGCAGCTCGGGGTTGAGCCAATCGCGTGACGGCCCGCCCTGCTTCACCGTGACGATCTCCACCGTCTGCCCGTTCTTAAGCGGCGTGTTCAACGGCACCATCGCGCCGTCAACACGCGCGCCGCGGCAGCGGTGCCCGAGATCGCTGTGCAGGTAATACGCAAAGTCAACGGGCGTCGCGCCCTGCGGCAAAGCGATCACGCGCGCCTGCGGCGTCAGCACGTAGATGTGGTCGTCCAACTCGGTGTGCTTGAGCTGTTCCCACGGGGAATCTTCGTGCGCGACGGTGTGTTCCGCGTCGTCCTTCCAGGCCAGGAGCTGGCGCAGCCAGGCGATCTTTTCGTCGTAGCGCTCGCTGGCGGAAAACTGGCCGGCGTAGCCCTTGCTGCCGGCCTCCTTGTAGCGCCAGTGTGCAGCCACGCCATACTCGGCAAAGTGGTGCATCTCGCGCGTGCGGATCTGCACTTCCAGCGCGCGGCCGTCATCGCCGATCACCACCGTGTGCAGCGACATGTAGCCGTTGGCCTTCGGGCGCGAGATGTAGTCGTCGAACTCCTTCGGAATTGGCTGCCACATGTGGTGCACGAAGCCGAGCACGGTGTAGCAATCCTTGATGTCGTCGACGATCACGCGGAAGGCGCGCACATCGTACAGATCGGCAAAGTCGAGCTCCTTGCCGCGCATCTTTTTCCAGATGCTGTAGATGTGCTTGGGACGGCCGCTCACCTCGGCCTGGATGCCGGCGTCGTGCAGCGTCTTCTGCAGCTTGGCGATGGCCTCGCCGATGAACTTTTCGCGCTCGATGCGCTTTTCATCGAGCAGGCGCGCAATGCGCTTGTAGGTGTCGGGGTCTTCAAAGCGGAAGCCGAGATCCTCGAGCTCCCACTTGAGTTGCCAGATACCCAGGCGGTTGGCCAGTGGCGCGTAGATGTCGAGCGTCTCTCGCGCAATGCCTTCGGGCGCGGGGCGCTTGGTCTGGGCCAGCCAGCGCAGCGACTGCAGCCGCGACGCCAGCCGGATCAGCACCACGCGAATGTCCTGCGCAAACGCCAGCAACATCTTGCGCAGCGCCTCGACCTGCGCACGGCGCGCCTCGGCTTCGTTCTTGCGGGTGACGCCGGCCTCCGTCGGGCTGACCAGGCCGGCGATGGCGCCGATGCGCAGCAGTTGCCGCACGTCGTGCACGAGCTTGACCACCTCGGCACCGAACACGGGCTCGAGCGCCTTCTCATTGTCCATCGCCAGCGTGGGCAACAGAAACAACGCGGCCGCCTGCAACGAGGGTGTATCGACACGCAGCCCTTCGAGAATGGCAATCGTGCCGCGCGCGTGCGACTCCAGCGGCTCTCCCGTCAGCGAGACCTGGTCGTCAACGTTGGCGACAAGATAGTCAATCGCCCGTGCGACCTGCTCTGCTGCTTGTGTAGCCACCTGTCCGGCCCCCTCAGCCGGCCGGTCGGTCTTGTTTTGCATGATGCGTCCTGCAGTGACGCGACGGCGTCAGCTCTTCAGCGCAGCCGTCACGACGATTTCGATGCGGTACTTCGGATTGGCCAGTGCGGCCTCCACCGTGGCACGCGGCGGCGAGTTCTTCGATTCGGCAGCGACCCACTGGTCCCACACCTTGTTCATCTCGCCAATCTCGGTGATGTCCTTCAGGAAGATCTGACACATCAGGATGCGCGTTTTGTCGCTGCCGTTGGCGGCCAGCACGCGATCGATGATGGCGAGCACTTCTGCGGTTTGTTCGGCAATGCCGGCGTCAAGCGTGGTCTCCGGCACCTGGCCTGCAACGTAGACGACGCCGTTGTAAACGGCCGCGTCGGAGTAGCGATGTTCGACGTTGTAACGCTTCAGTTCAGTGCTCATGTTGCAAATCAATTGGGCAAATAATCGTTATTGACCGAGGAAGAAATTGCGGGCGATCGCCACCTGATCCGGTTGAATAAAGGTCGGCGCGTGGCCTACATCAGGAATCTCCACCGTATCCACGTGCTGACCGCGCTGCATCATGGCCTCGACGGTCTCGCGCGTGAGCAAGTCCGAATGCGCGCCGCGCACGATCAGCACCTCACCGGGAATCGCCTCGAACAGTTTCCATAGCATGGCTTCGCCGGCGGCGATCACCTCAGGCGTGGCACTCTTGAAAGGCTCGGCCAGGCGCGGATCGTAATGCAGAATCCATTCGCCGCCCTGCGGTTTCAGGATCGCGGTATTCAGTTCGCGCCATTGTTCCGGTGTGTGCGGCCCGAACGACGTGCTGATGGTCTTGAGGTACGCCAGCCCTTCATCGAAGGTCTTGAAGCGAACGTTCAGGCCGAGGTACGCCCCGATGCGCGTCAACGACGATTCCGTGACGCGCGGGCCGACATCGTTGAGCAGCAGCTTGCGGATCGGCGACTTCGGCAGGCCTGCCAGGCTCATCCCGATCAGCCCGCCCATCGAAGTGCCGAACCAATCGACCGATTCCACATTCAGGCGCGCCAACAACGTGACCATGTCCGACACGTACTGCGGAATGACGTAGCCCTTCGGATCCACCAGCCAGTCAGAGCGCCCTCGACCGACCACATCGGGGCAGATGACGCGGTAATCGTTGCACAGCGCTTGCGCGAGCACGTCGAAGTCGCGCCCAGTGCGCGAGAGACCATGCACGCAGACCAGCACACGCGGATTCTGCGGATCGCCCCACTCGTGATACGCCATCCGATGCAAGCCGGACGGGCTCAGGCACTGCACGAAGGCAAGGCGCGGCGAAACAGGCATGAACATCTCCTACACGTGAACAACGGCGAGAGAACAAAGCCTGATTGTACGCGGCCCCGCGAGCGTGCGGCGGCGCAGCAGACATGCCTGCTGGCCAGTAACAAAAAAGCCCCGCTGCATGGAACTGCAGCGAGGCTTTACCGGCGCAGGATTCGCTTATTGCGCGACCCAGCCTCCGTCCATGTTCCAGGCCACGCCGCGCACCTGCTCAGCGGCATCGCTGCACAGAAACACCGCCAGCGCGCCAAGTTGGTCGGGCGTGACGAACTCGCCGGAAGGCTGCTTTTCCATCAGCAGTTCCTTCTTGGCTTGCAGCGCGTCAATGCCTTCTTTCTCGGCACGTGCGTCGATCTGCTTCTGCACCAGCGGCGTCAGCACCCAGCCCGGGCAGATCGCGTTGGAGGTGATGCCGGTCTGCGCCGTTTCCAGCGCCACCGACTTAGTAAGGCCGACAATGCCGTGCTTGGCCGCCACATACGCCGACTTCTGCGCCGACGCCACCAGCCCGTGCGCCGAAGCGATGTTGATGATGCGGCCCCAGTTTTTCTTCTTCATGCCGGGCACCGCCAACCGCGTGGTGTGGAAGGCCGAGGTCAGGTTGATGGCGATGATGGCGTCCCAGCGCTCGACCGGGAAGTCCTCCACGTTGGCCACGTACTGGATGCCGGCGTTATTGACGAGGATGTCCACGCCGCCAAACTCCGCGTCGGCGTAGGCAAACATCGCTTCGATCTCGGCCGGCTTGCTCATGTCGGCGCCGTGGTAGCCGACGCGGATGGCGTTCTTGCCGGCCTTCTCAGCGGCGGCCGCGATCTGCGCCTTGGGCGCCTCCACGTCGCCGAAGCCGTTCATGATGATGTTGGCGCCCTGCGCAGCCAGCGCGCAGGCGATGCCCAGACCAATCCCGCTGGTCGAGCCCGTGACGAGGGCGGTTTTTCCTTGCAGCATCGTGGTCTCCGGATTACAGCAGGTTGACGCCAGTCTTGGCCTGAATCTCTTCGCGCGACACGCCGGGCGCAGTTTCCACCAGACGCAGGCCCTGCTCCGTCACGTCGATCACGCCGAGGTCGGTGATGATGCGGTCGACCACGCCCACGCCCGTCAGGGGCAGCGTGCACTTGGGCAGAATCTTCAGGTCTTCGGTGCCGTCCTTCTTCTTGGCAACGTGCTCCATCAGCACGATCACGCGCTTGACGCCGGCCACGAGGTCCATCGCGCCACCCATGCCTTTGACCATCTTGCCGGGGATCATCCAGTTGGCCAGATCTCCGGTTTCGCTCACTTGCATGGCGCCGAGAATCGACAGGTTGATCTTGCCGCCGCGAATCATCGCAAAACTCTGGTCGCTGCCGAAGATGGCGCTGCCCGGCAGCGTGGTCACAGTCTGCTTGCAAGCGTTGATGAGGTCGGCATCCACTTGATCTTCCGTGGGGAACGGGCCAATGCCGAGCATGCCGTTTTCGCTCTGCAGCCAGACTTCCTTGTCGCCGGTGTGGTTGGCGACCAGCGTCGGGATGCCGATGCCGAGGTTGACGTAGAAGCCGTCTTGCAGTTCCTGAGCAGCACGTGCCGCCATTTGGTCTTGAGTCCAGGCCATGTCGGTCTCCTTAGTTGGCTGCGCGGATAGTGCGCTTTTCGATGCGCTTCTCGGGCGTGGCATTCAGCACGATGCGATGCACGTAGATGCCGGGCAAGTGGATGTCGTCTGGGGCGAGCTCGCCCACTTCCACGATCTTCTCCACCTCGACGATGCAGATCTTGCCGGCGGTCGCTGCGGCCGGGTTGAAGTTGCGCGCCGTCAGATTGAAGCGCAGGTTGCCGGACTTATCCGCCACGGCTGCCTTGACCAGCGACACATCCGGCACCAGCGAGCGCTCCATGACGTACGTTTCGCCATCGAACTCGCGCAGCTCCTTGCCCTCGGCCACGATCGTGCCAACCCCGGTCTTGGTGAAGAACGCCGGGATGCCCGCGCCGCCAGCGCGCAGCTTTTCGGCCAACGTGCCCTGCGGCGTGAATTCCAGTTCGAGTTCGCCTGCCAGGTATTGGCGCTCGAACTCCTTGTTCTCGCCCACATAGGACGAAATCATTTTCTTGATCTGGCGGGTTTCCAGCAGCAGGCCCAGGCCGAAACCATCGACGCCCGCGTTATTCGAGATGCAGGTGAGGTTCTTGACGCCCGAATCGCGCAATGCGCCGATCAGCGCTTCGGGAATACCGCACAGACCGAAACCGCCCACAGCGATCGTCTGGCCGTCTTTCACGACGCCCGCGAGCGCCTCGCTGGCGCTGGCGAAGATTTTGTTCATGCGTGCTCCTTCCTTGGTGGTCCAACGGATCCGGCTGAGTTTTGACCGCGCACAGAGTTGGGGAATGCGTGCGTGCGGCGCCGGAAAATTGTAACGGTACAATTTGGCGAGAATACGCAAGCGTCACGCAACGCAGCAATACGTACGACTACATAAGGCCCATTCCTAGACCTAGACGCCCATGACAGCACTTGATTACCAGACCGCGTTCCAGCTTGCCCCGGTCGGCATGGTGATGTCACGTGAGCGCGTGATGGTCGATGTCAATGACGAAGCTGCGCGCATCTTCGGCCACGCACGCACCGTCATGATCGGCCAGTCGTTCGAGTTGCTCTACCCCACGCATGACGAATACGAACGCACCGGCGCACGCATCGTGCCCATCATGGGTGCGCGCGGCAGCTATTCGGACGAGCGCATCATGAAGCGCGCCAACGGCGAGCTGTTCTGGTGCCACGTGACGGGCCGCGCGCTCGATCGCACGAAGCCGCTGGGTGAAGGCATCTGGACGTTTGAGGACCTTTCGGCGCACCGGCCAGTCACGGCGGCGCTCACACCGCGCGAGCGCGACATCGCCGCGCAACTGGTGGAAGGCAAGACCAGCAAGCAGATCGGCAAGCAGTTGGAGATCAGCCCGCGCACCGTGGAAATCTACCGCGCGCGGTTGATGAAGAAGTACGCCGCCAACACCTCGCTCGAGCTTGTGCAGCGGCTGATGGGGCATTGAGCCCCAGGGCATTACACCATCCCGTCGTCGGCGTTGATGATGGCGCCGTTGATGAAATCCGATTGGTCCGACGCCAGCAGCAGGATCAGCCCGTCCAGGTCTTCGGGCTTGCCGACGCGCTTGCGCGGCAGCATCTGCACGAGCTTCTGGCCGGCTTCCGTTTCCCAGTGATGGTGGTTGATCTCGGTATCGATATAGCCCGGGCAGATGGCGTTCGTGTTGATGCCCAGTCGCCCCCACTCCAGCGCCATGGCCTTGGTCATGTGCACCACGGCGGCCTTGCTCATGCAGTAAACGCCGATTTGCGACAGCACCTTCAACCCCGCCACCGAAGCGATATTGATGATGCGCGACTGCGGCAGCGGCGAGCCGTTCTTCTCCGCGCCCTTGGCTCGCGCAATCATGCGCTTGGCGGTTTCCTGCGCGACAAAAAAAGCGCCTCGCGTGTTGGTATCGAAGATGAAGTCGAAATCATCGGGCGTAACGTCCACCATGCGCTGCGTGGTCGAAACGCCCGAGTTGTTGACGAGAATGTCGATCGTGCCGGCTTCCGTTTCAGCATGCGCGATGGCGGAGCGAATGCTGTCCGGATCGGTGACATCCAGGCGGACGACGTGGGCGCTACCGCCCTTCGATTCGATGTCGGCACGCAACTCCTTTAGCCGCTCGACACGGCGCGAGGCCAGCACGACCTTGGCACCAGCCGCGGCCAGCGTATGCGCGAACCGCGCGCCCAGGCCGCTGGAAGCGCCCGTGATCAGCGCGACCTTGCCTTCCAGATTGATCGACAAGCCCATGATGCGTGTTCCCCGTGTGTTGGTTTGACAAGCACCGGATCGCTCGCAAGCGGTCCCGGCACGTGATTTCGGCGCAGCTTAGCAAAAAATCGAACGATCGTTCAGAAATTTCTCTTGCCGCATCCGGGCGGCTCCCGGACAATGCGGAAAATTCTAATGCAGCAATCCGCGCTTCTGCCCCATAAGCCAATAAGCAAACTCCACAAAGCAGCGAAGAGACACTTATGAACCAGCAGCAA
This sequence comes from uncultured Ralstonia sp., assembly GCA_966433195.1. Lineage (GTDB taxonomy): Bacteria > Pseudomonadota > Gammaproteobacteria > Burkholderiales > Burkholderiaceae > Ralstonia. The sequence continues at coordinate 33,772 of CBJMVH010000008.1, forward strand.
CTCCTCGAACAATACGGCCCGCGAGAGTCCATGGAGTATGACGTCGTGATCGTCGGCGGCGGCCCTGCCGGCCTGGCGACCGCGATCCGCATCAAGCAACGGGCCGCCGAGACCGGCAAGGACGTCTCAGTGGTGGTGCTGGAAAAAGGCTCCGAACCCGGCGCGCACATCCTCTCCGGCGCGGTGATGGACCCGCGCGCCATCACCGAATTGCTCCCGAAGTGGAAGGCCGATGGCGCTCCGCTCAACCAGGCGGTGACGGGCGACGACGTGCTGTTCCTGACCGAAACCGGCTCGAAGCGTACACCCGACTGGCTGGTGCCGCGCAACTTCCACAACCACGGCTGCTACGTCATCTCGCTGTCGAACGTGGTCAAGTGGATGGCCACGCAGGCCGAAGCGCTGGGCGTGGAAATCTTCCCGGGCTTTGCCGCTGCTGAAGTGCTGTACGACGACAAGGGCGCGGTGCGCGGCGTCGCCACCGGCAACATGGGTATCGGCAAGGATGGCGAGCCGACCGAAAACTTCCAGCTCGGCATGGAGCTGCTTGGCAAGTACACGATCTTTGCCGAAGGCGCGCGCGGCCACCTGGGCCGCCAGTTGCTGGAGAAATTCAAGCTCAACGCCGGCAAAGATCCGCAGACCTTCGCCATCGGCATCAAGGAACTGTGGGAGATCGATCCGGCCAAGGCCAAGCCCGGCTTGGTGGTGCACACCGCCGGCTGGCCGATGGAAGACGACACGTTTGGCGGCGGCTTCCTGTACCACCTGGAAGACAACAAGGTTACGCTGGGCTTCGTAATCGGCCTGGACTACAAGAACCCGTGGATGAGCCCGTTTGAAGAAATGCAGCGCTGGAAGGCTCACCCGGCCATCCGCGCGCACATTGAAGGCGGCAAGCGCATCGGCTACGGCGCCCGTGCGATCAACAACGGTACGCCGCAAGCCCTGCCCAAGACGGTGTTCCCGGGCGGCGCGCTGGTCGGCTGCGACGCCGGCTACCTGAACGCCGCGCGCATCAAGGGCAGCCACGCCGCCATCAAGAGCGGCATGATGTGCGGTGAAGCCGTGTTTGAAGCCGTGACGGCAGGCCGTTCGGCGGATGAGCTGTCCGCCTACCCGGCCGCGTTCGAACAAAGCTGGCTGAAGGAAGAGCTGGACCAGTCGCGCAACTTCAAGCTGTGGTTCAAGAAGAGCCCGACGCTGGGCAAGATCATGACCGGCATCGAGCAGTGGCTGCTGCCCAAGATCGGCATCAGCAACCCGCCTTGGACGTTGCATGGCACGAAGTCGGATAACCAGTCGCTCAAGCCGGCATCGGAATGCCCCAAGATTGCCTATCCAAAGCCGGACGGCAAGATCACGTTCGACCGCCTGTCGTCGGTGTTCATCTCGAATACCAACCACGAAGAGAATCAGCCGGCCCACCTGACGCTGAAGGACCCGACCGTTCCGACGCGCATCAACCTGGCGCAGTTTGCGGGCCCCGAACAACGCTACTGCCCGGCCGGCGTGTACGAGTTCGTGAAGAACGACGAAGGCACGGAGCGCCTCCAGATCAACGCGCAGAACTGCGTGCACTGCAAGACCTGCGACATCAAGGACCCGACACAGAACATCGTGTGGGTCACGCCGGAAGGCGGTGGCGGCCCGAACTACGTCGGCATGTAATTTTGGCCAAATCGCGGGCAAGCGCCGAACAAAAAAAGCGCGTTCGATGACGCGCTTTTTTGTTGCCTGCGAGGATTGCTTTACGAAGCCTTTGCCGGGATGGCCGGCGTCTCCACCGACACATCGCCACATTGCGCGCGATGGCGCAGCGCGTGGTCGATCAGCACCAGCGCCAGCAGCGCCTCGGCGATCGGCGTAGCGCGGATGCCCACGCACGGGTCGTGACGACCAAATGTTTCCACGATGGCCGGATCACCGGCCTTATCGATCGAACGACGCGGCGTGCGGATGCTCGACGTCGGCTTGATCGCCAGCGACACGGAAATATCCTGCCCCGTCGAAATGCCGCCCAGGATGCCGCCTGCGTTGTTGCCGACGAAGCCGCCCGGCGTCAGTTCATCGCCGTGCTCGGAGCCGCGCTGGGCCACGGCGTGGAAGCCAGCACCAATCTCGACGCCCTTCACCGCGTTCAGCCCCATCATGGCGTGGGCGATGTCGGCGTCCAGGCGGTCGAACAGCGGTTCGCCCCAGCCGACCGGCACGCCGGTGGCCACCACCTCGATGCGCGCACCGACCGAATCGCCGTCCTTACGCAGCGCGTCCATGTAGGTTTCCAGCTCGGGGATGATCTCGGCATTCGGCGCGAAGAACGGGTTGTTCGGCACTTCGTTCCAGTCGATGAACGGGATCTGGATATCGCCCAGCTGCGACATGTAGCCGTGGATTTCCACGCCGAACTTTTCGCGCAGCCACTTCTTGGCGACGGCGCCTGCGGCCACCACCGGCGCTGTCAGCCGTGCGGACGAGCGGCCACCACCGCGCGGGTCGCGGATGCCGTATTTGTGCCAGTAGGTGTAATCAGCGTGGCCGGGGCGGAAGGTCTCGGCGATGTTGCTGTAGTCCTTGCTGCGCTGGTCGGTGTTGCGGATCAGCAGGCAGATGGGCGTGCCGGTGGTCTTGCCTTCGTAGACGCCGGAGAGGATTTCGACCACGTCGTCTTCCTTGCGCTGCGTAACGTGGCGCGAGGTACCGGGCTTGCGGCGGTCCAGATCGGGCTGGATGTCTTCAACCGAAAGCGCCATGCCTGGCGGGCAGCCGTCGATGACAGCGCCGATGGCGGGGCCATGCGACTCGCCGAAGGTGGTGACGGAAAACAGCAGGCCCAGGGTATTGCCAGACATGATCGTGCTCGCGAAAGCGCCGCCATGGCGCAGGCAGCGCGAAACATCAGGAAACCGCTATTGTAAATCCGATCAACGAGTTGACCGATCAGCCGCCGATACCAAGCAACTCAACTTCAAAGTTCAGCGTGGAATTGGGCGGAATGCCGGGCAAGCTGCGGTCGCCGTAAGCCGTCGCCGGCGGGCAGGTCAGCTTGGCCTTCCCGCCCACCTGCATCTTCTGCACGCCTTCAGTCCAGCACGGAATCACGCGGTTCAGGGGAAACGAGATGGGCTGGCCGCGCTTGTACGAGCTGTCGAACTCTTTGCCATCAGTGAGCGTGCCACGGTAGTGCACCTTGACCGTATCGCTGGCCTTGGGCGACGGGCCCGTGCCCTTGGTCAGCGTCTGGACGATGACACCCGAGGGCAAGGTTTCGGTCGACGGCGTAGCAGCTTGCGCGCCAACGGCAGCCAGGGCCAACGACGAAGCACACAGCAGCAGAGAAAAGCGTTTCATAAGCGGATGCCAAAAGAGTTGAGGAGCCGGCAGTGTATCGAATTGCGTGGTGATTAACGGCGCTCGCCGCGCAATGCCAGCACAGCGGCCTGCAAGCCTTCCGGAGAGACCGCATACGCGGGCACCGGCGACCCAATGCACAGCTCCAGCTTGTTGAGGATGCCGCGACGGAACGGGCGCGTCATCGCTGCGCCGCCGTGGCGCGAGAAGAAGCTGCCCCACAGGCCGCGCAACGCCATTGGCACCACCGGCACCGGCGTGCGCTCGACGATGCGGCGCACGCCCTCCTTGAACGGATTCATTTCACCGGTGGCGGTGATCTTGCCCTCGGGGAAGATGCACACGACCTCGCCATCCGCCAACGCGGCGGCAATGCTGTCGTAGGCGCGCTTGAGCATCTCCGGATCTTCGTGCGCTGGCGCAATGGGAATCGCCTTGACGGTGCGGAAGAACCACGACAGCACCGGCACCTTGAAGATGCGGTGGTCCATCACAAAGCGCACCGGCCTGCGCACAAAGGCGCCGACCACGACCGCATCGACAAAGCTCACGTGGTTGCAGACCAGCAGGCAGGGGCCTTCATCGGGGATCTGCTCGGCGCCCTCCACTTTCACCCGGTACACGGTATGGATCAGCAGCCACATCACGAAGCGGATCAAGAACTCCGGTACCAGCGTGTAGATGTAGATCGCCACCACCGCGTTGAGGATGCCGGTCACGAGGAACAACTGCGGAATCGTGAAGCCGGCGCGCGTGAGCACCACCGCCAGCACCGCCGAGGCGATCATGAACAGCGCATTGAGGATGTTGTTGGCGGCAATGATGCGCGCGCGGTGCGTCGGCTCGCAGCGGCTCTGGATCAGCGCGTACAGCGGCACGCTGTAGAACCCGCCGAACATCGCCAGCAGGAACAGATCGGCCAGCACGCGCCAGTGGCGGTGATTCTGCAGAAAGCCCGAAATGCCGGTCAGCACATCGTGCGCAACCAGTGCCTCGGCATGCGAGGCGAAATACAGATCCACCGCAAACACCGTCATGCCGATCGAGCCAAACGGCACAAGGCCAATTTCCACCGTGCGGCCCGAAAGCTTTTCACACAGCATCGACCCGAGCCCGATGCCGATGGAAAACACCGCCAGCAGCAGCGTCACCACGTTCTGATCGCCGCCGAGCACGTTGCGCGCAAAGGCAAAGAACGACGTCAGGAACGTCGCGCCAACGAACCACAGCCACGAGATGCCCATCAGGCTCAGGAATACCGCACGCTGGTTGGCGGCCAGCTTGAGGTTGCGCCAGGTCTCGGAGATCGGGTTCCAGTTGATGCGCAGGTCCGGCTGCGATGCGGGTGACACCGACACACCACGCGCCGTCAACCACCCGCTCACCGCGATGACGATGCAGGCGATGCCAGTGAGCGTCGGGCCGATCAGATCACCATTGCGCGTGAAGTTGGCCAGTTCGCCGCCCCCAATGGTGCCGACCAGGATGGCGACAAACGTGCCCATCTCCACCAGCCCGTTGCCGCCCACCAGTTCGGACGATTGCAGATGCTGCGGCAGATAGGCGTACTTGACCGGCCCAAACAGCGTTGAATGCACACCCATGAGGAAGGTGCACAGGTAGAGCAATTCAACGTGGCGCAACGCAAATCCTGCGCAGCCGATCAGCATGATGACGATTTCCAGCGTCTTCACCAGACGAATCAGGCGGGCTTTGTCCATGCGGTCGGCAATCTGCCCGCTCGTGGCAGACAGCAGCACAAACGGCGCGATAAAGATGGCCGAGATCAGAAACGCTGCCGAGGCGGGGTCCACATTGCCGAACAGTGTGGCGTGGTACGTGACCAGCGAGGAAAACGCCACCTTGAAAACGTTGTCGTTCATAGCCCCAAGGAACTGCGTCCAGAAGAACGGGGCAAAACGACGTTGCTTCAGCAGGGAAAACTGGCTCGATTGGCTCATCGGCTGAGGATTGAGGGTTCAACAAAAAACCCGCTCGCAGCGGCGGGCGGGTTCTGGGGTGGCGGCGAAAAACGCTGCAGATCAGTCTTCGTTGGCCTTTTCTTCCGGCCAATCGCGAATGTACGCCTTGAGCATCTTGTTTTCGAAGCTTTGATCTTCGAGCACGGCCTTGGCCACGTCGTAGAAGGAGATCACCCCCATCAGCGTGCGGCTGTCGAGTACCGGCAGGTAGCGCACATGGTGCTCCAGCATGATGCGGCGCACTTCGTTGACTTCGGTTTCGGGGGTGCAGGTGACGGGGTGGTCGTCCATCACCTTGCGGATGGTGGTGCCGTCGCCAACGGAACCGTGGTTTTTGGCAACGACCTTGATGATTTCGCGGAAGGTCAGCATGCCGACCAGCTCGCCGTACTCCATGACGACGAGCGAGCCGATGTCTTTTTCCGCCATCGTCTGCACCGCCACCTGAAGCTTGGTTTCCGGGGCCACGGTGTAGAGCGTGTTGCCCTTCACGTGAAGAATATCGCTGACTTTCATAGTGCGTCTCCCAGGGTATCGGGGTGCCGGTCTGCCGGGGGGCGACCGCGCGCGGGTTGTGGTTATGGTTGTGTTTCGATCCTAGCCCAAACCGGATCGCTTCGACAAGCATGCGGCGCAGAAAAAACCTGTCAAAAACCGCGCCCGCTCGGCGTTTGCCCGAGATGCACCGCAACAGGGAGCAGTGCTAGCATGCCCCGTCCAAACCTGCTTCCGCTCCCTTTCCGGGTGCTTGAATCCATGTCCAAAGCCCGCTTCGATACGCTGGCCCTGCATGCCGGCGCCGCGCCCGACCCCGCCACGGGGGCGCGCGCTACGCCCATCCACCTGACCACGTCGTTCGTGTTCCGCGACAGCGAACATGCGGCGTCATTGTTCAACATGGAACGTGCGGGCCACGTGTACTCGCGCATTTCCAATCCGACTGTCGCCGTGTTTGAAGAGCGCATGGCCGCGCTGGAAAACGGTGTAGGTTCCATTGCCACGGCGTCCGGCCAGGCAGCGCTGCACCTGGCCATCGTCACGTTGATGGGCGCTGGTTCGCATATCGTTGCCTCGTCGGCGCTGTATGGCGGCTCGCACAACCTGCTGCATTACACGCTGCGCCGCTTCGGTATCGACACGACCTTCGTCAAGCCTGGCGATATCGACGGCTGGCGCGCCGCCATCCGCCCGAACACGCGGCTGCTGTTTGGCGAAACCCTCGGCAACCCGGGGCTCGATGTGCTCGACATCTCGACCGTGGCATCGATTGCGCATGACGTGGGCGTGCCCTTGTTGGTGGATTCGACCTTCACCACCCCGTGGCTGCTGCAGCCGTTTGCGCACGGCGCGGATCTCGTCTACCACTCCGCCACCAAGTTCCTCGGTGGCCACGGCACGACCATCGGCGGCGTGCTGGTTGACGGCGGCACGTTCGACTACGTGGCCGCCGGCAAACACCCCGAGTTGACCGAACCCTATGCGGGCTTCCACGACATGGTGTTTGCCGAGGAAAGCACCGTTGCTCCGTTCCTGCTGCGCGCTCGCCGCGAGGGCCTGCGCGACTTCGGCGCGTGCATGAACCCGATGGCCGCATGGCAACTGCTGCAGGGCATCGAAACGCTGCCGCTGCGCATGGCGCGGCACGTGGACAACGCCCGCCGCATCGTCGCCTTCCTGGCGAGCCACCCAATGGTGGCGTCGGTCGCCTACCCCGAGCTGGAATCGCACCCGGATCACGCACTCGCCAAACGCCTGCTGCCGCGTGGCTGCGGCGCCGTGTTCAGCTTTGACCTGCGCGGCGATCGGCGTGCCGGCCAGCAGTTCATCGAGTCGCTCGGTCTGTTTTCGCACCTGGCCAATGTGGGCGATGCGCGCTCGCTGGTCATCCATCCGGCATCGACCACGCACTTCCGCATGGACGCAGACGCGCTGGCCGCCGCCGGCATCAGCGAGGGCACGATCCGCCTGTCGATCGGCCTGGAAGACGCCGATGACCTGATTGACGATCTCAAGCGCGGCCTAAAAGCCGCCGAGCGCGCGATGTCTGCCGCGCCTGGCAAGGCTGCCGCCAACGCAACGGGAGCCCGCTGATGGAATGGACCGTACAGGGCCATCGCGCCTACGCCTACACCGGCGGCAAGCCGTTCAACGCCGAACTGCCGTGCGTCGTTTTCGTGCATGGTGCGCAGAACGATCATTCGGTCTGGGCGCTACAGAGCCGCTGGTTTGCGCACCATGGCTTCAGCGTGCTGGCCGTGGATTTGCCCGGCCACGGCCGTAGCGCCGGCGCCCCGCTGCAGACCGTGGAAGCCATGGCCGACTGGATCATGGCGCTCGTGCAAGCGGCCGGGGTGACGCAGCCGGTGATGGTGGTCGGGCACAGCATGGGCTCGCTGATTGCGCTGGAGTGCGCCGCACGCTACGCAGATCGCGTGCGCCGTATCGCGCTGGTGGCGACCGCCTGGCCGATGAAGGTATCCGATGCCCTTCTGGATGCCGCGCTCAACAACACGGCCAGCGCCATCGATATGGTGAACGTCTGGTCGCATTCCGGCCTCGCCAACAAGCCTTCGTCGCCCGGGCCTGGCTTCTGGATGCACGGCGGCAGCCAGCGCTTGATGGAGCGCATTGCGCGTGGCACTGACGCGCCCGTCTTCCACACGGATTTTTCCGCATGCAACGCCTATGCGCGCGGCGCGGAAGCCATGGCTGCCGTGAAGTGCCCATCACTCGTGATCGTGGGCGAGAAAGATCAGATGACGCCCGCGAAAGCCGGCCGCCAAGTCGTGGCAGGGTTGACCAATAGCCGCGTCGTCGGTCTGCCCGGCGGACACGCCATCATGGGAGAATGCCCAGACGGCACGCTCGATGCGCTGATTGCGTTTGCGCATGAGCGAGAACCGCGCGAGCCCGCCGCCGCGTAGCTGCCCCACTCCGCAACAGGAGACGCACCATGGCCACCACCGACACCCGTCACTTCGGCAGCTTCGCCGAGTTCTATCCGTACTACCTGAGCGAACACCAGGACCGCACCTGCCGGCGCCTGCATTTTGCGGGCTCGACGGTGGCGCTGGTGTGCCTGATCCTGCTGGTCTTGACGGCCAACCTGTGGTGGCTGCTGGCGGCGGCTGTGAGCGGCTATGCCTTTGCGTGGGTGGGCCACTTCGGTTTCGAGAAGAACCGGCCCGCGACCTTCCGCCACCCGATCTATAGCCTCATGGGCGACTGGGTGATGTACCGCGACATCTGGGTGGGAAAGATTCCGTTCTGAGCCGTCAGGCGGTGGCCTCGGCGGATGCCGGTGCGGCAGCGGCTTGGGCTGCGGCGCTCACGCCGCGTTCGCCGGAAGCGAAGACGGCCTCCAACGTGGCGTCGAGCGCCGGGTTGTGCAACCGCTCCACCAGCCCATGCGTGTTGTTGCTCAAATGGCGCGCCAGGGCGGTGCGCGGCAAGCGCGGCAGATTCAGCACCAGCTTTTCATACAGCGGTCGCAGCGTGGTCGTGTGGGCATCGCACAGCAGCGCCCAGTGCGCTTCCCCGCGATCCTGCTGCAGCTTGCCTACGAGGTGCAGCCCCTTCAGCTTGCCCAGCAGATCAGCAAGGTAGTCCGCTTCCAGTTGCAGGCGCCGGCCGATTTCCTGCTCGGCCACCGTGCGCGGGGCCTGTTCGCGTGCGCGGTACAGCAGCAGCAGAATCCCCAGCGCATCAAAAAACTCACTGCCCGGAAACGTGCGGCGCTGCCAGTAGCCCTGGCGGATGATCGGCAGCGTCGAAGCAATCGTGGCGCCCAGCAGCGTGACCAGCCAGCTCACGTAGATCCAGGTCAGGAAGATGGGCAGCGTGGCAAAGGCACCATAGACAGCCGTGTACGTCGGAATGTGCGCAACGTAAGCGCCAAAGACGCGCTTGGCGATTTCAAACGCGCCAGCGGCAATGAGCCCCGCCACGAAGGCATCGCGCCGATCCACATTGGTGTTCGGCACAAACACGTAGAGCATCGCAAACGCCATCGCCGACAGCAAAATCGGCACCACGCCCACCACCACGCCGAGGCCGAACGGCAGCTTGTGCACATAGCCCGCCGAAATCGACACCAGATACGAGCTGACCGACAGGCTCGCGCCAATCAGCACCGGGCCAAAGCTCACGAGCGCCCAGAACACCAGCACGCGCTGCGCCAACGGCCGCCGCTGTCGCACGCGCCAGATGGCGTTCAGCGCGTTCTCCACCGTCAGCATGGTCATGACGGAAGTGACCACCAGGCCAATCAAGCCCGCTGCCGTCAGCCCCTTGGCGTTGGTCGAGAACTGGTTGAGATACGTCAGGATCGGCCGGCTGATATTGCCTGGCACGAGGTTGCTGAACATGTAGCCTTCGATGTCCGCGCGGAAGCTCTTGAACATCGGAAACGCCGTGAACAGCGCAAATGCCACCGTCAGGATCGGCACCAGCGAGAGCACGGTCGTAAACGTCAGGCTGCTGGCCACCTGCGGCAGGCGGTCCTCCCCTGCGCGGCGCAGCGCATAGCGCGCCAGCGCACGCAGCTTGGCAGCATTCCATTGACGAAGCACTCGGGGGGCAAAAAGCATGAAGAATGAGGCGGCGCAAGGCCAATGAGGGGATCGGGGGGCGCAACTATAATACCGCGACGCTCTCAACGCTTTGTTATGAAAGATATTCTGGTCCTGTACTACAGCCGCCATGGCAGCACGCGCGCGCTGGCCGAAGCCATCGCACATGGCATTGAAACCGTGGACGGCGCACAGGCCCGCGTGCGCACGGTGCCAGCCATCTCCACGGTCTGCGAAGCCACGCAGCCCGACGTGCCCGACAACGGCCCGCCCTATGTGGAAGTGCGCGACCTGGAAGAATGCGTGGGGCTGGCCTTGGGCTCGCCCACCCGCTTCGGCAACATGGCTGCCCCGCTCAAGTATTTTCTGGATGGCACAACGCCGCAATGGCTGGCCGGCGCGCTAGCGGGCAAACCGGCGTGCGTGTTCACCTCCACGGGCAGCATGCACGGTGGTCAGGAAACCACCCTGCTCTCGATGATGCTGCCGCTGCTGCACCATGGCATGGTGGTCCTCGGCCTGCCATATCAGCAGAGTGAACTCCTTTCTACCGAGGCGGGCGGTACGCCGTACGGGCCATCGCACGTCGCGCATCGTGGCGATACGGCACCACTGACTGCGCACGAACGCACGCTTGCCACGGCTATGGGCCGACGGCTTGCGCAGACCGCGCTCAAGCTCGCCGCATGACTTCCGCATGACAGATACCTACGACGCCGTCACTGAATCCCGGGCACTGTTTCTGCTGAGTGCAGGCAGCCTGGTCGCGTTGATCCTCCTGTGTGCGGCGTGGGAACTGTGGCTCGCGCCGGTGCGCCCGGGCGGCTCGTGGCTCGCGCTCAAGGCGCTGCTGCTGGCGTGGCCGTTGCCCGGCGTGCTCCGCAGGAACCGCTACACGATGCAGTGGGCGTCGATGTTCATTCTGCTGTTCTTTACCGAAGGCATCGTGCGGGCGACCTCCGATGCTGGGCTTTCTCGCTCGCTCGCGTGGGGCGAGGTGATGCTCAGCGTGGTGTTCTTCTTCGCGACCATCTTTTATCTGCGCCCGTTCAAGCGCGCCGCCAAGGCACGTGCCCGCCAGCACACCTGATCCACCATGACCGACGATGCCTTCCTGCAAGCCTGCGCTAACGCCATTGGCGCCGCGCACGTGCTGACAACCCCGGAAGATCAAGCCCCGTACCTGATCGACTGGCGCAAGCGTTACTCGGGCCGCGCACGCGCCGTGCTGCGCCCGGCCGATGCTGGCGAAGTGTGTGCGCTCGTGCAGTTGTGCAACGAACACGGTGTGCCGATTGTTCCGCAAGGCGGCAACACGGGGCTGTGCGGCGGCGCTACGCCCGATATGGAGGGCGGCTCGGTGGTGATCTCGCTGCAGCGCATGCAACGCGTCCGGGTAGTCGACCCGATCAACAACACCATCACGGTGGATGCGGGCTGCATCCTGGTCAACGTGCAACAGGCCGCCGCAGATGCCGATCGACTCTTCCCGCTCAGCCTGGCGGCGGAAGGCAGTTGCACCATCGGCGGCAACCTCGCGACCAATGCAGGCGGCACCGCCGTTCTGCGCTACGGCAACGCGCGTGAGTTGTGCCTGGGCATCGAAGCCGTGCTGCCCAATGGTGAACTGTGGAACGGCCTGCGCGGCCTGCGCAAAGACAACACTGGTTATGACTTGCGGGACCTGCTGATCGGCGCGGAAGGCACGCTGGGCATCATCACCGGGGCCATGCTGAAGCTGTTTCCGCAGCCGCGCGCCCAGGTGACGGCATTGGCGGCGCTGCAATCTCCGCGTCAGGCGCTGGCGTTTCTTTCACTGACACAAGGTCATGCTGGGACGCTGCTGACAGGCTTCGAGTTGATGTCGGCGTTCTGCCTCGATCTTGTGCGCAAGCACTACCCGCAGTTGCGCGTGCCATTCACCCAGGCCTATCCGCAATACGTGCTGCTGGAGTTGTCTGACCTGGAAAGCGAGGAACACGCGCGCACGCTGTTCGAATCCCTCATGGAAGACGCACTTGCACGCGGCGTGATCGACGACGCGGCCGTGGCGGAATCGATCGCGCAGTCCCGCGACTTCTGGAACCTGCGCGAGCACATCCCCTTGGCTCAGGCCGATGAAGGCAAGAACATCAAGCACGACATTGCCGTGCCGATCTCACGCATCGCGGATTTCATCGACGTGACAGACCGCGCGCTGGCCGCGGCGTACCCGGACATCCGCATGGTCACGTTCGGGCATCTCGGCGACGGCAACCTGCATTACAACGTGTCGCCGCCGCAAGGGCATGCGCACGACGATTTTCTTGCCAACCAGGACGGCATCAACCGCATCGTGTACGACAGCGTGCACGCGCACGGCGGCTCAATCTCTGCCGAGCACGGCCTCGGCCAGCTCAAGCGTGAAGACAACGCACGCTACAAGAGCGCCGTGGAACTGGCCGCCATGCGCGCGATCAAGCAGGCGCTGGACCCGCGCGGGCTGATGAATCCGGGGAAGGTGCTGTAAGGCCGGGCTTCAACCAAACAGCTTCAGCGTGTAGTTCGCCACCGCGAAGAGAACCGTTGCGGCCAGCAGCCACAGCAGCATGCGCGGTACGCCGGTGGGTGGCAGACGGTGGTCTGCCGCATTGGAACGATCGCCGATCCGTCCGCTCTGGGCGTGACGAACGTAGGTGCCTCGAGACGCCCCCGCTGGGCGTCGTGCATGATGCGTGCTCATTGATGTTTCCTCCCTGCCCCATGGCTGTCGCCCGCCTGGCCCCCTGTCGCCGGCGAAACACAGCAGCACGGGCTGCCCAAAAAGGCTGCCCAAACAAGACTCCCCTGATTTCCCGTCTGGTCGGAACCGAAAAGGCATCCGTCACGCGCATTGGCGTGCGTAGGCACGGTGTTCCACGTCGTTGCGTGGAATTTCGAATGACTATGTTGTTGTGTGTGGCACTACCCGACGCCACGAAATGTATCAAAAATCCCCCCATTTGGGGGGTACGCATTTCAGCTATCACCATTTGGATGATGCGCGGGAACGACGCTTGCGGCGGGAATCAGGGCAAACCCGAAGTCTTCGCACTGACACCCACGGAGCTGCCATGTATTCCGCCCTGCCTGATCTGCCCTGGTCCGCGCATATCACCCCGCCGACGCCGCCAGAGGCACCACCTCAACCGCCACCGGAAATGCCACCGCCGGATGAGCCGGCCCATGACCCCGTCCACGACCCTGAACCGCAGACACCGCCTATTGAACTGCCACCCGGCGAGGTGCCACCCGAAATCCCGCCCCAGCACTAGCAAACGGCGCCATGCCCATCTGTTAGAATCGCGGCCTCCCAGGTATCCGAAGGCCGCGCGCCAGTGGTTTGCCTGGGCAGCCTCGCATCTGCCCATAGCTCAGTTGGATAGAGCATCGGCCTTCTAAGCCGACGGTCGGGGGTTCGAATCCCTCTGGGCAGGCCAAGATTCCCTAGAAGATCAGACCACCACGATCAGGCACATCCAATGGTCGTGGGATGAAAGTTGCCCGCAGTCATGATCACTGTGACTACGGCGTGCCCGACTCTCACGCTGACACGCTGCCAGCCCGCCCTCGGCACGCGTCGCTTCAACTCCGTGCGGCATAACGCTTCCCTTTCCTACGTTGCGGCACGCCGCACACGTTGCCTCATCCGCGACAGCGCATTGCGAAAAAGAGCCTTAAGCAGCGCACTGATCCGCCGATAAGAAGAGGTTGTGGTGAATACCTTGCCCCACCGAAGCGGCACCGCCTAAGCGCGTCTTGCAACTCGGAGACCTCGCTGTGGTGGTTTGAGGTCCGCGCAGTACAAGCGAGTCCACCGGTTGGGCTCGATTGCCTGCTTCTCCATTCTTGTCCACCCGTCTCGATTTCATGGTCAGCCCCCTTGCTCTGATAGGTATCGTGATGGTGTCCTGCTTGATGAGCGTCGCCATCCTTGGATCGCTGCTTCGGACGGCGGTACCGGGTATAGGTCGCTGGTGCGTCGCCCACGCGCTGCTGGCTATCGCAGCAATGGGGCTGTTGATCGCCGGCGCTCAGGCAGGACAGTTCGTCACCTTGGGCGCTACGCTCGTTACGCTCACAGCTGTCCTGTTGCTCGTGCAGGGTATGCGCCAGTTCTTCGGCAAGGGCCCGGCACGGCGCTGGGAGACTGGGGCGTTCGTTATCGCGTCCGTTGTGTTGGCGTATTTCACGTTCGTAGCGCCGAACATCGGCGCGAAGATCGGGGTCATTTCGATTTTCTTCGCCTATGCGCGGATTGCCGTCGGAACATTGGCCTTGCGCCACGCGCCGCGTGATGGCGCACGCTACCCCTATCGATTCGTTGCCGCAGCCGCCTACCTGGGCGCGTTATTCCATATCACGCGGGCGATTGCCGTTGCCTTTGGTATGCCGCAAACGGCATTTCTCCAGCCATCGGCTTGGAACGTTCTTTTTCTCGGACTGGCGATTGTCACCTTCCCGTGCCTCTCAACGGGCATGGTGATGCTGGCGCACGACCGGCTTGCTCGGAGGATGGAGCAGCTTGCCAATATTGACGAACTCACGGGTGTACTGATGCGGCGCGCGTTCATGGCAAGGGCGAATGCCTTGCTTCATGAAGCCGCAGCTAACGGGAAGCCGTTGTCGATTGCCGTTTTGGATATCGATGAATTCAAGGCCGTCAACGACGCCTTCGGCCATGCGGTCGGCGATCGCGTGCTCAAGCACGTCGCGTCGGTTGTATCCGCGCGATTGCGATCCGAAGACCTTTTCGGGCGCCTTGGTGGTGAGGAGTTCGCGATTGTGTTGGTGGGCGCGCGAAAAACTGACGCGACGGCCGTGATGGATGACCTCCGACTCGCGGTCGAACAATCGCCAAGAGACGGTGTGCGCTGCACCTTCAGTGCCGGTGTCGAAGGCGTGATGCCGGGAGACACATTGGTCGACGCCCTGGCGCGGGCTGACGCGGCGCTCTATATCGCTAAGGCCAAAGGGCGCAACCGGGTCATCATGGCCACAGAAGATGACGCGCGGGAAGCTGAAACGCAGTGAGCTGCGTCACAGCGGAGCCAGCTGGCTAGCATAGGCGAGCTCACTAATCCGACGACACAGCGGCTGTGCCTGCAAAGGCATCACCGGGTTTCCCAGCCACACCATTTCAGGCCATTGGCGACACGCGTGCTCTCCATCACGCGTCCGCCCTTTTTCAATATCTCTGTCTGCACCTCCTTTCTGCGGGCGCGCCCGCTTTCCCCGTTCAATCGTCTTCTTGTTTGTTCTCTTGCTGCGCAGAGCTGACAGCAATCAGTACAGCGATGCAGCCCACCTCGATGACGAGCATCGCACCGCAAATTCCAGCTTTGACGAGCAACGTCAAATCCGGATCAGGCAGGCATGCAATGCACGCGGCGGCACGCTTCTGGATGAGTATTCCGAGCGCGCCAACGCCGGCAGAAAGCAGGAAGATCGCGCCGCGAAACAGCGGCAATGCTGATGGCTGAACACAAGGCTTGCTCTGCATCCCATTCCTCCGCGTGCGCTGCGTTTGAATCCGGACGTTGCAGAAAAAGCCCTCCGCACGCTGCGTTTTGTGGTGACGGAGAATAGCTGGCGGGGTAAGGCGAGCGCTAGAGTACGTTTGTACCTATTCCGAGGCGGGACGCATCCCAGCGAGAGACGAGCACGGCGAGGCTTGTTCGATTCGCGCAGCCGGTCTTCTCCATGATATTGCTCAGGTAGTTTCTGACCGTGTTTTCAGAGATGCCTGCCAGCAAGGCAATTTCGGCATTGCTCTTTCCCGTGCCGATCCAGGAGGCGACCTGCTGCTCTCGCCGGCTCAGGCGTGCCATGGCCGCCGATGCGTTGACCAACTGCTTTTCCGCATCGGATACCGCTCGCATCAGCGTGCGGTGCAATACGGGCGTGAGCTCGGGCAGGATTGCCTCAAGAAACGGTATATCTACCGCAGGCAGTCTGTGGAAGCTGAAGTAGGTTCCGATGCAGTGGACTTCATCGTAGACCGCATCAGCAACACCGTTTCGCAGGTCGTTGGAGGTGAATTTTGCGAGCCACTCGCGATCAATGTCTGGCCACGGTTCGGCGGCATTGAAGTACACCGGACGGCGCGTCGCCAACCAGCGGCGCATCAGTGGTGTGTCGATGCCGCCGGCAGCGTTCTTGATGGCCAGAAGATGCTCAACCGGGTAGTCAACGAGGACGATGTGGTCCATCAAAACGCCAGAAGACGTAATGCGCCCATGACCGCAAGCCAGACACTCGTTTCGCAGAATGGGGCTCACATGGCTTCGGATCCATGATTTGAAAGCGTCAACGTTCCGGACATCTGCGGACGCTGCAATACAGCGCTCAAGGGCGGCGTTATGCATCTTCAATTTATGCGGCTCGATTATCGTTTCTTAACCAAATAACCAAGCCTGCTGGCGAAGCGGGGCGCCATGCTGCCAGCGAGGAAAACGGTTGTCAAATCCGCGCCGCTCACCGATCAAAAACACCGAAGGCCGCATTGGTTACGGGCTCCCCGCCCTACACCACCGGCAACTCCGTCGTCGATAACACCTCTTTGAGCACCATGAACGTTCGGATCTGCCGCACGCCGGGCAGGTAGAGCAACTGTTCCGCGTGCAGCCGGTTATAGCTCTCGCTGTCCTTGGTGCGAACGAGCATGAAGTAATCAAACTCGCCGGTCACAACGTGGCACTCCAGACAACCTGAAACTTTCTGCACCGCCTTCTCGAAGGCAGCGAAGGATTCGGGCGTGGAGCGGTCCAGCACGACGCCGATCATCACGAGCGAGCCCAGGTCCATCGCGCGTGGGTTGAGCAAGGCCACAATCCCCTTGATCAAGCCCAGCTCCTTGAGCCGCTCGACGCGCCGCAGGCACGCCGGTGGGCTGAGGTTCACCTTCGCGGCGAGCGCGACATTGGAAATGGAAGCATCACGCTGGAGGGCCTTCAGGATGGCTCGATCGGTGCGATCCAAGGCGTGGCGCACGGAGGCCGCTACACTTCCCGGCGCGGCCTGCAATTTCGTTTCGTTCTTTCGCATTTTCAGGAAATAACCTCATCCCAAAACGTCAGTTTGATTTTCCATATTGCGGATCTGCGTCGATATTTGCAACCGCATTTTGCGACGTTCTGCGTACCATTGGCTTCCGACATCCCGCCATTTGCGGCATTGAAGGAGCGCCTCATGAATCTGCAGAAATTCCCCCGCTATCCCCTCACGTTCGGGCCCTCGCCCATCCAGCCATTGAAACGCCTGAGCGCGCACCTGGGCGGCAAAGTCGAGCTGTATGCCAAGCGAGAGGACTGCAATAGCGGCCTGGCCTTTGGCGGCAACAAGACACGCAAGCTGGAATACCTGATTCCGGAGGCGCTCGAAGGCGGGTATGACACGCTGGTCTCGATTGGCGGCATCCAGTCGAACCAGACGCGCCAGGTGGCGGCCGTGGCAGCACACCTGGGGCTCAAGTGCGTGCTGGTGCAGGAGAACTGGGTGAACTACTCCGATGCCGTGTACGACCGCGTCGGCAATATCGAGATGTCACGCATCCTGGGCGCGGACGTGCGCCTGGATGCCGCAGGCTTCGACATCGGCATCCGCCCGAGCTGGGAGCAGGCCATGGAAGATGTGCGCAAGCGCGGCGGCAAGCCGTTCCCGATTCCGGCCGGCTGCTCGGAGCATCCGCTCGGTGGCCTGGGCTTCGTGGGCTTTGCGGAAGAAGTGCGTCAGCAGGAAGCGGAACTCGGCTTCAAGTTCGACTATATCGTGGTGTGCTCGGTCACGGGCAGCACGCAGGCCGGCATGGTCGTTGGCTTTGCGGCCGATGGCCGGGCCGACAAGGTGATCGGCATTGATGCCTCGGCCAAGCCCGCACAGACCCGCGCGCAGATCCTGCGTATTGCACGGCATACCGCCGAGCTGGTCGACCTAGGCCGCAACATCACCGAACAGGACGTGGTGCTCGACACCCGCTACGGCGGCCCCGAATACGGCCTGCCCAACGAGGGCACGCTGGAAGCCATCCGCCTATGCGCACGCCAGGAAGGCATGCTCACCGACCCTGTGTACGAGGGGAAATCCATGCACGGCATGATCGACATGGTGCGCAACGGCGAATTCCCGGAAGGCTCGCGCGTGCTTTACGCACACCTGGGCGGCGTACCGGCCTTGAATGCGTACAGCTTCATCTTCCGCAACGGGTGACGCATCAAGCCGATCTGCGCTGTGCCCGCTCAGGGTGCGCCCGCGATACCGCTAGCGCGCCTTGGCCCGCCCGCTCTTGCGGGCACTGGTGCCACGGGTCGTCTCCCGGCCTGCCGGCATGCCGTCCGCGTTCATCTGCTCGAGCCACGACAGCGTATCGACATACGACAGAAACTGCCGCAGATACGCCGGCGACAGCTCACGCATCAGCAACAACGCGCGATGCACGAGGCTGCTCGAGTTCAGCGGACCGGCGTTCGATGGCACCTCGTGGTCCAGCGATTGACGCAACTGCGCCTCGGCGCTGAGCTTCGCCCAGATGGTCCGGAAATCCTCCAGCAGCCGCGCTTCGGGGTACGTGCTGGCCGCACGTGTGCGGTCGATGTCGGCCAGCAGCGCAGCGAGCGGACCGGGCGCGGGCTGGCATGACGGCTTGGCGCCCTCATCCGTGCGTGCAGCAGAGGTGCGGCTAGCGAAGTCGACCAGCAGTTGGCTCACGCGCGCGTTCAGGACGTCTTGCGCTTCGCCGGTTTGGGCGGCTGCCCGCCGATGCAGCGCCTCGATCAGCCGAAAGCGGATCGGGTCTGCGCGACCGGCACCGCTGGCGCGCAGGGCGTCAATCGCGGTGGCGAGCGTCGCCTCAGTGGGCTTCACGGCGCCCGCCATTGGAAGCCGACGAGCGCGGCACGGGCGCGATCTCCACGCGCCGGTTCTTGGCCCGCCCGGCGTCATCCGCGTTGGAACTCACCGGCTGCTCGGAGCCAAACGCCGCTGCAAACACGCTGGATGCAGGGATACCCTCGTCGATGAGCGCGCGTGTCACGGTCAGGGCACGCTTGGCCGACAGTTCCCAGTTATCCGCAAACTGCCGGTTTCCGGATTGCACCTGCTGGTCATCAGTAAAGCCGCTCACCATCAGGATCTCATCGCGGGATTTCAGGTATGCGGCCAGCGGGCCGGCCAGGCTTTTGAGCAGCGTGCGCCCGTCCGGCTGCAGTTGATCTGAATTCAGCGCAAACAGCACGCTGCCGTTGATACCGATGCGCCCGTTGACGAGCGTCACGCGCCCCGCAGCTAGCGGGCCCGCCAAGGCCTGCTCCAACGTCTTGCGACGCTGCGCCTCTGCCTCCCGCTGCTTGACCTCGCTCTCCAGCTTAGATGACAGCTCCAGCTGCACGCCGATCACGCCCACCAGAATCAGCACGAAGGCGCCGAGCAGCACCGACATCAGGTCGCCAAAGGCGGCCCAGACGGGTGCCGTGCCTTCCACGCCGGCGTCAATTTCCTCGCTCATGCCGCCTCGGCTCCGGCAAAGTCCTGCGTACCGCCAAGGCGCTGCAGGTCTTCGATGATCTGCTTTTGCGACAGCATGCTCAGGTCGATCACCTCGCGCGCCTGCGCCACGTAGTAGGCAAGCTGCTCATCGCTGCGCGTGAGGGACTTGTCCAGCGCGGATTCAATCCGCTCCAGCTGCGCCACCAGCTTGTCGTTCGACTCGCCAAACAGTTGCACTGCCGCGCCGAACGCCTCGCCCAGGCTCGCGACCTCCGCAGCGCTGCCCGTCACCTGTGCGGCCACGGCGCCCAGCTTGCCGGTTTCGGCCTCGACATGGTCGGTGAATCGCGTGCCAACGCGCTCCAGCAAGCCAGCCGAGGTGGCCACCAGCGCGTCCACTGCCGTGCGTTGCTCGGAGGAGGCATGGTTGACCGCGTCGAGCAGCGTTTCCAGCGTGCCCAGCAGGCGCGTGCGCTCTTCCAGCATGGCCGTGTCGCGCACCATGCTGTCGGACAGCTTCTGGCGCAGTTCGGCCACCACCTCGGCCGCCGCCTTGGGGGCCTCCGATGCTGCCTGCACCAGCTGCGAAATCTCGGCGATCGTGCCCTTGGCGTGCGCCTCTGTTTGCTCGGAGATATCGCGCGCGGTCTGGGCCAGCGCGTTGCAGATGTCCTGCTGCCGGCTGGCGGACTCGGCGCCGGCCTGCTCCCATGCCTGGCTCAGGCGGGTGCCCACCGCACCGAGCGTCTCCGCCCAGGCGGCCAGCCGCTGCTGGTCGCGGGCTTCCAGCGCGGTCTGCAATTCAACGTGCGATTGGTTCAATGCTTGCAGCAGCGCAGCGCCATGCTGCTCGAACGTGGCGGCAGCACTTTCCAGCGCGCGTTGATGCTGGCTGGCCGCCTCGGTTTGCGCGTGCGCTTGCTGTGCCAATGCCGTATCCCAAGTGGCCGACAAGCGGCCTGCCGTGGCATCCAGCCGTTCGGACACGCCATCGATCAAGCGGGTCGAACGTTGCTCGAACGTCTCGGCAAAGCGGTCCAGCGACGTACTCACTTGGCCGACCAGCACCTCGCTCGAACGCTGGTGCGCGGTCAGCGCGTTGCTCCAGATGCCGGCCACCGTCTCGGCCGTGGCTTCGAAACGCGTTGACAGGCCCTCCAGCTGACGCTGCACCGCCTGCGTGACCGTGTCATGCAGCGCGGCGGATTCGCGAGCGAGTCCGGCCATCGTCGTTTCCACCACGGGTTGGATGGCGGCGCTGGCAGCCCGCGCGCTGTCCGCGGCGCTTTCCTTCAGCGACTGCCCGACCGACACGGCGAGGTTGCCATACGCCGCCTCCGCCTTGTCGAGAAAGGCCTGCTGGCTGGCAAGCTGGCGCTCGCTGGTAGCGGCGCTCTGCTGCTCGAGCGCGGTCATCATGGCCTGCAGACGATCGACCAGGGCGGGCATCACATCGGACTGTCGCTGCAGCAACTGGAACGTGGTTTCGCGCTGATGCGCGTGCGAGTGGATGCGCAGCGTGGTGGCAATGTGGGCGTCCAGCGCTTGCACGGCCTGCAGACGTTCGCGTCGGCACAGCGCGGAGAGCAGCCCCAACATGGCGGATGTCGCCACACCCGCAATCGAGGTGCCGAACGAAAAGCCCAGCCCCTTGATCGGCGCGGCCAGCGATGCGCGAATCGCCTGCAAGTCTGTCGCGCTTTCCAGCGCGGCGCCGGTGCCCTTGAGCGTTACGACCATGCCGAGCAACGTGCCCAACATGCCCAGCAGCACAAGCAGCCCCACCAGATACGGCGTCAGCGCCGGCCCAGGCAGCGCGGCACGTTCGCCTTCCACGCGCAAGCGGACTGCATTGCGCAGGCTCGGGTGCAACGGCTCGAGCCAGGTGGCCAACTGCGCAGGCGGCTCAGAGAGCCCTGCCACAGCGCGTGCAAGCGTACCGGTCGCCTGCTGGTAACGGCGCAGCTCCAGCGCGCCCGTCACATAGATGGCACCGATGAGGACCGTCACGGCAAGCGCCAGCCCGTTCCAGCCGACCAGATAGCCGCCGGCAATCCAGCCCACAGCGGCCACACCGGCCAAGAAAACGATGAGATTCAGATGATGTCTGGACATGGTGTCCCGCTTAGCGGGTACGAAGGGCAGCGAGCAGCCCTTCGACCGGTTGAAAACGAACATCCAATTCCGCCAGGAGCACGCTCCGCATATCGTTGCGGAAGGCGTTCAGCCACGCATTGGATGGGGCGCCGAGGGTACCCGACTCGGTAGACTCGGTCGCGTGATCGGCCTGCCGTTGCTGTTCTGCCGCACGCAGGCGCTCGAAATACTGCCCGAGCAAGGTTGGAATGGCCGCCAGCAGCGTGCGTTCGCGCACGGCAAGGGCCTGTTCCATGCTGGCATCCAGGATCGCCAGCCGAGCCAGCGCCGGCGTGTTGGCCGCCAGCGCGCGACGCAGGCTGCTGCGCAGGTTGCCGACATCCATCTCCATGGCTTGCTGCATGGAGAGATAGCGCTGGCGGAAATCCGCGTAGTCCACATCAGCGGCTGGGGGCGCGCTCTGCAGCGGCGCGCGCAACGTGCCGGTGGATCGCGACTCAGGCAGGCAGCTTGCGTTGATGGCCTTGGCCAGCGCGGTGCGAACGCGGCTGCACATGGCTTCTGCATTGGCCGCTTGGGCTCCAACCGCCCGCGCGCTGGGCGCAACGGCCGGCGGGCTGGCCGCCAGCGCGCTCGACAGCGTGATGGCATCGGTCCAGCTCAGCCATTGGCTCAGCCGGTCGGCCAGCGATTGCCCAGGCTGGGGCACATCGGTGCGCGCCAGGTGGGCAAGTAAACGGATCAGCGCAGGGCCGCTCAGGGCTCCGCGCGGCTGGGCGTGCGCCATGCTGCGAATGCAAAAAAGGCAGAATTTTACACACGCCCGCCTATGCGCCCGCCCCCGCCGGGCGAAGACGTGCCGTCAGCCCTGCCGACGGGCCCGCACCGCGCCGGCCAGCGCGTCCAGCAGCGGCCCGGTCTGGGCCCAGCCCAGGCACGCATCGGTAATCGACACGCCGCGCTGCAGCGGCACGCCGGGTTTCAGGTCTTGGCGCCCTTCTTCCAGATGGCTTTCGATCATGACGCCGATAATGCGGCGCTCGCCGGCGGCCAACTGTTGCGCCACGTCTTGCCCCACGTCGATCTGGCGCAGGTGCGACTTGCCCGAGTTTGCATGTGAGCAGTCGACCATCACCTGCTCGCGCAGGCCTGCCTTTCGCAGAATCGCACAGCTGTCTTCAATGGCGGCTGCGTCGTAGTTGGGCCCCTTCTTGCCGCCGCGCAGGATGACGTGCGCATCGCTGTTGCCACGGGTCTCGAAAATGGCGGCCATGCCCATTTTCGTCATGCCCATGAACGAGTGCGACGAGCGCGCGGCCAGGATCGCATCGGCGGCAATCTGCACGCCGCCGTCGGTGCCGTTCTTGAAGCCGATCGGGCAGCTCAGGCCCGAGGCCAGTTGGCGGTGGCTCTGGCTCTCGGTCGTGCGCGCGCCAATGGCGCCCCAGGCCACGAGGTCGGCAATGTACTGGGGGCTCAGCAAATCGAGAAACTCGGTGGCCACCGGCAGGCCCAGCGCGGTCACCTCCAGCAGCAGTTCGCGCGCGCGGCGCAGCCCTTCGTTGATGCGGAAACTGCCATCAAGCCGCGGATCATTGATGTAGCCCTTCCAGCCGACAGTCGTGCGCGGCTTTTCAAAGTACACGCGCATCACGATCAGCAGGTCATCACGCAGGCGCGCCGCTGCGGCCTTGAGGTGATGGGCGTACTCCATCGCCTGGTCATGGTCGTGGATCGAGCACGGGCCCACCACGGCAATCAGCCGATCGTCCCGGCCCTGCAGCACGTTGGTGATGGCGGCGCGGCTGGTTTCCACCTGGGCCTGCACCTCGGGCGACACGGGCAGCTCGTCCAGCAACAGCGCCGGAGAAATCAGCGGGCGGACGGCGCCGATGCGCACGTCGTCAATACGGGTCGTGTCTTGTGTGGCGTCGGCCACGCCGACTTCTTTGTCGTGCTGGGGATCGTCAATACGGTTCATGGCAAGCGGTGTTCTGTGGCGTTGGCTATCAAAAACAGCGCTCATTAGGCCTGTGTGCGGCCGGCCGTGCAAGCACGAGTGCGCGCCAGCCGCACTGAATCTGCTCTCCGACAAGAAACCGGCTGGCGACGGCCGGCTCAAGAGGTGACCGCACACCCGCCTAGTCTTTCTTTCCGAGCCGCCTCATACGAATGCGCTATTCAGAAAAGGGACGAATCGGCCGCTCCTGAGGAGGTGGTCATGCACAATGCAGCACAGAGCCCGCACAGAGCCAGATTACGCCGCCACATTGAGAAGAAGAGGAACCCCATGCCGCTGGCCCGCCAGCTTCCGGCCGATGCGCAGGCCCCTGCCCGGACTTAACCCCCCGCCCTTGCCGACCGTGTCGGGCGTCTGCTCGCGCCCCGACCGTTCCGAATTCTGGAGCGCTCCATGACCGTCAGAACGTTTGCGAGCACCGTGGCGGGCTTCATGGGTGTGTCGTCAGACAACCCGGAGCTACTCAAGGCGCAGTACCGCGCCTTTTCTCGCCAGCTGCCGATGATGTATTTCATCCTCATCAGCAGCACCTGGGCGGTGGCCCTCGCCTTCCGCGGCCACGCACCGGCTTGGCTGGCGGTCACAGTGCCGCTGCTGCTCACGGCAGCCTGCGTCGTGCGGGTGCTGCACTGGTGGCGGTCTCGGCGGATTGACCCCACGCCCGAACTCGCATTGCGCGCGCTCAAACGCACCAACCGGCTGGCGAGCATCATTGCCGCGGCGTTCACGGCGTGGTCGCTGGCGCTGTTCCCCTATGGGGACCCATACACGCGCTCGTACCTGGCCTTCTACATGGCCATCACCGTGATCGCCTGCATCTTCTGCCTGATGCACCTGCGCTCGGCCGCCATCATGGTCACGATCATCGTCAACGGCGTGTTCATCGCGTTCTTTGCCGCGACGGGCCAACCGACCTTCGTGGCCATCGCCATCAACATGGCGCTGGTGTCGTTCGGTCTGCTGGTGATCCTGATGATCAACTACCGCGATTTCACCGTCATGGTGAACGCGCAGACCGAGGCCCGCCGCCGCGAGGCCGAACAAGGCTGCCTGCTGCACATGATCGACGACATGCCCATCGCGGTCATGACGGTCACGCCGGAATCACTGGTCATAAACTACGCCAACAACACCTCCAAGCGACTGGTCGACCGGATCGCGCACCTGCTGCCCGTCAATGGCGATGGCTTGCTGGGCACCTGCATCGACGTCTTCCATGCGCAGCCAGAGATGCAGCGCCGCCTGCTGGCCGACCCAGCCAATCTGCCTTACAACACCCGCGTGCGGCTCGGCCCCGAGGTGCTGGACCTGAAAATTTCCGCCGTACGCGCCAACGACGGCAGCTACATCGGCCCCATGCTGACCTGGGCGCTGGTCACCAAAGAGGTGGAAGCCGAAAACCGCATTCGGCAGCTGGCCCACTACGACATGCTCACCGGGCTGGCCAACCGCACGAACTTTCGGGAGCAGCTGGATGCGCGGCTCGCGGTGCCGGGCGCCCGCCTGGGGTTGCTGTATATCGATCTGGATGGCTTCAAGGTCATCAACGACACCAAAGGCCATCGCGCGGGCGATGCGCTGCTGGAACAGGTGGCTGCACGGCTGCGATCGGCGTGCAGCCAGGCTGGCACCATCTCGCGGCTGGGCGGGGACGAATTTGCCGTGCTCGTGCCGCACGACGATGCTGATCAGGCAACGGCGCTGGCCTGCGCCATCATCACGGCGCTCAGCACGCCATATGCTCTTGGAACGGACCAAAGCGTGCGAATCGGGGCGTCGGTAGGCATGGCGCTCGCGCCGGCGCATGGCCATGATGCAGAGAGCCTGCTCTCGCGCGCGGACATCGCCCTCTATGCCGCCAAGGCCGCGGGCAAGGGGCTGGCACGCCTGTTCACGGCGGCCATGGAAACGCGCATCCAGGAGCGCGCGCGCCTCGAAATGCAGTTGCGCGCCGCGCTGGAGCGCCAGGAACACCTGTTCGTCTTCTACCAGCCGATCATCCATGTGGAGACCGGCAAGATCACGGCACGTGAGGCGCTGGTGCGCTGGCACCATGCCGAGCGCGGCTGGGTGCCACCGGCGGAGTTCGTGCCGATTGCCGAGCAAAGCGGCCTGATCGAGCAGCTCGGCCGCTTCGTGCTGCAACAGGCCTGTCGAGAGGCCGCCCGCTGGGAAGACGGCGCCCGCGTGGCCGTGAACGTATCGCCCATGCAGCTGGGCAAGGCCACGCTGGCCCAGACGGTGCGTGCTGCGCTGCTCGATGCAGGTCTGGCGGCTGACCGGCTGGAGATCGAAGTCACAGAAACCGCGCTCGTGCAGAACGAGGCCGAGAGCATTGAAGACCTGCGCGAGCTCTATCAGATGGGCGTACGTGTCGCGCTTGACGACTTCGGCACGGGCTACTCATCGCTTGCCCATCTGCGCGCGTTTCCGTTCGACAAGATCAAGATTGACCGCTCGTTCGTCTGCGACCTGCAGGAGCGGCCCGACAGCGCCGTGCTGGTCAAGGCGATTGCTGACCTGGGCCGGCAGCTCGGTGTGATCACCGTGGCGGAAGGGGTGGAAACGCCAGCCCACGCGAGGCTGATCCGCGAGGCGGGCTGCACAGAGGCACAAGGCTATTTCTACGGACGCCCTGCGCCGTCCGAAAGCGATCGGGATGCCGTGGAAGCATGCTCGGTGCCGGAACCCTCGGCTACCGGACTCAGCGCCTGCACTGGCTGATTCAGCGCCACCGCCGGGTGCATCCGCGCATAGGCAAACGCATAGTCCAACTCGCCGGATGCCTGCGCGTGCAGCGTGAACAGCGGCTGCCCCACCTGCACCTCGTCGTGCAGCCGCACGTGCATTTCCACGCCGGCCACCTGGCGCATCGGCGCGCCGGCCAGCTTGGCGATGCGCGCGAGATGCCGGTTATCGATGCTGCTGATGATGCCGTCCTGCTCCGCCACCACATCGCGGCGGAAGACGGCCTCACCGGGCACCCGCAGGCCGCCCTGCGCTTCGCAAATCTCTTCAAACTTGCGCCAGGCCGCACCGCTGTCGAGCACGCCTTCGGCAACCGCACTGCCTAACCCCGGCGCGGCGGCCCCGCAGAACTCCAGCAACGCGCCGGCCAACAGCAAGGACCGCTCGCGCAAGTCGAATGGCGCGGCCGGCAAGCGCTGCAGCACGGCTAGCACGTCGCGCGCCTCCAGCGCGGGGCCAATCCCCCGGCCCACGGGCTGCATGCCGTCCGTCGGCACAATCAGCACGTGCACGCCAAACGCCCGCGCCACACGCTCGAGCAGCATGCGCAGGCGCTCCAGATCCGGCTGACTGCGCACCTTGGCCGTCGGTCCAACCGGCACATCAATCACGACATGGGTGGAGCCGGCTGCGATCTTCTTCGACAGAATCGACGCCACCAGTTGCGCGTCGCTGTCTACATCCAGCGCGCGCTCCACGCGGATCAACACATCATCGGCCGGGCTCAGGCTCAACGCCCCACCCCACGCCAGCGACGCCCCAACGCAGTCGACCACGCGCCGCAATTCCGTCGCGCTCAGGTTCACGCGCGTGAGCGTTGCCATGGTGTCGGCCGTGCCGGCTGGCGAGGTGATGGCGCGTGACGATGTCTTGGGCAGCAGCAGCCCGGCAGCGGCGGCAATGGCCACCACGATCGGGCTGGTGCGGTTGCCCGGCAGTCCGCCCACGCAGTGCTTGTCAGCGACCACGGGGCGATCCCACGTCAGGCGCTCGCCCGAATCGACCATCGCCTGCGTCAGGTCGATGGTCTCCTTTACGCTCATGCGCTCGCCCGCACACGCGCTGAGGAAGGCGGCGATGTGCACGTCGGCATAGCGCTCGTTGGCGATATCCCGGATGACGCTGCCGAGCTGGTGTGCATCCAGGTGGGCGCCATAGATCTTGGCGCGCACCGCCCGCAGCGATTCGAGCGCAGGCGCGTGGCTCACGCTCACCACATCACCGGGCCGCGCCATCAGCGATTCTGCAGCGCTGACAGACAGGCTGACCTGGCACTTCTCCAGCAACGTGGACGCGACGAGATTGAGCGTAGCGATGAGCGTGCGCTCGCCAATGCGCACCTCCACGCGAGCCTGTGCGGCAAACCCTTCGGAGCGGCAGATGGCGCAATCCGGATGCATGTAGATGACATGCTCCTGCCAAGTGTCGATGCCGAGCGGCTTGAAGGTCAGCCGATCGGGCAGCGCTGTCAGTTCGGGTGGCTCGCGCATGGCAATGGCGGCGGATATCGCTGCGGTATCTGGCTTGCCCTTACACGGGAAAGCGAAAGTGCCCGCTGTGCAGCGTGATCTGCTTGGAGCCGGTGAGCTCGAACATGGCTCGGGCAACGGCTTCGATGTCACTGCGATGCCCGGCGAACGCCTGCACTAGGTCTTCGGAGCGGCACGACCGCGCGCCGAAGTGGTCTTCCAATGCCTCCGCCGTGATGGCATAGGTGGCGTTGTTGCCATCCACCGAAGCGCGACATTGCAGCACCGGGCCGGCCGCGCAGTACGTGGGCTCGCTGGTTGAGAACTCGATCTGTTTCATGATGCATTCCCGCAGGGTTGGGGTGGTGCTATCGCCAGCGTAGGAGCGTCGCCCTTAGCGGACAAGCCGTCTTGTCGCGTCGGGCAGAGGTAGATCAAACAGCGGTGTGATTGCCTCCACCAATGGTGCCGTCACCGCAATGCGGTTGGATGGATGCGCGATGGTGTCGCAGGTGACGACGTCCGCCGCCACGTTGCACAACGTGCTGTACGCATGTTCAGCAAACACCGCGTGAACCGCCACGCAATACGGCCGCGGCAAGCCTGCACGCAGCAACTGCTCGGCGGCGGCAACCAGCGTGCGGCCAGTGGAAATGATGTCGTCGATCAACACCGGCATGCAGCCTGGTGGCATATCCGATGCGACGGTCGACACTTCCACCTGCCACGCGCTGTGGCGCGTCTTGTTGAGCACGGCCCATGGCGCTTCACACAGCCGGGCGACGTGTTCGACCCACTGGCGGCTTTCCTCATCGGGGCCGATCAGCACGGGGTTTTGCACGTGCGCACGCACCCAGGCGGCCAATGCAGGCGCCGCCTGCACCGCCACCGATGGGATGCCCATCACCTCCGACAGCGTGGAGATGCGATGCAGGTGCGGGTCTACCGTGACGAGCCAATCGAAGTACTGCGTTAGCAATGCGGCAAAGTGCTGCGCGGTACGGATCTCGCCCGGTTGAAAAATGGCGTCTTGCCGCATGTAGGCCAGATAAGGCGCCACCAGCCCGACGCGACGTGCGCCACCTTCGCGGGCAGCCAGGGCCAGCCACAGCAGCGGCAGCAGTTTGTCGTCGGGCCGGTCCAGCGTGCAGACGATGGCGACATCGGCGCCCTGCACCGGCGTTCGCAGCCGCACGTAGCAGTCCCCATCGGGAAAGCGCTTGACGTCCGCATGACCAATTTCCGCGCCCAGCGGAAGCGCCAGTCGCCCAGTGGCGGCCTGGTTGCCGGGCATGGCCAGCACGATGCGCCTGCGCGCCGTGCACGTGGACGACTGAAACGGCGCCCGGGTTTCCATGATCAGCTCAGCGGATACGTCTGCCGATACTCCGGCATGCGCACCGTCCATTGCAGTTCACGCTCGATGCGCTGGCGCAGCGCATCACTGGCAGCCGGCTCGCCGTGGACGACAAAGGTCTGCCGTGGCGCGCGTGTGAAACCGTGCAGCCACGTCATCAGCTCATTGACATCAGCATGCGCGGAGAGGTTGGCAATCTGCTCGACCGTCGCGCGGATGGGCACTTCGCGGCCGTGCACACGCAGCGCACGCTGCCCAGCCAGCAGGGCCGCTCCGCGCGTGCCCGCCGCCTGAAAGCCCGACATCAGGATGGCGTTGCGCTTGCCGCCACCAAAGCTCTTGAGGTGATGCAGCACCCGGCCGCCCGTGGCCATGCCGCTGGCGGCGAGAATGATCTTGGGCGTGCGGTCGCTGCTCAGATGCATCGACTGTTGCGGGCTCTGGATCGGCACGGCAAGCGCACACGCCGCCTGACAGTCCGCCGCCTCGATATGCAGGTCGTCAACGTGATGCGCAAACACTTCGGTCGCGCGCTCGGCCATCGGGCTGTCGAGGTAGATTGGCACATGCGGAATCCGGTGCGTGCGAATCAACTGATACAAGCAGAACAGCAGCGCCTGTGTGCGCCCCACCGCAAAAGCGGGAATCAGCAGCGTACCGCCCTGGCCAATGGTCCGCCGCACGATCTGCTCCAGCACGTCGAGCGGATCGCCCGCCGGGTGTACGCGGTCGCCATAGGTGGACTCCACCAGCAGCGTATCGGCCTCGGCCACGGGCTCGGGCGGCCGCATGACCGGGTCGGCTTGCCGGCCCAGATCGCCCGAGAAAACGATGCGCTGCCCCTCTGCAAACAGCGTCACCGTGGCCGCGCCGATGATGTGCCCAGCGCGATGGAATTCGGCCTCGACACCCTCCACCACTGGAAAGCGCTCGCCATACGCCACCGGGTGCAGCTTGCGCAGCGCCTTGGCGGCATCGTTCTCGTCATAGAGCGGCAAGGCCGGATGGTGGCGAGAAAAGCCGTGCGCGTTGGCGTACTGCGCATCTTCCACCGCCAGCCGTGCGCTATCGGGCAGCATGATGTTGCACAGCTCGGCCGTGCCCTTGGTGCAATACACGGGGCCACGAAACCCGTTGCGCACCAGCAGCGGCAGATACCCGCTGTGGTCGATATGCGCGTGGGTCAGCACCACGGCATCCACGTGATGCGGGTTGATGGCGAGCGGATCCCAGTTGCGCAGCCGCAAGGATTTGTAGCCCTGGAACAGCCCGCAGTCGATCATCACGCGGTGCGCGCCCGTTTCCAGCACGTACTTGGAGCCGGTCACCGTATCGGTGGCGCCGAGAAACTGCAGCCGCATGTCCCCCCCTTTTTTTGCTGCGCTGCTTAGCGGATCGGGATGCGTTGCTGCGGCGAAGCTTCCTTCTTGGGCAGCGTCACGCGCAATAGCCCATCGGCGTATGTCGCATCGACCTTGCCTTCGTCAACGGCGGCATCGAGCGTGAACATGCGTTGCATCGCGCCGCTGTACCGCTCGCTGCGGATGACGCGCTCGCCTTCCTTCTTCTCGGTCTGGCGCTCCACCTTGGCCGAGATCATCACCGTGCCGCGGTCGACCGTGACGTCGATGTCTTCCTTCTTTGCGCCCGGGATTTCCGCCACCACGTTGTATGCGGAATCGGATTCCGTCACGTCCACCTTGAACGGCAGCACGCCGTCCATGTTGCCGCGGAACGAACGCAACAGCCCTTGGAAGATATCGCCCACCGGTTCGATGGCGAACGGGTCGTAACGCCTGAGTTGGCTCATAGCTACCTCCTGATACATGAATGGATTGCCGGTACTCGCCGACACATTCATCGTGGCACGGCGGGGCGGCCCTGCCTTGCGGCAGATCAATGTCCGGAGATGCGCTCCAAGAAACCCATGGCGGCATATCGTGCGGCGCACGCATGCTGCATGCGATGCGGTCGGCCAGTTTCCACAGTCACTGTCAGGCTTTGCTGACAAAGCGGCCCGTGGCGCCGACAGGATTCTCAGCCCAGCCTGCATGACGGCACCGCGCTGACCGCCAATACTGGACTCACGCGATCAAGCAACCGCAATGCACGACGGCTGCGATCGCCCCACGATGCACTGGGAGCCCACCATGACCCAGCACAACAACGCCCCCGCCGCCGATACCCTGCTCTTCTCGCTGGGCGCACATCTCGTCACGGAACGCCATGGCTACGAACACCACGGCATCTACGTGGGTGATGGCTTGGTGATCCACTACGCGGGCTTCTCGGGCAGGCGGACGCGCGGCCCCGTGGAACAGGTCACCACCGACGCCTTCGCCAGCGGACACGCCATCCACGTCAGGCTGGATGGCTGCCCTCGATATTCCGCGCAAGAGGTGGCCCGCCGCGCCAGTTCGCGCCTTGGCGAGAGCAACTACCGGCTGTTGACCAACAACTGCGAGCACTTCTGCGCGTGGTGCCTGTTTGGCGAGGGCCACAGCGAACAGGTCAGCGCTTGCCTGAGGAGCCCGTTGCGCGCAGTGCGTACCGCCTCGAGGCTGCTCGTGGCGATCGTCGCGGCGCAATGGCGCGTACCGCATGCCATTGAACACGCCGCCTGATTCCTCCGGGAGGACACCATGCATCAAGACACCACGGCACTACGCGAGCTCATCGCCAAATGGTTCGGCCAAGGCAACGCTTCACAACTGCGTATCACCCGCCTGCACGGCCCTGGGCTGGAGCGCGGCTGCATCCGGCCGGAACTCGCCAACGCGGGGCAACCGCTGGCGATCGTGTTCTTCCGGCACCAGGCGGGGTGCTGGCGCATTTTTCCGCCCACGCGCGTAGGCGGCCAGCACGGAAACCCGATGCGTTGACGCGCATCAACCCAGCGGCGCAAGAGACGGGAAGAATACAAAGGCTGGTGTTGTGCTCAGGCGCACGCCAGACCGACGCAGCGTGGGCTGCGCATCTTGCTCAAATGGAGTGACACCGTGACGATTCCCGTCGATCTTTCGTTTCAAGGCATTCCCCACTCCAACGCGATTGAAGAAGCCGTCGCGCATCAGCTCAGCCGCCTGGAGCGGCTGCGCAGCCACATCACCCGCTGCCGGGTCAGCCTGAGTCAGGAAGCCAAACACCAACAGCAGGGCCGGCCTTTCAGCGTACGCGTGGACCTGATGACGCCGCTGAGTGATCGCATCTTCAGCGACACCTCGGAACAAGACCCCTACGTTGCCCTGCGTGAAGCGTTTTCGCGTGTGGAACGCATGCTGATCGACGCCACGCAGAAGCAACGCAGCCACAGCGGGCAACCGGCCGATCCAATCGAGGACGCATGACTGCCTCCAGGCGAGCGCGTCGGGCACCGGAGGAACATGTATGGCCGCGCCATCCAACCCAGCCCTCGTCGCCGACCCTGCGCGGTTGGCGCACGATGCCGACGCATTGGTCACCAGTCTGCTCACGGCGGCCGCCTATCCGCATCGTGCTGGTCACCCACGGCTGATCGAAACGCACCTGTCATGGGTCTTCCTGGCGGGTGAATTCGCCTACAAGGTCCGCAAGCCGGTGGCGCTGGATTTTGTCGACTTTTCATCGCTGGCGGCACGGCATGCGGATTGCGAGGAGGAATGGCGCCTCAACCATCCGCTCGCGCCCGGCCTGTACCTGGGCGTGGTGCCGCTCACGCGCGATGCGGGCACGGGCGCCATCCGCATTGGCGGACACGGCAGCGCCATCGACTACGCGGTGCGCATGCGGCGCTTTCATCAGCACGACGTGCTGCGTGCCATGGCACTCGAACAGCGCCTTGGGCCCCAGCAGATCGACCCGCTGGCCGACCTGATTGCCGACTTTCATAGCGCCGCGCCCGTTGCAGACGCGAGCACCGATTACGGTACCGCCGCACGCATTTGCCGCACGCTTGAAGATTGCGCAGCCGCGGTGCTCACGCTCAGCCCAGACTCGCAACGGGCGCAGGCTGCCGTATCGCTGCTACGCCAGCATGCCGAGCGGCTTGCCCATGCATTCGACTCACGCAGGCGCACCGGGCATATCCGCGAATGCCATGGCGATCTGCATCTGGGCAACATCGTGCTGATCGGCACCCGGCCGACACCGTTCGACTGCCTGGAGTTCTCTGCCGCGTTGCGCTGGATCGACACCATGCACGACACGGCCTTCCTGTTCATGGACCTGCTGGCGCTGGACTTGCCAGACCTGGCCTACCGCCTCATCAATCGCTATCTGGAACGCAGTGCGGACTACAGCGGCTTGGCCGTGCTGCCCTTCTACGCTGCGATGCGCGCGCTGGTACGGGCCCGCGTGCTGCTGGAGCGCGCACGCCAACTCCAAGATGCCGACGAAGAAGCCGACATGCAGCGCGACGAAGCGCACCGGCTGCTCGATCTGTCGGTGTCGTTGCTCGCACGCGATGACGGTTGTCTCATCCTCATGCACGGGCTGTCGGGCAGCGGCAAATCCACCCGTGCCGCACAGTACGCGCAAGCCGAGCGGATGATCCGCGTGCGCTCAGACGCCCTACGCCAACGCAAACACGACAGCACCCCGGCCGAGCGCTACACGCCGCACGCCATCGACCGAACGTATCGGCGCATGGCGGCCATCTGCCGCATCGGCGTACGAGCCGGGTTTCCGATGATTGCTGATGCCACCTTCCTGGCAAGCCAGCAGCGGGCGCGGTTTTTCTCGCTGGCAAAACGCCTTGGCGTGCCGGTGGCGATTGCCGACTGCGCAGCACCGCTCAGCGTCTTGCAGGCACGGGTTACGGCGCGTGCCAAGCGTGGCACGGATGCGTCCGAGGCCGATCTCGCCGTATTGGAGGCACAGATCGCAACGCAGCAGCCGCTGGGTGGCGATGAGCTTGCCCACGTGATTCCCGCTGAGGTGTCCGCGGTGTTGCCGTGGGTACTTTGCACGCCTCCAGGCCGATGACCGCCGATGAACGCCAGCACGGGCCGGCTACAGCGTGTCTTCGTCCGAAAAGAGGTGATGACGAATGGCGTAGCGCACGAGTGCGGCTTCGCTGGAGAGCTGCAGCTTGTCCATCAGCCGCATCTTGTACGTGCTGATAGTTTTGGCGCTCACGCACAGGCTGGTGGCAATGTCGGTCAACGGCTCACCCTGCACCAGCCGGCGGTAGACCTCCATCTCGCGGTCGGACAAACGCGTGTGGGGCGCTTCTTCATTGGCCTCGCCCAGGCTGTGCGCGAGCTTTTCCGCAATGGCCGGGCTGACGTAGGTGCCACCACTGGCAACCTTCTGCAGCGCTGTCACCAGTTCCGTCGCGGCGCTCTCCTTGGTCAGATATGCCGCCGCACCGGCGCGAAATGCCCGTGCAACGTACTGCTCTTCCGCGTGCATGGTCAGCACCAGCGCTCGCACACCGGGGTGGTCGGCATGCAGCTGCTTCAGCAGTTCCAGCCCGTTGCGGCCGGGCATCGACAGATCCAGCACGATCACCCGGGGCTGATGCTCGCGCACCAGCTGCAGCACCTGTGTGCCGTCGGAAGCTTCACACACCACTTCGAAATCTCCGGCGCGCTCAAGGATATGGCGCACGCCGTCGCGCATCACGGCGTGATCGTCGGCGATCATCACGCGGATCATGAACGGCTCTCCTCAATCAAGGCTTGGTGGGCGGGAAAACACACGGTCAGCCGGAAGCCGGCGTCGAGCCCATGCGATGTCGTGGCCTGGCCGCCCAACTGACGCGCCCGCTCGCGGATACCGAGCAGGCCCAGCGGCCGGCGCTCACCTTCTGCGGGCGGTGCACCGCTCCAGCCCCGGCCGTTGTCCTGAATGGACAGTTCGAGCATGTCGCCCTGGCGCCCGAAGTGGATGTCCACGTGCGTGGCATCGGCATGGCGCACCACGTTGTTCAGCGCTTCCTGCACAATGCGGAAGACCGAAATTGCCGAGTGCTCATCCATCTCGACCTCTTCAGCCCGCACCTGGACGATCAGGCCGAAGCGCTGGCGCACATTCTTGGCGATCCACTCAATGGCCGGCACGAGGCCCAGTTCGTCCAGCAACGGCGGGCGCAAGTCGGCAGAAATCTGGCGCACGGCGGCAATCGTCTCGTCGATCACGCGTTGCATGGCCGCCGTCTGCGCCGTCAGCGTACCGGGGGTGCCGGTTGCCTGAAGATCGGCCGCCAGCAGCGAGATATCCATCTTCAGTGCGCTCAGGCGCTGGCCAAGATCGTCGTGCAATTCTCGCGCGATGCGGCGGCGCTCTTCCTCGCGCGCAGCGAGGATGCTGTCCGACAAGTGCTGCAATTCTTCCTGCGAGCGCCGCAGTGCGGCATCGGCGCGCATGCGTTCGGTGGTATCGCGCAGCATCACCGTGTACAGCTTGGCGCCGCTGTCCTCGATCTGCGAGATAGAAGCCTCGATGGGGAATTCGCGGCCGTCTGCATGCAGGGCGAACAGGGCACGCTGGCGGCCCATCTGTCGTTCCGACACGCCTGTCACGCCAAACCGGCGCACATGCGCCTCGTGCGCGCTGCGAAACCGCTCGGGGATGAAATCGGCCAGCGGGCGGCCAATGGCGTGGCTGGCGGGGCACCCAAACAGCGTCTCGGCCATCGGGTTGAACAGGACGATGCGTTGCGCGTCGTCCACCGAAATGATCGCCTCCATGGATGAGCGGATAATGCCCGCCAGCCGGGCCTCGCTCTTTTCCAGGTACGCGAGATAGTCGGTAACGGTGGCGCGCAGCATGCGCAGGCGGAACCAGTAAAACGTGAGGGCCAATACGGCAACCAGGCAAGCAATGGCCAGCAGCACAATGGCTGCCCCGCGCACGCGTGGAATGGCCACCGAAGCCAGCCACGCGGCCGATACAAACAGCAGCAACACCGCCAGCCCGCCGGCCAGCAGTTCCGCTGGTGTGGAATGCAATTGCAGCAGGCGCCGCCGCCCGGCAGATGCGGATTGCCCGGTTTGTCCCTCTTGTTTCATGACTGAATGCCGGCCCCGGCCAGACGAAGATGCCGCCACATTAATCCATCTAACCCGCAATGGGAATTCACCATGTGATGGATACGTCGCCAAACCGGCGCGTCGGTGTCAGGGTTCCCTGACAGTCTTGCAGCGCACACCGACAGCACTCTCAGCGCCGCCTGATTTCGCCGGATGCCGCGCTTTCAGATACTTCCCATATACGGACACCGGGACAGCCAGATAAGCGGCGATCGGAAACCGCAACCTGCTCGCCCCCTCAGGAGAGGCCGCCATGATGCCCAACGCTGTCGAAGCCCGCCCCCAAGCCAAAACGGGCCGCCCCGCCCCCATCGCCCAGCTCAAGCTGGTGCGTGACATCCAAGCCCCCGCCCCGATGGACCCAGCGCTGCAAAGCCAATGCGCCAACTGCGTGATGCACTGGGCCTGCCTGACCAATGCCGTACCGACGGCACAGCGCACCCAGCTGGATCGCATGGTCCACACCTGGCGCAAGATCGGCAAGGGCGAGACGCTGTTCCGTGCCGGTGACACCTTCCACGCCATTTACGCGGTGCGCTCGGGCTCGTTCAAGACGGTGGTATCGCACCCCAACGGTTCGAGCCATGTCACGGGTTTTCAGTTGTCGGGCGAGACCCTGGGCCTGGATGGCATTGCCGCCGACAAGCACACGTGCGACGCCATCGCCCTGGAAGACAGCACCGTCTGCTCCATGCCGTTCCACTGCGTAGAAGACCTCTGCCAGGACATCCGCCCGCTGCAGCACCGCCTGCACCAACTGATGGCCGAAGAGATCGTGCGCGAATCCGGCCTGATGCTGTTGCTGGCCGGGCTGACCGCCGAGGCTCGCGTGGCAACCTTCCTGCTGAACCTGTCGTCGCGCATGCAGGCACGTGGCTACTCGCCGTCGAGCTTCACGCTGCGCATGACGCGCGACGAGATCGGCAGCTACCTCGGCATGCAGCTCGAAACCGTGAGCCGTGCGCTGTCACGCTTCCAGCGCGAAGGATGGATCACCGTGGAGGGCAAGCGGATCGCGCTGCTGGATGTCCCTGCGCTGAGCGCGCTGTAAGAAGCGGCCAGCCATGGCCGCGCACTTGCGTTCACCCTCATTCAACCTTCTTCAACCGCCAAGCTGCAGGTGGTCGATGACCTCCGTCACGCCGGGCGCGGACCACGCCGCGCCCATGGCAGCGCGCCGCTCAGAAGCCGAGTCCACCCGCCCGCTGAGCGTGACCGTGCCGCCTTGCACCGACACCTGGATGTGGCTGGCCTCGCGCTCAGCATGCCGCCGCAGCGCGGCGCCAATCTGCTCCGACACATCCGCCGGCACCAGCCGCGCCTTGATCTTCAGCCGGTTGATGAGCCCGCCTACGCCCCGCAGCGAGCCCACTGCGCGTGCGGCCAGTTCGCTCTGATAGGGCCAGTCGACCTCACCTGACAGCGTTACCCAGCCGTTTTCCACCAGCACCTCGATGCGGTCGGACGGCACGCTCGCATGCCACTCCAGGGCGGAACGTGCGGCCTGTGCGATGTCTTCGTCAGCATGCGTGCCGGGCAGCCGCACTTCGATCTTCTGCACCACACCGCGCACGCCTGCCACGCGTTCTGCGGCATGCTCGGCGGCCAGCTTCTCGGTGTAGCTGCGCACATGGCCGGTGAGGGTGACGACCCCGTGGTCGACTTCCACGCCAATGGAGGCCGCATCCACGGCCGGCTCCCACATCAACTCGTCACTGACATCCTGCTTGATGCCCAGGTCGCTTTTCATGGTGGTCTCCTCGCCTTGATGATTTGCTTGCGGCGCGTTCACGCCCCTCATGCCCAGCGACGCTCGCGTGCAGACTGGCAAGCAAGGCAGCGGAACGCGGTGGGCTGGGCTTGCAGCCTGGCAAACGGGATGAGTTCGCCGCAATCCGTGCACACGCCGTACAGGTGCTGGCGCATCCGCTCGCGGGCCGCGTCGATTTCAACCAACTCGTGCCGGTAGTGCGTCTGCATGATGTCGCCTGCCAGTTCGCTGGCTTCATGCTCGGCCAGGTCGACGTTTTGAAAGGGCTCTTCCGGCATCGGTGGCGGTGCACTCGACATGGCACCGGCCAGTTGGCGTCGCACGCGCGCTTCGTGTTCATCCAGCAACGCGTTGAGCCGCTGCCATTGCGCGTCGGTCAAGTGGGTCATGCCCTATCTCCTTCGTCATGCGGGTCTGTTGTCGTGACTCATGTGCCGCGTCACGCCTCGGACGGCGACAGCCATGCCGGACGCCGCTTCATCTGGCTCCACTGGCCGGCCACCTTCACCTGATCGACAAAGCCGGCCACCTCTTCATGCGACAGGCCGGTCAACACATCGCGCTGGCACAGCGCCAGCACCGGTGAGGGAATCGACGAAGTGATCTGCGCGATTTCCTCCACGGCCCGGAACGCCCCGCGCGCCGCCATCACGCACACCACCGACAAGTGCCCCGGCAGCGGCGTCTGGTCTTTCAGGAAATCACGCATGGGCGAGGCAAGATGCCCCATCCAGATCGGCGCCAGCACCACAACCTGCTCGAACGCGCCAAGGTCGGGCCCTTCATAACGGTAAGGCGCACGCACGCCCAGCAGGGTTTCGATCATGCATCGCACGTCGCCAAGAAAGCCGGCGCGCGGGCGCGCGTCCGTCACCTCGGTGAGTTGCCAGCCGCTCTGCGCGGCCATCAGCTCCGCCACCAGCCGAGCGGTGCCGGTGCGCGAGTAGTAGACGATCAGTGTTCTGCTCATGACGAACTCCCGGGCAAGCAATAGCGATTGACGCGGTTAGGCTTTCACCCACAGGTGGTCGATAACGGCCCGCACGCCGGGCGCATCCCACGCCGCTTCGCGCGCGGCACGGCACTCGTTGAGATTGCGCAGCGCACCGGTGAGCGTGACCGTGCCATCCACCACCGACACATGCACGCGCGCCGCATCCACCACGGCCTGCCGCTCCAGCGCCTTCGTAATGCGGGCGCTCAGGTCGGTCGGGCCCACCGCGCCGCGCAGGGTCAACGCATTGGCCACGGACCGCACGCCGCGCACACGGCGCACGGTGTCCAGCGCGGCACGGCGTTGAAAATCCTGGTCGACCTCGCCGCGCAAGGTCACGGCGCCGTCATCCACCGTTACGGTCACGGCCCCTTCTGGCACGGAGGTATTCCAGTGCAGCGCGTTGCAAATGGCTTGGGCAATCTCTTCGTCGGGGCGCCGCATGTCGGGCGGCACGCGCACATCCACATGCAGCACCAGAGCCGTCACGCCCGCGACACGCCGCACGGCATCCTCTGCGGCGGCCTTGTCGGCAAACGTACCGACATTGCCCGACAACGTGACCACGCCGTCCTTGACGCGCACCGCAAAGCGATCGTCCTGTACGGCCGGGTCCCACTCCAGTTCTTCTTGCACATCGTGCTTGAGTGCGATGTCGCCTTTCATGGCGCGCTCCTTCGATTCACACACGTGCTCTGCCGCTTCAGTGCTGCATCAGTGCGACAGAAGCACAGGCACCGTCATCGTGGCCAGCAAGGTGCGCGTGACTCCGCCCAGCACGAGCTCGCGCAGGCGGCTGTGGCCGTAGGCGCCCATCACAATCAGATCTGCATTGCAGTCTGCGGCGCGCGAGAGCAGCATCTCGCCGATCGCGACATCCGATTCCACGCAGCGCACCTCTTCTACCGTGGCATCAATGCCGTGCACCTTGAGCGCGCGGGCAACCTGGCCCACCGTGGTGTCTTCCGCCCAGTGCTGGGGGCGATCGCCCAGCATCTGCAATACGCGCACGCTGGCACCCGGCATCAACGGCAGCGCATCGTGCAGTGCGCGCGCCGATTCGCGCCCACCACTCCATGCCACCAACAGCCGCTGGGCGACATCGGTAAACCGCCCGGCATAGGGCACCACCAGTACCGGCCGGCCCGATTCCAGAATCAGGGTTTCGACAAAGTCGGCAGCCACAAAGCTCGCCTGGTCGTCCGGGTTTCGTTGCCCGACGATCAACAGATCGGCCTCCCGCGCCTCGCGCAGCACCAGTGCGAGCGGGTCCCCCTCGACGGCGCGCCATTCCGCTTGATCCCCCAGCGCTGCGGTGGCGTCACGAAAATTCGCGTGCACGATGTCCCGCACGGTGTCGCGGCGGTGGCGGTCTTCCTCCAGGTAGCGCGCCGCACCTTCCATCATGTAGAACCAGCTGGGGCTGGGCATGAAGCTGGCATACACGCCGATCAAGCGGGCGCGGTGCGCGCGAGCGTACTGCATGGCAAGGTGCAGTCGGTGCACGGCGGCTTCGCTGGCATCCAGATGCACCATCACACTGGCATAAGTCATGTCTGCTCCTTCAGGCAATCACGACGTTGGAGAGCGGCTCTGTTGCCTCGTGTTCGGCTTGCGCCTCGGCGGCACGCACCAACAGCACCGGCAAGCGGCTCTGCCGCACCACGGCCTCGGCCACGCTGCCCAGCAGCATCCGCCGGAACCCGCGCCGGCCGTGGGTACCCAGCACAATGGCCTTCGCATCCACATCGTGGGCAGCCTGTTCAATGGCGTACCCCATGTCGAAGGTGCCGATGGGGTCGTCCACCACCATCGTCTTGACGCGTACCCCAGCCTTTTCGGCTTTGGCGCGGCCGGTGGCCACAATCTGCTTGCCTTGGTCGATCAGCGCTTCGGTAAAGCCGCGCACGTCGATATAGCCGACGTCGTACTTCAGGTAGCTGTTGTCAATGACGTGGGCGATGACCAGTTCTGCGTCGAGCTTGCGTGCAAGCTCGATGGCCTGGTCGAGGGCGCGATCGGCGGTTTCGCTGCCATCCAGCGCCACCAGGATCCTGTCGTACATGGTGAGCCTCCGTATCAAACGGGCCGCATGCAGGGTTGTCATGCAGGCCTCGATTTGTCTGCTTCCATGTTGGATGAACTGCGCGGTAGCCCCTTGATTTACATCAGCGTTTGCCCCAGCGCCCCAGCTTGGCGTTCACTTGATCTGCCTCAATGGGCAAGATGCCGCTCCCGCTAGACTCGTCCGCCTATTTGCCGCGACGCCCGCCCCCACAAAGCCGCGTCGCAGGGGCCTCACACCTTGTGCGGGATCAACATCCGATAGCGCCCCGTCCTTATAGTGAAAACGAATGTGCAACGGAGTCCAGCATGAGGGTTGACGAGATTTGCTCGCGCCGCATCGTCCACGTCTCGGCGTCGACGACGCTGCAGACGGCCGCCCGGATGATGCGGGACCAGGGCCTGCGCGCACTCTTCGTGACCGAACAAGGGACCACCGGCACGCGCGTGGCCGGCATCATTACGGACCGCGATATGGTGGTCCACGGCATGGCCGAACACGACGACTGCTCGCGCGCCACCGTGGCCCAGGCCATGACGCGCGGCGTGCTGACCATCCAGGGCCATGCCGTTATCAGCGAGGCGCTGCGCACGATGATGGGTCACGGGCTGCATCGGCTGGCGGTGATCGACACACAGCAACGGCTGATCGGCATGCTCACCCTGGATGACACCATCCGCGCGATAGGCGGTGAATGGACGCTGCTCGCCGGCATCCTCGGCCGCGACCGCTGCGCGGAACCCGCTTCAAACACACCGTCGCATCTGACGGTGTAGCCCGCCTTCTTTTTCACGACGAGGAGCACATCATGCTGCCCAATGTTGGAACCCCGGATCGCGTTGTCCGCATCCTGATCGGCATCGCCATGATTCTGCTGGCCGCGTTCGGCAAGGTGCCGGCGTGGGTGGGCTGGCTTGGCCTGGTGCCGTTGGTGACGGGCGTGATTCGTATCTGCCCGCTCTATTGGGTGCTGGGTATCGGCCGGGATTGATCAACCCGCAGATTGATCAACCCGCAACCAGAAAGCCGGCCCAAGCCAGGGCCAGCATGGTCAGCAGGCCGATGGCAACTCGGCCTGCAAAGGCCTTGCCGCCGCTGAGTGCCACGACCAGCTTGGCGGACGTATTGGCCGTCAGGGCCAGCATGATCAGCAGAGTCGCGGTCGGCGGCGCCAGGGGGCCATTCGCCGTCTGCGCGGCAATGGATGCGGTGGCGGCATGCACGTCCGCGAGGGCACCCAGCAACGTCACCGCCGCCACGGCCGTCGGCCCAAACCACATTCTTGCCAAGGCCGTCACCAGCAAAAGTGCAGCAGTCCAACCGCCAAAGCCGATGGCGATGCGCCAGTCAATCGACGAGGTCGAGCTGTCTTCCTTCGCCTGCGGCGCAGTCCGATCGCGCAGCACCCACAGTGCCACCCACGCGCCAACGCCCACCCCACCGGCCAGCAACGGCACCGCCAGCAGCTTGAGCAACGCAAGGTTAACCGCAGCCACAAGCAGCGCCATCTGGACCAGCGTGGCGACGTTGGACATCAACGCAGCAGCCACCGCGCCGGCCACGGACGCATGCCTGGCCCGCGCCCGCCCGCCCATGGTGGCGATGGTCGCCACGCTGGAGGCAAACCCGCTGAACAATCCGGCCAGGGGCAGCCCGATGCGCCCGCCCAGCCAACGCGCTGCCAAGTGGCCCGCATTGCCCGTCACCATGACGAGCAGCACCACCAGCCACAGCGTGTGCGGGTTCCACACCTGCAACGGCCCCATGGGGCGATCGGGAATCGCCGGCCACACGAGCAGCGCGGCCACGGCCAACGTCAGCAGGTCGGCCAGTTCACGCTGGGTGATAACGGAGCGGGCAAACCGATGCAAGGCAGCCTTGGCATACAACAGCACCAGCAATACGGTGCCCAGGCCAGCGGCCATGTCGGGGGCGACCACCGCATAGGCCCCCAGCAAGGTGGTGGCCACCAACGCCACTTCTGTGGTGACGCCGGGGTCCAGCTGCGCGGAGTGGTGATAGCTCAGCGCTGCCAACACCGTCACGGCCAGCAGCACCATCGGCAGTGCCAGCGGAATGGGCAGACTGGCGGCAATCGCACCCGCCAGGCCGGCAATGGCAAACGTGCGCATGCCAGCGGCCAGCTCTGCCGTGCCGGGCTGACTGCGCTCGCGCTCCAGGCCGATCGCCAAGCCCAGCCCCAGCGCAACAGAGAACGACAGTAACGAAGACATCGCATGCGTGGCAGCATCATTCCGAGTGTTCAGTATGCGCGCCGGCAAGCCCTGCCGTTTGACGCAGCGCAGTGGGCCGACTTGCGCGGCGCGACAGCCGGCTGCGGCTCCACCATACTGAATGCATGCATTGCAGCTGGAGAGTTCGATGTCAGAATCCATGCAAGCCATGGTGCTGCAGCATGCGGGTGCGCCATTGGCACTACGCA
Source organism: uncultured Ralstonia sp. (assembly GCA_966433195.1). Lineage (GTDB taxonomy): Bacteria > Pseudomonadota > Gammaproteobacteria > Burkholderiales > Burkholderiaceae > Ralstonia. The sequence goes on from CBJMVH010000008.1 coordinate 77,154, forward strand.
GCGTTTCCAAGCCAGTACCGGGGCCAGGTGAAGTCCGGATCGCCGTGTCGGTTTGCGGTGTCTGCCGGACAGACCTGCACATCGTCGATGGCGAACTCGCGCACCCCAAAGCTGCGCTGATCCCCGGCCATGAAATCGTCGGCAGGGTGGAATCCTGTGGCCCCGGGGTGACCGCTCCTACACCGGGAGAGCGCGTCGGCGTGCCGTGGCTCGGCTGGACATGCGGCGCCTGCCCCTTCTGCCTGCACGGCCAGGAAAACCTCTGCGACCGCCCTGCCTTTACCGGCTACACGCGTGATGGTGGCTACGCCGAATACGTGGTCTGCGATGCGCGCTACTGCCTGCCGATTCCCGAGCGTTACGACGATGCCCATGCGGCCCCGCTGCTCTGCGCAGGCCTGATCGGCTTCCGCACCTTGCGCATGGCCGGAGATGCACGCCGCATCGGCATCTACGGCTTTGGCGCCGCCGCGCATTTGATCACGCAGATCGCCGTTGCCGAGCAACGCAAGGTCTTCGCATTCACGCGCGCCAATGACACCGCAGCCCAACGGCTCGCCTTGGAGACCGGCGCGTGCTGGGCCGGCGCCAGCGATGGGGCCCCGCCTGAACCGCTGGACGCCGCGTTGATCTTCGCGCCAGTGGGCGCACTGGTGCCGCAGGCGTTGCACGCCGTGACCAAGGGCGGCGTGGTGGTCTGCGGCGGCATCCACATGAGCGACATTCCGGCGTTTCCATACCGCCTGCTATGGGAAGAACGCAAGCTCATGTCCGTGGCCAACCTCACCCGCGCGGATGGCGTTGCGCTGATGCGCGTGGCCGCCGCCGTGCCTTTGCAGGTGCACGTTACGCCGTATCCGCTGCACGAAGCCAACGCCGCGCTCGATGATCTGCGCGCGGGCCGCGTAGCCGGCGCCGCCGTGCTGCACGTGGCACGCAAAGCCGGTTGATGTGCATCAATGGGCGCGCCAACGTCACGCCTACGCTGGAGACATGCGGCATGCGTCCGCACACACTCTGGAGGCCGCCATGTATCAACGTATCCTGCTCGCCATTGACGGCAGCCATGCTTCGCGACTGGCGCTGCATCAGGCGATTGTCGTGGGCAAGGCCACTGGCGCGGAAGTTGAAGCGCTGTTCGTGGCCGACACCTCGGATGCTGCCATCGACATGGTCGGCTTTGACGCCATTGCCTACGCAGAGCGCGTCACCGCCTACGGGCGCGACACGCTCTCCGACGCCGCCGAAAAACTGGGGGCGGCCGGCATCAAGCACACCACCAAACTGCTCGAGCGCGCCATTGCCGCAGGGCAGATTTCCGCCACCATCGTGAGTGAGGCCAACGAAAGCGGCGCCGACCTGATCGTGCTCGGCACACATGGCCGGCGCGGGCTGAAACACCTCGTGATGGGCAGCGTCGCCGAAGGCGTCGTCCGCAAGACCAACAAGCCGGTGCTGATGGTGCGCAGCGAGGTGGAGGAGTAAGCGCCGCTAAAGGCGCTCACCGGCGCACGCAAGGGAGATTGCGCGACGTGTATTGCGCGATCTCGCTCGTCACCGCTTGCTGCAACTCATGCAAGCAGATCGGCGCGCGCATCAGCACGCTATTGTTGTTGTCGGACGATACGCACAGTCGGATATGGCACACAGTCTCGTCGGCACCGTATTGGACATACAGGATGCGGGTCGTGGTAGACGGATGCCACACCACGCGCTCCAGAAAATACGTGCGAGCATGGCCCCGCTCAACCGGGTCGACGACCAGATCGAAATGCGTCACCAAGAACTGGTGCAGTGTGTCTTTTGCGATGCCCTGCATGAGATGACCGGATGCGCCCGCAGCGCAAGGCGCCGAATATAGCGCAGGGCCGCGCGGTTACAAACCCGTGAGCGCATGGCGCATCAGCAGCGCCGCCAACACCAGCATCGTCACGCCGATCAAGCCGTCCAGCACCTGCCACGCCCTGGGTCGTGCAAACCAGGGCGCCAGCCAACGCGCGCCAAAACCCAGCGACGCAAACCAGAACAGGCTGGCCGAACTCGCCCCTGCCACAAACCACCCGCGCAGGCCTGCCGCCTGCTGGGCGCCGATGCTGCCCACCAACAATACCGTGTCCAGATAGACGTGCGGATTGAAGAGCGTAAATGCCGCTGCCTGCGCCAGCGCGGCCACACGGCTCAGGCCATCACCGCCTGCGGAGGTTCGCAACTGGCTGGACTGCCGCGCGCGCTGCAGCGCCCGCCAGCCATACATCAACAGGAACGCCGCGCCAGCCAGCGCCAACGCACGCGCAAGCCCTGGCCGATCACCCAGCGCCTGTGCCATGCCGAGAACGCCTGCACTGATCAGCAGCGCATCGGCCGCGGCGCAAAACAACACCACGCTGCCAACGTGCTCGCGGCGCAAACCCTGGCGCAGCACGAAGGCATTCTGCGCACCAATGGCCACGATCAGCCCAAGGCTCAGCGTGAGGCCCTGAAGAAAGACGGGAAACATGTGTGAAAGCGAGAGGATGGAGGTCGTCATGTGCACAGCTTGCCCGTCCCACCGGATGAAGACAAACTATCCTTTCTTCATCAGATTAAGAAAAATTTACGCCATGCTGGACTACGCCGCCCTTTCAGCGCTGGCTGCTGTTGTGCGTGAAGGCAGCTTTGAGCGTGCCGCCCGCGCTCTGCATGTCACGCCGTCCGCCATTTCGCAACGCATTCGCCTGCTGGAAGAACGCGTGGGCTGCGCCTTGGTGGTGCGCGACCAGCCCTGCCGCGCCACCGAAACCGGGCGCCGCCTATGCCAGCACGTCGACCACGTACGGCTGCTCGAACAGGAATTGCAGACGACCCTGCCGATGCTCGCGCCGGAAGGCGTTGCGCGCGTGTCGCTGCCGATTGCCGTCAACGCCGACAGCCTGGCCACGTGGCTCGCGCCGGCCATCGCGCGTTTCGCCGCAGAACAAGCGGTGCTCATGGAGGTGGCGGTGGATGATCAGGACCACACCACGGAATGGCTACGCAGCGGCGCGGTGCTGGCTGCCGTGACGGCGACAGCGCGACCCGCCGCAGGCTGCAACAGCCGTCCGCTCGGGGCCATGCGCTATGTGGCGGCTGCCAGCCCGGCGTTCATGGCGCGCTATTTCGCCGATGGCGTGGGCGCCGGCACGCTGGCACAGGCGCCCAGCCTGCTGTTCAACAACAAGGACGAACTACAGGCTAGATGGGCGCGGCGGCTGTGTCATCGGCATGTTTCATTGCCGCACCACACACTGCCGTCGCCGCAGGGTTTCGTGACCGCTGCCCTGGCTGGCATGGGTTGGGGCCTGCATCCGCAAGCGCTGATCGCACCGTATCTTGAAGACGGCTCGCTGGTGGAGCTAGTGCCGGACACACCGCTCGACGTGCCACTGCACTGGCAGCACGCCCGTGCGGCATCCGCGCTGCTGGATGGCCTGAGCCGCGAGGTGATGGCAGCCGCGCGCGTTGCCCTGCGTGCGCCTTGATGGCGTTGCGCGGCTTGAAGCGACTTAGAGCGCGTTCAACGGAATCTTCAGATACCGCACGCCGTTGGGCTCCGCCGGCGGCAGCGCACCCGCGCGGATGTTGACCTGGATGGACGGCAGCATCAGCGTGGGCATGCCGAGCGTGGCATCGCGCCGGGTGCGCATCTGTACGAACTCCGCCTCGGTCACGCCGTCGCGCACATGGATATTGGCGCGGCGTTGTTCAGCCACCGTGGTGTGGCTCATGGCCTCGCGCCCGTTAGGCGGATAGTCGTGGCACATGTAGAGCCGCGTATCGGGCGGCAGGTCCAGCAGGCGGCGGATGGATTGGTACAGCGTGCCGGCATCGCCGCCGGGGAAGTCGCACCGCGCGGTGCCGACATCCGGCATGAACAGCGTATCGCCCACGAACACCGCGTCGCCCACGCGGTACGCCATGTCGGCCGGCGTATGGCCTGGCACGGCCAGAGCCTGGGCCTCAAGGTCACCGATGTGAAACACCTCATCGGGTGCGAACAGGTGGTCGAATTGCGAGCCATCGAGCTGGAACGACGGCTCCAGGTTGAAGATCGGCTTGAACACGCCCTGCACCACGCGAATGCGCTCGCCAATGGCGATGCGCCCACCAAAGCGCCCCCGCAAATACGGCGCGGCCGACAGGTGATCGGCATGCGCGTGCGTCTCCAGCAGCCACTCGACCGTCAAGCTGTGCGCTTCAATGAACGCCGCCACGCGATCCGCCGATTGGGTGCGCGTGCGGCCGGACTTCGGGTCGTAATCGAGCACCGAATCGATGACGGCGCAAGGCGTACCCGGCCCGGCGTGGACCACGTACGTCATCGTGCAGGTATCGGGGTCGAAGAAGGGTTCGATCTGGGCGTGCATGGTGGGCTTCCGCAAACAATCTATATTTTTATAGAATATCGCCAGATATTGCGTTCTGCCAAGCGTGCAAATTGCGCCTTCCGCCCTGATGACTGATCCGACCCCCGCCCCCACCGAAGTGACCCCGCTGCCCGAAGCGGCCATCTCCATGCTGCGCGCCTCTGCCTCGCAGGCGTGCGCCGTACTGAAAGCCATGGCGCACGAAGACCGCTTGCTCCTGCTTTGCCAGCTCACCCAGGGTGAACGCAACGTGGGCGAACTGGAAGCCCTGGTCGGGCTGCACCAGCCGAGCCTGTCGCAACACCTTGGCGTGCTGCGCGACGAAGGCCTCGTCGCCACCCGCCGCGAAGGCAAATACATCTACTACCGCCTCGCCAGTTTCGAGGTCATCCAGATCATGCAAACGCTCTCTGACCTGTACTGCGGCAAGGTCATGAAGCGCATGCAGTAAGCGGAGCGCTGAACGTGTCTCCACTGGAAGCTGGCTGGATCATCAGCGCGGGGCTGGGCTCGGTGGTGGGGCTCATCCTGGCGCTCACGGGCGCGGGCGGGGCCATCGTGGCGGTGCCGCTGCTGATGTTTGGGCTGCATCTGTCGGTGTCGCAAGCTGCACCGATTGCGCTGTTGGCGGTGGGCCTCTCCGCCGGGCTAGGTGCCGGGCTGGGCCTGCGTGAGGGGCGTGTCCGCTACAAGGCGGCGGGGCTGATGGCGCTGTGTGGTGTCGCGGTCTCACCGCTCGGCATCTGGGTGGCGCATCGCGTGCCCAACACGCCGCTGACGGTGCTGTTTGCCGTGGTGCTCGGCTACGTGGCGGTGCGGATGTTCCATCAGGCGCGCGGCGTGTCCCCCGCGGCGGAATCCTCGCAACGGGCATCGGCGCCCTGCCATCTCGACACCACCACCGCCAAGCTCATCTGGACGCTGCCCTGCGCGCGCGCCCTTGCCGCGTCAGGCGTGGGCGCCGGTTTTCTGTCAGGGCTGCTGGGCGTGGGCGGCGGCTTTGTGATCGTGCCGGCGTTGCGTCGCGCGACCGATCTGCCAATGCAAACCATCGTGGCCACGTCGCTGGCGGTGATTGCGCTGGTGTCGACCGGCGGCGTGGTCGCCTCGGCCATCGGTGGACATGTCGACTGGCAGATCGCGCTCCCATTTGCTGCGGGCGCGCTCGCTGGCATGCTGCTCGGCCGCAGCTTCGCTCGGCATTTGGCTGGCCCGGCACTGCAACAAGGCTTTGCTGCATTTGCGGGCGTGGTGGCCATTGGATTGATCGCCCGAACGTTCATTTGACCGGCGTGTTGCAGAAGCGGTACAATCGCCGGCTTCGGAGCGTAGCGCAGCCTGGTAGCGCAACTGGTTTGGGACCAGTGGGTCGGGAGTTCGAATCTCTCCGCTCCGACCAGAATTGAATTGGCAGGACAACAAAAGCGGCTTACGTGACCTACGTAAGCCGCTTTTGCTTTTGGGGCGGCAGATGGTGTCATCTGTCGGTGCTATAACGACAGCATTGATGCACCGCTCGAAGACTTCCCCATGAACCTGATCCTCTGGCGCCACGCCGAAGCCGAAGACATTGCCGCGCCGCTGCGCATTCAGCGCAACACCGACCTTCAACGAGAACTGACCAAGCGCGGCGAGAAGCAGGCCGAAAAGATGGCCGCCTGGCTCCGCCCTCGCCTGCCCGAAGGCACACGCGTGGTCGCCAGCCCGGCCGTACGCACGCAGCAGACCGCACGTGCCCTCACTGAGCATTTCCACACGCTGCCGGAAATCGCCCCGGGTGCGGATGTCAGCGAGATCCTCTCTGCCATCGATTGGCCATCCAACACAAACCTGCTGCTTGTCGGCCATCAGCCGTGGATCGGCCGCTTGGCCAGCCTGCTGATCGCAGGCACCGAAATGGATTGGAGCGTGAAGAAAGCCGGCGTCTGGTGGCTGTGCCGCCGCGTGCGCGAAGGCGAAGCCCAGACCGTGCTACGTGCGGTCGTCAATCCGGACCTTGTGTGACACATCCGCGTTGTCACGCTGACGCCACGCAAAATTCACCCAACGGTCACGTTTGACACGCGTTTGTCGCTGATCTGTCATATGGCGTCTCTAGAATCGCCCCCGAAAGCCAACCATGGCCACCCTTGGGGGATACACGAATGCGAGACCTGCCGACGCCCACCCAGCCGTTGATCGACGCACTGCCGAGCCTGAATTTGGGCAACGCTCGGAGGGGCCTTCCTCGCTCACCCGACGCTGTTCCGACGCGTGACAAGCCTGTTCTGGCCGTTTCGTGGGCGCGCCATCAGGATGAAGTGACCGAAGCGCAGCGCCTGCGCTACAAGGTCTTTGCCGAAGAGATGGGCGCCCGCCTGGCTTCGGCCCATGCCGAGCTGGACGTCGACATGTTCGACGCCGTGTGCGACCACCTGATCGTGCGCGACCAGAAGACGCTGCGCGTGGTCGGCACCTACCGCGTGCTGCGGCCGGACGCCGCCAAGCAGATCGGCTGCCTGTATTCCGAATCCGAATTCGACCTCGTGCGGCTCACGCACCTGCGCCCGAAGATGGTCGAGCTGGGCCGCTCGTGCGTGCACCGCGACTACCGCTCCGGCAGCGTCATCATGGCGCTGTGGGCCGGTCTGGGCGAATACATGCAGCGCTACGGTTTCGAATCGATGCTGGGCTGCGCCAGCGTGTCGATGGGCGACGGCGGGCACTTTGCCGCCAGCCTGTATCGCAGCTTCGTCGACGACGGTTCGCTCGCCCCGATCGAATACCACGCCTTCCCGCGTGTGCCGCTGCCGGTGGATGAACTGAACCAGACCCTCGAAGTCGAGCCGCCCGCGCTGGTCAAGGGCTACCTGCGCCTCGGTGCGCAAATCTGCGGCGCGCCAGCGTGGGACCCAGATTTCAACGTCGCCGACTTCCTCACGCTGCTACGCCTGTCGGACATCAACCCGCGCTACGCACGCCACTTCCTGCGCGGTTAATACAGCATCGCACGCAGCAAAACGGCCCGGTCTTTCGAACCGGGCCGTTTTGTTTTGGCAAGCTAGGCGACACGCGCTTACACGTACACCACCTTGTAGCGGCGGCCAATGCGCTGCCACTCGTCGGCTTCTTTCGTCAGGCTGTACTCCACCAGCGGGTTCTGCTCGATCCAGCTCTTGGGCAGCTCCACTTCAAAGCCGCCTTCGTTGAGTTCACCCTCGCTATGGCGCACACGCAGCTCGGGCAGTTGAATCGCGCCACGCCGACGGCACAGTACAAACGCCAGACGCAAACTGAACAGCATCCGCCAATCGAGGAACTTGCCGCCGCCGGAAAGCTTGCCCAGCTTGCCGGCATGCCCCAGCAGCAGCGTGGCCAGGCGCGCCTGATCCGTCTTGGAAAAGCCCGGCATATCGGCATGGCTGGCGATGTAGGCCGAATGCTTGTGATAACCGCCGTGCGAGATGCTCATGCCGATCTCATGCAGACTCGCCGCCCAGCCTAGCAACGCGAGGTTGTCCTCACGACGCTCATCGGGCGGATCGGGAAACTGCGACAGCAGCGACGTTGCCGCATCGCGCACGCGGTGCGCCTGCGCGCGATCCACGTTGTAGCGACGCATGAACTGCTCGATCGTCACCGTGCGCATGTCTTCGTGGTGCGTACGGCCGAGCAGGTCATAGAGCACGCCCAGGCGCAGCGCGCCATCGGTCACGTCCATGCGGTCGATGTCGAGTTCAGCAAACACGCCCAGCATGATCGACAGCCCGCCAGGCAGCACCGGAATGCGATCGGCCTTCAGGCCAGCCAGCTTCAGGCGATTCGTGTTTTCCACCTTGACCAGTGCGCGCTTGAGGCGCTCCAGCCCTTCGCGGGTGATGACGCCGTGGTCGGTGCCCTTGTCGTTGAAACCGTTGAGCTCGATCAGCTCAGCCAACGCGCGCGCCGTGCCCGATGAGCCCACCGCCTGGTTCCAGCCCGCCGTGCGGTACTGCTGCACCAGCACCTGGATTTCACGACGCGCGGCAAGCTCCGCTTGTTTCATTGCGTAGTCGTCCACATTGCCATTCGGGAAGAAATGGCGGCTGTGCGACACGCAACCGATATACAGCGATTCCATCAGCTTGGGCTTGTACCCGTTGCCGATGATGAATTCAGTCGAGCCACCGCCGATGTCCACCACCAGCCGGTTGCCCTGGCATGCCGGCGCATCGTGCGAGGCACCCAGGTAGATCAGGCGCGCTTCTTCGCGCCCGGCAATGACTTCAATCGGAAACCCGAGCGCGGCTTCGGCTTCGATCAGGAATTCCTGCGCGTTCTTGGCCACGCGCAGCGTGTTGGTCGCCACCGCGCGTACGTGCTCGGGGGCGAAGTCGCGCAGGCGATCGCCAAAGCGGCGCAGCGCGTCCACGCCGCGGCGGCGCGCGGGTTGGTCTAGGTATTTGTCTTGCGTCAGCCCTGCGGCCAGGCGCACGGGCTCGCGCAACGCATCCACCTGGAAGATCTGGCTGCTGCTGGTGCCAGTGGCGGTAACGGTTTCGTCGACGCGGCCGATCATCAGCCGGAAGCTGTTGGAACCCATGTCGACAGCGGCCAGCAGACGGGGGGTGGGACTCATGTATGGAAACGGGAACGGGTAAGAAGCGGAATCGGGGGCGCTGACTATTGTCGTTCGAAACAATGCGCAACAAAATATGTCTCTATTGTGTCCCGAACATGACAATTTCAATGTGTCACAAATTTGACACCTAACTATGAAAAAGTGGCCGGATCGTCATCCGTCTGAACGCAACATGTCCACTTTGCCCGCCGGCGACCTGCTCAACCGCGAACTGGGCATCCTGGAATTCAACGCCCGCGTGCTCGCCCAGGCCGCCGACCCGGGGGTGCCGCTGATGGAGCGGCTGAAATTCATCTGCATCGTGTCGAGCAATCTGGATGAGTTCTTTGAAATCCGCATCGCCGGGTTGAAGGAGCAGATGCGCGACAACCCTTCGTCGATGACGCCGGATGGGCTATCGGTGCAGCAGGCGTTTGGCGTGGTGACGGAACAGGTGCGGCGCCTTGTGGCGCAACAGTATGCCATGCTGCAGGACGATATCTTGCCGCTGCTGGAGAAGGAAGGCGTCTTCTTCCACATGACCACCAACTGGAATGAAGCGCAGCGTGCCTGGTGCCGCAACTTCTTCCAGCATGAGCTGGTGCCGATTCTCACGCCCATGGCGCTGGACCCGGCGCACCCTTTTCCGCGCGTGCTCAACAAGAGCCTGAACTTCATCATCGAATTGTCGGGCAAGGACGCCTTTGGGCGCGAAGCCGAACTTGCCATCGTGCAGGCGCCGCGCGCCCTGCCCCGCCTGGTCCAGATGCCGCCGGAGCTATCGGGTTACCCGTATGGGTTCGTGCTGTTGTCCTCGTTCATGCAGGGCTTTGTGCACGAGCTGTTTCCGCAGATCGACGTGCATGGCTGCTATCAATTCCGCGTCACGCGCAATTCCGATCTGTTCGTATCGGAAGACGAAATCACGGACCTGCGCGAGGCGCTGCAAGGTGAACTGTCGACCCGCCACTTCGGCGATGCGGTGCGTCTGGAAATCGCGCATGACACGTCGCCCGCACTGGTGCGCCGTCTGCTGCAGGAGTTTGGCCTGACCGAGGCCGACTGCTACCGAGTGAAAGGTCCGGTGAACCTGGTGCGTCTGCTGCAGGTGCCCGACCTGGTGGACAAGCCGATCCTGAAATACCCCCCGCACGTACCGGCCACGGTCAAGCAGGTGGCGAACAGCTCGAGCGTATTCGACGCCATCCGCCAGGGCGACATCCTGCTGCACCATCCATACGAGAGCTTTACGCCCGTGCTGGAGCTGCTGCAGCAAGCTGCGCGCGACCCTGACGTGGTGGCCATCAAACAGACGGTGTACCGCACGGGCAATGAATCACCGGTGATGGAAGCGCTCATCAAGGCGGCGCACAATGGCAAGGAAGTCACGGTGGTCGTTGAACTGCTGGCGCGCTTTGACGAAGAAACGAACATCAACTGGGCGGATCAGCTCGAATCTGCCGGTGCGCACGTGGTGTATGGCGTGGTCGGCCACAAGTGCCACGCCAAGATGCTGCTGGTGGTGCGCCGCGAAGTCTCGGGCAAAGGCAAGGCCGTCAAGCTGCGCCGCTATGCGCATCTGGGCACCGGCAACTACCACCCCAAGACTGCCCGCCTCTATACCGACTTCGGCTTGATGACGGCCAACGAGCAAATCTGCGAAGACGTGCACAACGTGTTCCAGTTGCTCACGGGCACCGGTGCGCAGGTCAAGCTGCATCATCTATGGCATTCGCCGTTCACGATGCACGAGAACCTCGTCGAGCATATCCGCGCAGAGGCACGCGCCGCACGCGCGGGTAAACGTGCGCGCATCATCGGCAAGATGAACGCGCTACTCGAGCCGACCATCATCGACGAGCTGTACAAGGCCTCGCGCGCAGGCGTGAAGATCGACCTGATCGTGCGCGGCGTGTGTGCGCTCAAGCCGGGCGTGCCAGGGTTGTCGGAGAACATCAGCGTGCGCTCGATCGTGGGGCGTTTTCTGGAACACCACCGGGTCTATGCATTCCATGCCGGCGGCGAGGAAGTGGTCTACCTCTCCAGCGCCGACTGGATGGACCGCAACCTGTTCCGCCGCGTAGAGGTGGCTTTTCCGGTGCTGGATCGCAAGCTGAAGGCGCGCGTCATCAAGGAAAGCCTGCAGGTGCATCTGCGCGATAACGCATCGGCGTGGGTCATGCAGTCGGACGGGACGTACGTGCAGCGACAGACGCGCGGTAAGCACGTGCGTATCAGCCAGTTGCAGTTGCTGAACCACTTCTCGCCGCAGGCGGCAGCGGCAGCAGAAACGGCGGCGGCCGTGGCAGCAGCTACCGCCGCAGAACCGACCGTGCGCGCACCGGTGGAAATCTCCGCCGGCTAACGCCCCTCGCGCTCAAACGAAAACGCACGCTGTTGAGCGTGCGTTTTTTGTTCGGGTGAGTTGTGCAGTCAGGCTGCGCGCTCGTCGTTCACACTGGCGCTGCGCACCACTGTCCGCTCGGGCGGAAGCACAGCGCGGAACGTACTACCCTTGCCAGGCTCGCTGGTCACCTGCAATTCGCCGCCGTGGCGCGACAGCACATGCTTGACGATCGCCAGGCCCAGGCCCGTACCACCCGTATCGCGTGAACGACTGCGGTCTACGCGATAGAAGCGCTCCGTCAAGCGCGGGATGTGTTCGGCTGCGATACCGATACCCGTATCGGTAACGGCGTACACGGCATGACCGTCCTTCACACTCCAATCGAGATGGATCTTGCCGCCATCCGGCGTGTAGCGCACCGCGTTGGACGCCAGGTTGCTGAAGGCCGACAGCAGCTCCAGCTCCGCACCACAGACGCTGACTGCCGGATCGCACGACATGCTGACGGTATGCCGTCCGGCAGAGAGCGCTTCGATGTCGTGCTGAAGCTGCAGCATCATGCGCTGCATCGGTACGGGCGCAAGCGACGGCGGTTCCGAATTGCCTTCCAGCGTCGCAAGTGCCAACAGGTCTTCCACCAGATGCTGCATGCGCATGGCTTGCGTATGCATCATGTCCAGATAGCGCTTCTTGTCTTCTTCGGGCAGCGGGATATCCCGCACCGTTTCCAGAAAGCCCGAGAGCACCGTCAACGGCGTCTTCAGCTCGTGCGAGACGTTCGCGACAAAGTCGCGGCGCATCGCCTCGGTGTTCTCGAGTTTCGTGATGTCTTGCGACACGAGCAGCTTGCGGTCCTCGCCGTACGGCAGGATCTGGGCAGAGATGATGCTCTGCTTATGCGGGCCCACGTCATGCATGGTGAGCGGCTCCTCGAACTCGCCGCGCGCCAAGTAGCGCACGAACTCCGGTCGGCGGATCAGGTGGGTAATGCGTTGGCGCAGGTCACGCTTGGCAGACAGGCCAAAGTGCGCTTCGGCCACGGCGTTGCACCATTCGATCTGGTCTTCGGCATCCAGCATCAGCACGCCGTTTGGCGAGGCCTGGATAGCCTGGATGAAGCGGCTGTGCTGCTGCTCCACCTGCAGCACCTGGGTGCGCCACCCCTTCATCAGCCGGTGCAGGCGATAGTAGACCTCGCCCCATAGGCCGATCGCGCTGGGGATCTCGCCATAAGCCGGCGAATCCAGCACGCGCCACAGGCGCTGAATCTGGTAGACGTAATAGAGCAGCATCGCCAGCAGCATCGCACTGAGCACAGCCAGCGCGATGACCTGATTGGCGAACACATACAGGCATGCCGTGATGATGCCCATCAGGGCGCCAAAGACGGCGAAGCGGGTCCAGAAGACGTTCATGAAGGCATTCTAAGCGCTGGACCGCAAGGATCGTAGACGGCGTCGCATGACCGCGCGATCGGCAACAGCAGAATCGCGCGGCAGCTCAGCGAAGGATTACTGCCCCGGATTGCGCGCCAGACGGTAGCCGCTGCCGCGCACGGTTTCGATCATGTTGCTGTAGCCGCCCGGGGCCAGTGCCGCGCGCAGTCGCTTGATGTGCACATCCACCGTGCGCTCTTCCACGAACACATGGTCGCCCCACACCTGATCGAGCAGTTGCGAACGGCTATGCACACGCTCCGGGTGCGTCATCAGGAAATGCAGCAGGCGGAACTCCGTGGGGCCCAGATCCAGCTTGATGGGGTTCTCAGCTTCGGTGTTCGTAGCCGTCACGCGGTGCGTGGCCGGATCGAGCTTCAGGCCGTTGATGGCGACCACATCGTCGGTCAGCTGGGGTGCACGGCGGCGCAGCACAGCCTTGATGCGGGCCAGCAGCTCCTTGGGCGAGAACGGCTTGGTGACGTAGTCGTCGGCGCCGCTGTCCAGGCCCATGATCTTGTCCTGCTCTTCACTGCGGGCGGTCAGCATGATGATCGGAATCTGGCGCGTACGCTCATTGGCGCGCAGCTCCTTGGCGAACATCACGCCGGATTTACCCGGCAACATCCAGTCCAGCAGGACGAGGTCGGGCAGCACATCGCTCATCAGCGACAGTGCTTGCTCTGCGTTGTAAGCGCGGATCGGGTAGTGCCCTGCGTGCTGCAGGTTGACGGCGATCAGTTCGGCGATCGCCGGTTCATCTTCCACGACGAGAATACTGCTCGGCATGCTCACGTCTCCAGTCCTGCCTTTTATTCGCCTTCGCCCAGGATCTCGCGCTCCAGCGTCTCGCGAGAGGCGTGGCGAACGTCGGTTCCCTTGACGATGTAGATAATAAACTCGGCGATGTTCTTGGCGTGGTCGCCGATACGCTCGATAGCCTTGGCAATGAACAGCAGATCCAGTGCCACCGAGATCGTGCGCGGGTTCTCCATCATGTAGGTGATGAGCTCGCGCATGAAGCCGCGGAATTCCTCGTCGATGGCCTTGTCTTCCTGCAGGATCGACACGGCAGCGGCGGTGTCCAGGCGTGCGAAGGCGTCCAGCGCGTGGCGCAGAATCGTCGCGGCCATTTCACCCGAGCGCTCCACGCCGGCGTAGTTCAGCGCATGGGCTTGCGGGTCTTGCATGATGCGCTTGGTGCGCTTGGCGATCTTCTCGGCTTCGTCGCCGGCGCGCTCGAGGTTGGTGATGGTTTTCGAGATGGCCATCACGAGGCGCAGGTCACGCGCAGTTGGCTGGCGGCGCGCGATGATGTTGTTGCAGTCTCCGTCGATCTCGATTTCGAGCGCGTTAACCTCCAGCTCCACCGCGAGCACCTGGTCGCACATGGCGGTGTCGAAGTTGGCCAGGGCACGCATCGCACGGGCGATCTGCGCTTCCACCAGCCCCCCCATCTGCAGCACCTTGGTGCTGATGGAGGTCAGATCGGTGTCGAATTGCGTCGACAGGTGTTTGTCGGACATCGTGTTCTCCTTATCGCTTCAGCGTTTATTCCAGGTCAGCCGAAGCGGCCGGTGATGTAGTCTTCCGTCTCTTTGCGTTGCGGCTTGATGAAGATCTTTTCGGTATCGCCGAATTCGATCAGCTCACCCAGATACATATACGCCGTGTAGTCGGAGCAGCGCGCAGCCTGCTGCATGTTATGCGTAACGATGACGACGGTGTAGTCATCCTTCAGCTCGGCAATCAGCTCTTCGATCTTGCCGGTGGAAATCGGGTCCAGCGCGGAGCACGGTTCGTCCAGCAGCAGCACTTCCGGGCGGATGGCGATGCCGCGCGCGATGCACAGACGCTGCTGCTGGCCGCCTGACAGGCCATAGCCCGACTGGTTGAGCTTGTCCTTCACTTCGTTCCACAGCGCGGCCTTGGTCAGCGCCCATTCCACGCGGTCGTCCATTTCGGAGCGCGACAGGCGCTCGAACAACTTCACGCCAAACGCGATGTTGTCGTAGATCGACATGGGGAACGGCGTCGGCTTCTGGAACACCATGCCAACCTTGGCGCGCAGCAGGGCGATGTCCATCTTGGACGTGAGCAGGTTCTCGCCGTCCATGTTGATCTGCCCTTCCGCACGCTGCTCGGGATACAGCGCGTACATCTTGTTGAAGGTACGCAGCAGCGTGGATTTGCCGCAGCCCGACGGGCCGATGAAGGCCGTCACCTGCTTCTCGGGAATCTGCAGCGAGATGTTCTTCAGCGCGTGGAACTTGCCGTAGTAGAAGTTCAGGTCGCGAACATCGATCTTGGGTTGTTGCGTGCGCACTTCGAGGGACGTAGCAGTCATGATCATTTCTTCGTGAACAAGGCACGCGCAAGGACGTTCAGCCCCAGCACACCCAGCGTAATCAGGAACACCCCGGCCCAGGCCAACTGCTGCCACTCGGGGAACGGGCTCATCGCAAAGCGGAAGATCACCACCGGCATGGTCGCCACGGGCTGGTTCAGGTCCAGGCTCCAGAACTGGTTGTTCAGCGCAGTGAAGAGCAACGGCGCGGTCTCGCCCGCAATGCGGGCCACGGCCAGCAGCACACCAGTAATCACACCGGCGTACGACGCCTTGAGCGTGATCGACAGGATCATCTTCCACTTGGGCGTGCCGAGTGCCATGGCTGCTTCACGCATGGCGTTGGGCACGAGGTTCAGCATGTTTTCGGTGGTGCGCACGACAATCGGAATCTGCAGCAGGGCCAGTGCAATCACACCGGCAATCCCCGAGAAGTGCTGCACGCGCGCCACCACCAAGGCATACACGAACAGGCCGATCACAATGGACGGTGCCGACAGCAGAATGTCGTTGATGAAGCGCGTGGCACTGGCCAGCGGCGACGTCTTGCCGTATTCAGCCAGGTAGATGCCCGCCAGGATGCCCAGCGGCGTGCCGATCAGCGTCGCCATGCCCACCAGCAGGAACGAGCCTGCAATGGCGTTGGCGAGGCCGCCTCCCGGCGTGTTCGGCGGCGGCGTCATTTCCGTGAAGAGCGACAGCGACAAGCCGCCCACGCCCAGCGACAGCGTGGTCCACAGAATCCACGCCAGCCACACCAGGCCGAAGCCCATGGCAGCCAGCGACAAGGTCAGCGCCACACGATTGACGTTGCGGCGACGGGCCTGCAGACGCGACTTGATCTTCTCGGAGTCAGCGCGGACGGCAGGGATGGAAGGCGTACGCATGGTATTGGGTCTCATGGCACCAGTCGGCACGTGCGGTAGATCGCGTTGGTTCACTTCTTACCCTCGCCCTTCTGCAGGCGCAGCAGCAGCAGCTTGGACGCTGCCAGCACGACGAAGGTGATCACGAACAGGATCAGGCCCAGTTCCATCAGCGCTGCGGTATGCAAGCCCTGCCCGGCTTCCGCAAACTCGTTGGCCAGTGCCGAGGTAATGCTGTTGCCCGGCGAGAACAGCGACACATCCGACAGCAGGTTGGTATTGCCGATCACGAACGTCACGGCCATGGTCTCGCCCAGCGCACGGCCCAGGCCCAGCATCACGCCGCCAATCACACCGGCCTTGGTGTACGGCAGCACCACGTTCCACATGACTTCCCACGTCGTGCAGCCCACGCCGTAGGCGGATTCCTTGAGCAGCGTCGGCGTGATCTCGAACACGTCGCGCATCACCGCCGAGATGTACGGGATGATCATGATGGCCAGGATCACCCCGGCGCACAGCAGGCCGATACCGATGGGCGCGCCTTGGAACAGTGCCCCGATGAACGGAATCCTGCCGATGGTATTGGCCAGCGGCGTTTGAAAGTATTCGCCAAAGATCGGCGCAAACACGAGCAGGCCCCACATGCCATACACGATGGACGGCACGGCAGCGAGCAGTTCGATGGCGGTACCCAGCGGTCGACGCAGCCACGCCGGCGACAGCTCGGTGAGAAACAGGGCAATGCCGAAGCTCACGGGCACGGCAATGATGAGCGCAATGAGGGAGGTGACCAGCGTGCCGTAGATCGGCACAAGCGCGCCATACACGTCGGCGGGCGGGTCCCACTCCGAGTTCCACAGGAACGACAGGCCGAACTTCTGAATCGACGGCCAAGCACTGATGATGAGCGAGACGATGATGCCGCCCAGCAGCAGGAGCGTAATGACGGCGGCAAGGCGGGTCAGACCACCGAACAGCAGATCGCCGGTGCGACTCGGCGCGCGCATGCTGGAACCGCCGGAAGAATCAGAAAGCGTGGCCATGAGGGACACCAGTCAGCCGTGAGAGAAGTGTCGAAGTGGCGCGGGCGGCAGAAAAATGCCTCCCGCGCCCTGTGCTGCATGGTTGACGTGCAACGACGCAGCGGGGCAACGATCAGTTGTAGATGGCCTTGCCCGATGCGTCCTTCACGCTCGACTTCCACGTCGCGCGGATCTGGTTCTTCACCACATCCGGCAGCGGCACGTAGTCCAGGTCCTTGGCTGCGCCGTCGCCGCCCTTGTAGGCCCAGTCGAAGAACTTCATCACTTCAGCGCCCTGCGCCGGCTTGTCCTGCGTCTTGTGCAGCAGGATGAACGTTGCACCGGCGATCGGCCATGCGTCCTTGCCCGGCTCGTCCGTCAGGATCTGGTAGAACGACTTGTTCCAGTCTGCGCCGGCAGCAGCGGCCTTGAAGGCTTCGGCGGTCGGCTGCACCACGTTACCGGCCTTGTTCTGCAGGTTCACGTGCGTCATCTTGTTCTGCTTGGCGTAGGCGTACTCAACGTAGCCGATTGCGCCCTTCAGACGCTGCACGAACGCAGCCACGCCCTCGTTACCCTTGCCGCCCGTACCGATCGGCCAGTTCACGGTCGTGCCCTCGCCAACCTTGCTCTTCCACTCGGTATTCACCTTCGACAGGTAGTTCGTGAAGATGAACGACGTGCCCGAGCCGTCAGCTCGGCGCACCACCAGGATGTCCTGGTCCGGCAGCTTGGCCTTCGGGTTCAGCTTGGCGATGGCCGGATCGTTCCACTTCTTGATTTCGCCCAGGTAGATCTTGCCCAGCACGTCGCCGTTGAGCATCAGATCACCCGGCTTCACGCCCGGCAGATTGATCACCGGCACCACGCCGCCGATCACGGTCGGGAATTGCAGCAGGTTGTCCTTGTTCAGGTCTGCGTCTTTCAGCGGCATGTCGGACGCGCCAAAGTCGACCGTCTTGGCCGTGATCTGCTTGATGCCACCACCCGAGCCGATGGCTTGGTAGTTCACCTTGGTGCCGGTCGCCTGTTGATAGGCGGCAGCCCACTTGCTGTAGACAGGAGCCGGAAAGGTGGCGCCAGCGCCGGTGATGTCGGCAGCAAACGCAGCACCAGCAATAGCCAGCGAAGCGACGCCCGCGATCGCGGTCTTGACCAGTTTCATGTGTGTTCTCCGAGGAGCGGTTGAGCGATGACAGATTTTTGACACCCGAACTTTAGGCCGCGTAAATGACAGTTCCGTGACAACACAGAAACTTCTTATAACTGCCCTGTAAGACACGAAAGTCGGCTCGCGCGCATAAAAAAAGCGACCCGAAGGTCGCTTTCAGTGCATTCGTTTGTCACGGCAGCGTCACTGGAACGTCGCCGCCAGACGCTCCGCATGCTGGTTCGCCAATTCGGCGTCTTGCGCTTCCACCATCACGCGCACCACCGGTTCCGTGCCGGAAGGCCGGATCAGTACACGGCCCTTGCCGTCCAGCTCAGCCTCACTGGTCTTGAGCGCG
This sequence comes from uncultured Ralstonia sp., assembly GCA_966433195.1. Classification (GTDB taxonomy): domain Bacteria; phylum Pseudomonadota; class Gammaproteobacteria; order Burkholderiales; family Burkholderiaceae; genus Ralstonia. The sequence goes on from CBJMVH010000008.1 coordinate 95,644, forward strand.
GCTTGCAGGCCCGCGTGCGATTTCCAATCGAAGCCCTTTTCCACACGCACATTGATGAGCTTTTGCGGGAACAGGCGCACGCCGTCCAGCATCTGCTCGAGCGTCTGGCCGCTGCGGCGCAGCGCAGCGAGCACCTGCAGCGCCGAGATGATGCCGTCGCCGGTGCTGTGCTTGTCGAGGCAAAGCAAGTGGCCGGAGCCCTCGCCGCCCAGCAGCCAGCCGTTCTTCTTCAGCTCTTCCAGCACGTAGCGGTCGCCGACCTTGGCGCGCACAAACTCAATACCCTGCGCCTTGAGTGCGAGTTCCACAGCCAGGTTCGTCATCAGTGTCCCCACCGCGCCCTGCACCGGCAAGCCCGCGGCACGGCGCGCCTGCACCATGACGTAGAGCAGTTCATCGCCGTTGTACAGGCGGCCGTTACGGTCAACCACCTGCAGGCGGTCGGCATCGCCATCGAAAGCCAGGCCGATGTCGGCAGCGTGTTCGCGCGCAGCCTCCACCAGCTTGGCCGGTGCCGTCGCGCCATAGCCGTCGTTGATGTTGCGCCCATTCGGCTGATTGCCGATGGAGACCACGTCCGCGCCCAGCTCATGGAACACATGCGGCGCAATGTGATAAGCCGCCCCGTGCGCGCTATCCAGCACGACCTTCATGCCGAAGAGGTTGAGGTCGCTCGGGAACGTGCTCTTGCAGAACTCGATGTAGCGGCCGGCAGCATCGTCAATGCGGCGCGCGCGGCCAAGCGCGTCGGAAGCCGCGTATTCCATCGGCTTTTCCAGTTGGGCCTCGATCTGCAATTCGGTCTCATCGGGCAGCTTGTCGCCCGTTGCCGAGAAAAACTTGATGCCGTTGTCGTAATACGGGTTGTGCGATGCGGAAATCACCACCCCCGCCGACAACCGCAGCGCACGCGTCAGGTACGCCACGCCGGGGGTGGGCAGCGGGCCGCTCATCAGCACGTCCACACCGGCGGCCGTAAAGCCGGCTTCCAGAGCGGCTTCCAACATGTAGCCGGACAAGCGCGTGTCCTTGCCGATCAACACGGTGGGGCGTCCATGGCCGTGCGCTTCGTTGCCATGCGCCAGCACCCGGCCGGCGGCATAACCTAGGCGCAGCACAAAATCCGGCGTGATCGGGCTTTCGCCGACGCGTCCGCGAATGCCATCGGTGCCGAAATACTTCCTGGACATGGGGAATTTCTCCTGAAGATGGTGCTTTCTTTGTTTGTAAGGCGCCGGACACAGCCGGGCAATCGTCTGTTCGCTCGACACCCGACCGCGCGAGGCCGGGTCGGCTGTCATTCCAGCGGTGGATCGAACCGTTCGTGGCGCATGGCCCACCAGACCTGCAGGGCTTCCACCGTCGGTTGCACGTCGTGCACCCGCACGATGAACGCGCCCCGCTCCGCGGCCAGCAGCGCTGCCGCCACGCTGGCCGTCACCCGCTCTACGGGAGGCTTGCCACCAAGCACCGCACCCAGCGTCGATTTGCGTGACAAGCCGGCGAGCAACGGCAGCCCGATCTGCTCGAACTCCGCTAAGCGATTAAGCATCGTGAGATTGTGATTCGGCGTCTTGCCAAAGCCAAACCCCGGGTCCAGCGAAATGCGGTCTGCACTCACACCGGCGGCCATCAGCGCCTCGGCTTGGGCGCGCAGGAACACCGCCACCTCGCCCATCAAATCTGCATAGCTCGGCGATTCCTGCATGGTTTCCGGATCGCGCTGCATATGCATGACGCAGAGGCCAGCGCTACCTTGCGCAACGGCCTCGATCGCACCCGGGCGGCGGAAGCCCCAGATGTCGTTGATGAGGTCGGCGCCCGCATCCAGCGTGGCGCGCATCACATCGGGCTTGTAGGTGTCGATCGACAACGGCTTGCCGCAGTCACGCAGGGCCTCAACGATCGGCATGACGCGGTCGAGCTCTTCCTGCAAGCCCAGCGGTGCGGCACCTGGCCGGCTAGACTCACCACCGATATCGATCATGTCGACGCCTTCGGCGATCAGTTGCTCGGCATGGCGCAACGCCGCATCGCGCGTGGCGTGTTGGCCGCCGTCGGAGAACGAATCCGGCGTGACATTGAGAATACCCATGACCAGCGGGCGCCGATCACGCGGGTAACGAAAACGTCCGCACTGGAAATGCGTGGTGGTCGGAATCAAAGCAGACACGATAGGCGGTTCAGAATGCAGCGCAGGACCGGAATGCTACGCGAGGCTCATTAAAAAGGCAGCCACAAAAAAGCCGGTGCGCGGGCACCGGCTGTTCTGCATCGCCGCTGGAGCGGCAAACTACGCGGTCATCATGCCGTGGCAGGCACATTGCCCGGATTCACGGCAGGAGTACCACCACCCGGCGGCGTGCTGCCACCACCGGTGGAACCGTAGCGCGGCGGGCGCGGCGGCTTGCCGTCCATGATGTCGTTGACCTGGTCTGCGTCGATGGTTTCCCATTCGAGCAGCGCAGCGGTCATCGCCTCCACCTTGTCGCGGTTCGATTCGAGCAAGCCCTTGGCCAGCGCGTACTGTTCGTCCACGATACGGCGAATTTCCGAATCCACCTTCTGCTGCGTCGCTTCGGACACCGTCTTCGAGGCCATGCGGCCGAAGAAGCCGTCCTGCTCGGTATCCACGTAGACCATGGTGCCGAGCGTGTCGCTCATGCCATACCGCGTCACCATGTCGCGGGCCATCTTAGTGGCGCGCTCGAAGTCGTTCGAAGCGCCGGTGCTCATCGCGCCCAGGAAGACCTCTTCCGCAGCACGCCCGCCGAACAGGATGGCGATCTCTTCGAGCATCGTATCCTTGTAGGCGTAGTGCTTGTCGTGTTCCGGCAGCTGCCACGTCAGACCGCCCGCCCAACCGCGCGGCATGATCGTGACCTTGTGCACCGGATCAGCCTTCGGCAGCAGCTTGGCCACCACTGCATGGCCCGACTCGTGGTACGCCGTAGCCTTGCGCTCTTCCTCACGGATCACGGCCGACTTGCGCTCCGGACCCATGTAGATCTTGTCCTTGGCGTCTTCGAAGTCCTGCATGTCGACCACGCGCTTGTTACGGCGAGCAGCAAACAGCGCAGCCTCGTTGACCAGGTTGGCAAGATCGGCGCCCGAGAAACCTGGCGTACCGCGTGCCAGCACCGATGCATCCACGTCGTTGCCGATCGGCACCTTGCGCATGTGCACCTTGAGGATCTGCTCGCGGCCGCGGATATCCGGCAGGCCCACATAGACTTGGCGGTCAAAGCGGCCCGGACGCAGCAGCGCCTTGTCGAGCACATCAGCACGGTTCGTGGCTGCAATGACGATGACGCCCGAGTTAGCCTCGAAGCCATCCATTTCGACCAGCATCTGGTTCAGGGTCTGTTCACGCTCGTCGTTGCCGCCGCCCATGCCGGCGCCACGGTGGCGGCCCACTGCGTCGATTTCGTCGATGAAGACGATGCAGGGCGCCTGCTTCTTAGCGTTTTCGAACATGTCGCGCACGCGGGCCGCGCCCACGCCTACGAACATTTCAACGAAGTCCGAACCGGAGATGCTGAAGAACGGCACCTTGGCTTCGCCGGCGATGGCACGCGCCAACAGCGTCTTACCGGTACCCGGAGGGCCCACCAGCAGCACGCCGCGCGGAATACGGCCGCCCAACTTTTGGAACTTTTGAGGATCTTTGAGGAAGTCGACGAGCTCGACGACTTCTTCCTTCGACTCGTCACAGCCGGCCACATCGGCAAACGTGACGCTGTTGTTATTCTCGTCGATCAACCGCGCGCGCGACTTGCCGAACGAGAATGCACCGCCTTTCCCGCCGCCCTGCATCTGCCGCATCATGTAGAACCAAAACACGATGATCAGCAGCGTCGGGCCCAGGTAGGTAAGTATCGAATAGAGCATATTCGGCTCGTCTTCGGCCTTACCGGTCACCTGCACGCCGTACTTCATCAGGTCGCCGACCATCCAGATGTCGCCCGGCGAGATGATCGAATACTTGTTGCCCTCGTTGGGCGTGACCAGCAGCGTACGCCCCTGCACTTCCACGCGTTTGACCTTGCCGGCCTTCGCGTCATCCATGAATTGCGAGTACGTCACGCCCTCTTGGGTGCGTGGCTTGTCGAACTGCTTGAAGACGGTGAACAGCACCAAGGCAATCACCAACCAGATGGCCGCCTTCTGAAACCAGTTGTTATTCAAGGCGAGACTCCTTTAGAAATGCCTTGACGGGATGCTTGGCATTGTAATGCACGGATACTGCCGCAGGTTGATTGCCCGCAAGACCATCGGCCACCCACTCAGCGTCGAGTGCCTTTCCTGAGTAACGTCCGTCAGCCCGGATGCTTGAGCTGGCGACCGAGCAGGAACGTCTCGGACGATTTGTCGCGGGAAGCCTTCGGCTTGCGCGGCGCCACGATCTTGAAATGGCGCTTGAACATCTCGACGATCTGACTATAGCCGCTGCCGTGAAAACATTTGATCAGCAATGCACCCTCGGGTTTCAGGTGCGCCATGGCAAATTCGACGGCCAGTTCGGCAATGTGCTCCATGCGTGCGGCGTCCGCCGACGCCACTCCGGAGAGATTGGGGGCCATATCCGACAAAACAAGGTCAACTTTGCCCCCGCCGGTGGTCTCCAGCACAATTTGTTCGAGTTGCTGGAAGACCGCGTCCTCCCGGAAGTCACCCTGGATGAACTCGACGTCGGCGATCGCTTCCATCGGCAGGATATCGATAGCGACGATGGCGCCGTCGATACGCCCGTCCTTGGCGCGCGGCGACGCGGCCAGCTTGTTGCGCACGTACTGACTCCAGCTGCCCGGCGCGGCGCCCAGGTCAACGATGACCTGGCCTGGCTTGATCAGCTTGTCCTGCTCGTCGATTTCCTTGAGCTTGTAGGCGGCGCGCGCGCGATAGCCCTCGCGCTGCGCCAGCTTCACGTACGGATCGTTGATATGGTCGTGCAGCCACGACTGGTTGAACTTGTTCTTTGCCATCGAATGGATTGCCAAACTGCCTAAACATGGCGGCTTGGACTGATTTTGGCGGATAATACGCGCCGTTTGTCTTTTTGCGCGATCCCGCCCTTATTTATGCCCGCCCTCACCCTCACCCCTGCCCAACGATCGGAACTGCGCTCGGAAGCGCACGCGTTGAACCCGGTCGTCATCATCGGTGCGGAGGGCCTGACCAAGGCCGTTCTGGCCGAAATCGACCGCTCGCTGGCGGCTCACACGTTGATCAAGGTCCGCGTGGCCGGCGATGACCGCGAAGCGCGCATCGAAATCTACGACACCATCTGCGCCCGCCTGCAGGCCGCTCCGGTTCAGCACATCGGCAAGCTGCTGGTGATCTGGCGCGAAGGCCCCGCCTACCTGAAGGAAAACCAACCGAAGGACCTCAAGCCGCCCCGCAAGACCACCGTTGGCGCCAGCCCGCGATCGGTCACGGTACGCAAGCCCAATCCCAATAGCACCCGCCGCCCGAAGCCGGTTCGCCTGAACGTGCTCGGCAACGAGCGCGTCACGGCGGGCGGCAACGTCAAGCGCGCCAAGCCGCGTCAAGCCAGCCAGAAGAAGAAGGCACTGTCCTGATTCGGCATCGCACATAAAACGACCGGCGTTTCAGCCGGTCTTTTTTTGCCTTAGGAAGCTTGCCGGATGCCAGCCGTTTTCCAGATCAACGCAAGGCCAAGCAGGCTTTGGACGAGATAAAACGCACTGGACACGCCATGCAGCATGCCAAACTGCGCACGGTATGCCGACTCCCCCACCGCCAAGCCCTGCGCTGCAGCTTGCTCCCGCAACGAAGCCATGAACGGCTGCAGGCCGAAATAGCCGACCAACACGCACACCAGCATCCCCAGCACCAGCCAGCGCAACGGCTTGTAACCGCCCTGCCCGCGCCGGACCAATGCCGTGGCAGCCAAGAGCAGGAGGCAACCGGACGCAAGGCCGATCCACGCCTCTGCGTGGAACAGCCGACCAGCGATCGCGCCGGCCAGTTGGCGATCTTCCAGCATGGCAAACAGCGTGGGCGCCGCGATGTAGCCAATGGTCCAGAGGGAACCGCACCACACCGTGGCAAGCAACTGGAAGAAGCGCTGCGGCATGGTGGTCAGCTCCGGGTGCAGATTAGAGGTACTTGACCGCGACGACTTCGTACTCGCGCTCGCCGCCCGGGGCGACCACGGTGGCGACATCACCTTCGAACTTGCCGATCAACGCGCGCGCGATCGGGGAGCTGATCGAGATCTTGCCCGTTTCCAGATCGGCTTCGTCATCGCCGACGATCTGGTACGTCACAGGCTTGCCAGAGTCCAGATCTTCCAGATCGATGGTGGCACCGAAGACCACGCGGCCTTCCGCGTCCAGCGCTGCCGGGTCGATGATCTGCGCAGCGGCCAGCTTGGATTCGATTTCCATGATGCGGCCTTCGATAAAGCCCTGGCGCTCCTTGGCGGCGTCGTAATCGGCGTTTTCAGACAGATCGCCCTGGGCGCGCGCCTCCGCGATGGCGTTGACGACGGCCGGACGCTCCTTGGTCTTCAAGCGCTGCAGCTCTTCCTTGAGCATCTCGGCACCGCGCTTGGTAATGGGAATGGTGCTCATAGTGGGTAATTCGGGATCACAAAAAAATCAGCCGCTGCGAAGCGGGAGGGCGCGTAGCGCACACCCGCCTGACGGCGGCTGTCGTTGTTTTGACACGGACGCTGTAGTTTAGGCGAACCGCCCAGAGGCGGCAACTGCCCGCAGTTGCCACATTCCCCGGGGGTTTCCGCCGCGACGCTATGCCGCGTCGCGAAGCCTTATGAAGGCATTAGAGGCTGGCGTGCAGCCCCTGCAGGTCGTACACATCCAGATTCTGCATGTGCTTCAGACCCTCCACCGCGGCACGGGCACCGGCGATGGTCGTGTAGTACGTCACACGTTGCGCCAGTGCGGCTTGGCGGATCGAGCGCGAGTCGGCAATCGCCGTGCGCGTCTCATCGACGGTCGTGAACACGAGTGCGATCTCGGCGTTCTTGATCATGTCGACGATGTGCGGACGGCCGTCCTTCACCTTGTTCACCACGCGCACCGGAATGCCAGCCGCTTCGATGGCCGATGCCGTGCCGCGCGTCGCGACGATCGGGTACCCCAGCGTATGCAGGGCGCGGGCAACCTCCACCGCGGCCGGCTTGTCGCTGTCCTTGACCGTCATCAGCACGGTGCCTTTCTCGGGCAGGCGCGAACCGGCGGCGAGCTGGCTCTTGAACAGCGCCTCACCGAAAGTCTTGCCGACGCCCATTACTTCGCCGGTGGAGCGCATTTCCGGTCCAAGCACCGGGTCAACGCCCGGGAACTTGTTGAACGGGAACACGGCTTCCTTGACGCTGTAGTACGCCGGCACGACTTCCGTCTCAATACCTTGCGAATCCAGCGACTGGCCGGCCATGCAACGTGCCGCCACCTTGGCCAGCGAAATGCCGGTCGCCTTCGACACATACGGCACCGTACGCGACGCACGCGGGTTCACTTCCAGCACGTAGACGATGTCCTGACCGTCCTTCTGCTGGATGGCGAACTGCACGTTCATCAGGCCAACCACGTTCAGCGCCTTGGCCATTGCAGCGGTCTGGCGCTTGAGTTCGTCCACGGTGGCTTGCGACAGCGAGTACGGCGGCAGCGAGCACGCCGAGTCGCCCGAGTGCACGCCAGCCTGCTCGATGTGCTCCATCACGCCGCCGATGAAGACGCGCTTGCCGTCGGAGAGGCAATCCACGTCGCATTCGATAGCGTCGTTCAGGAAGCGGTCAAGCAGCACGGGGCTGTCGTTCGACACCTTCACGGCCTCGCGCATGTAGCGCTCGAGGTCGCGCGGCTCGTGCACGATTTCCATCGCGCGGCCACCCAGCACGTACGACGGACGCACCACCAGCGGGTAGCCGATTTCTTCGGCCAGCTTGAGTGCTTCGTCTTCGGCGCGTGCGGTGCGGTTGGGCGGCTGACGCAGGCCCAGGTCGTGCAGCAGCTTCTGGAAGCGCTCACGGTCTTCGGCCGCGTCGATCATGTCCGGCGACGTACCGATGATGGGCACGCCGTTGGCTTCCAGGTCGAGCGCGAGCTTGAGCGGCGTCTGGCCGCCATACTGCACGATCACGCCAACCGGCTTTTCCTTGTCGACGATTTCGAGTACGTCTTCCAGCGTCACCGGCTCAAAGTACAGACGGTCAGACGTGTCGTAGTCGGTCGAAACGGTTTCCGGGTTGCAGTTGACCATGATGGTCTCGTACCCGTCTTCGCGCAGCGCCAGCGCGGCGTGCACGCAGCAGTAGTCGAATTCGATGCCCTGGCCGATCCGGTTCGGGCCACCGCCCAGCACCATGATCTTCTTGTTGTTGGTCGGCTCGGCTTCGCATTCGCCGTGTTCGGCTTCGTACGTCGAGTACAGATACGCGGTGTTGGTCGCGAACTCGGCAGCACACGTGTCGACGCGCTTGTAGACCGGACGCACCTTCTCGGCGATGCGCTTCTCGCGCACGGCCTTGGCCGTCGTCTTCATCAGCTTGGCGAGGCGGCGGTCGGAGAAACCCTTCTGCTTGAGCAGCCGCAGTTCGGCAGCCGACAGGCTATCCAGCGTGCGGGCCTTGACCAGCGCTTCGGTCTTGACGATGTCTTCGATCTGCGCGAGGAACCACGGGTCAACAGCCGTCTCGGCATAGACCTCGTCGATCGACAGGCCCAGCCGGAACGCGTCGCCCAGATACCAGATGCGGTCCGGGCCGGCTTCGCCGATCTCTTCGATGATCTCGTCGCGGTCGGTCGACTTTTCGTCCAGACCATCCACGCCGACTTCCAAGCCACGCAGCGCCTTCTGGAACGATTCCTGGAAGGTGCGGCCCATGGCCATCACCTCACCCACCGACTTCATCTGCGTGGTCAGGTGGCTGTCGGCCTGCGGGAACTTTTCGAACGCGAAACGCGGCACCTTGGTGACCACGTAGTCGATCGACGGCTCGAACGACGCCGGCGTCGCACCGCCGGTGATCTCGTTCTTCAGCTCATCCAGCGTGTAGCCCACGGCCAGCTTGGCGGCAACCTTGGCGATCGGGAAACCCGTGGCCTTCGAGGCCAGCGCGGAGGAGCGCGACACACGCGGGTTCATCTCGATCACGATCATCCGGCCATCCTTCGGATTGATCGAAAACTGCACGTTCGAACCGCCGGTGTCGACGCCGATCTCGCGCAGCACGGCCAGCGAGGCGTTACGCAGGATCTGGTATTCCTTGTCGGTCAGCGTCTGTGCCGGGGCCACGGTGATGGAGTCACCGGTGTGGATGCCCATCGGGTCCAGGTTTTCGATCGCGCAGACGATGATGCAGTTGTCAGCCTTGTCGCGCACGACTTCCATCTCGTATTCCTTCCAGCCGAGCAGCGATTCTTCGATCAGCAGCTCGTTGGTCGGCGAGAGGTCGAGACCGCGTTTGCAGATCTCTTCAAATTCTTCGCGGTTGTAGGCGATGCCGCCGCCCGTGCCGCCCAGCGTGAACGACGGGCGGATCACGATCGGATAACCGCTGGTGCCGGTTTCCTTGGCGATCTGCGACTGCACGGCCACCGCTTCGTCCATCGAATGCGCGATGCCCGACTTGGCCGAGCCCAGGCCGATCTTGGTCATCGCGTCCTTGAACTTCTGGCGGTCTTCGGCCTTGTCGATGGCCTCGGGCGATGCGCCGATCAGCTCGACGTTGTACTTGGCCAGCACGCCGTGGCGGTGCAGGTCCAGCGCGCAGTTCAGCGCGGTCTGCCCACCCATGGTCGGCAGGATCGCGTCCGGGCGCTCCTTGGCGATGATGCGCTCGACCACCTCCCAGGTGATCGGCTCGATGTAGGTCACATCGGCCGTGCTGGGGTCGGTCATGATCGTGGCCGGGTTGCTGTTGACCAGGACCACCTTGAAGCCTTCTTCACGCAGCGCCTTGCAAGCCTGCGCGCCGGAGTAATCGAACTCGCACGCCTGGCCGATGATGATCGGACCCGCGCCGATGATCAGGATGGTTTTAATGTCTGTACGTTTTGGCATAACCCGCTCGATTCGATTAATTCAGTGTGGCCGTCGCCAGCTTGGCGGAAAAGCCGATAAACATGGCGCCGACGCCGCTGCTCATACCAGCAGACAGACGTCGTCGCGCGCGGAACGCCGCGGCCAGCCGCGCGCCCACGAAGATGATGGTGGTCAGGTACAGGAAGCTGCAGATCTGGCAGACCAGCCCCAGCACGACGAACGACACCACCGGCAATGCGTAGTGCGGATCGACGAACTGGATGAAGAACGAGATGAAGAACAGGATCGCCTTCGGGTTCAGCAGGCTGATGATCAGCGCCTTCTTGAACGGATGCGATTCATCGGCCGGAGCCGCGTTCTGCTCGACCGACTCGCCAGCCTTGCGCGCGCGCCAGTTGCGCACCGCGCCGCGCAGCATCTGCAAGCCGATCCACGCGAGATACGCCGCGCCGATGTACTTCACGACGTAGAACAGCGCCGGACTCGCCTTCAGCAGCGAGGCCACGCCCGCCGCCGACAGCACCATCAGGATGGCATCGCCCAGAAACACGCCGCATGCGCCCTGGTAACCCGCGCGCACACCGCGACGGGCCGCCACCGACAGCACATACATCGAGTTCGGCCCCGGCAGCAGCACGATGAAGATCGTGCCCAGCAGGAAGGTCCAGAACTCGGTGATGCCGAAGTGGGCGAGCATGAAGGCGTTCATGGCGATCTCGTTTGCTTTACTGCTTGGCCGCGTCCATCGCCGCGGTGAAGCGGTCGAACAGGTACGCGATGTCGTGCGGGCCAGGCGACGCTTCCGGGTGACCCTGGAAGCAGAATGCCGGGCGATCCGTCAGCTCGAAGCCCTGCAGCGTGCCGTCGAACAGCGAGACGTGCGTCACGCGTGCGTTGGCCGGCAGCGATTCCGGGTCCACCGCAAAACCGTGGTTCTGCGACGTGATGACCACGCGGCTGTCCTGCAGATCCTTGACCGGGTGGTTGGCGCCGTGGTGGCCGGTCTTCATCTTGAGCGTCTTGGCGCCGACAGCCAGGCCCATGATCTGGTGACCCAGGCAGATGCCGAACGTCGGGATGCGGCGCTCAAGGAATTCCTTCGTGGCGGCGATGGCGTAGTCGCACGGTTCCGGATCTCCGGGGCCGTTGGACAGGAACACGCCGTCGGGGTTGTAGGCCAGCACATCAGCGGCGCTGGTCTGGGCCGGCACCACCGTCACGCGGCAACCGCGCTCGGCCAGCATGCGCAGGATGTTGAACTTCACGCCGAAGTCATACGCAACCACGTGGTACTTCGGCGCTTCCTGCTTGCCGTAGCCGCGGCCCAGCGCCCATTCGGTCTGCGTCCACTCGTACGGCTCAGTGACGGACACCACCTTCGCCAGATCCATGCCCGACAGGCCCGGGAACGAGCGCGCCAGATCGATGGCCTTTTGCACGTTGTCTTCGCCGGCCAGGATGCAGCCGTTCTGGGCGCCCTTCTCGCGCAGGATTCGGGTCAGCTTCCGAGTGTCGATACCGGCAATGGCGACGACCTTCTCGCCCTTCAGATAATGCGAGAGCGTGTGCTCCTTGCGGAAGTTCGATGCCAGAAGCGGCAAGTCTTTGATGATGAGGCCGGCGGCATGGACTTTCGTAGCTTCAACGTCCTCACGGTTCACCCCCACGTTACCGATATGCGGATACGTGAGCGTGACGATCTGGCGCGAGTAGCTCGGATCGGTGAGGATTTCTTGATAACCGGTGATAGCGGTGTTGAACACCACTTCGCCGATCGTATGACCGGCCGCACCGATGGAATAGCCACGAAAGACCGTGCCGTCTGCAAGCGCGAGGATGGCGGGCGGGAAAGACGGCAACACGGGTAGCTCCTGCTGGATTCACCCTGTGCCGACCTGATCGCCTTGGCGCCGAAGCGGATTTCCGGCTGCGCGGAATCCGGGCCGTTTGCGCGTCGAAACCCGGGAAAATTCACCGGGAAAACAAGGCAGACGGGGCGGTAGGCGGGAGGTAGGAAGCGGTTGGCGCTAGGGTGATGGGTTTCTGAACTCAAACCTGAAAATTATACCCGGGCGCCGCAAAAAACTCAATAAAAGGAAGGACTTAACGGCGGGTCGCACGTCAATTGTGACGTCCCGCCGTGTCAGCCGCCCTGCCACCGGCTTGGCGCGGGCGTCACTTTTGCAGATCGGCTATCCGCGCATGGCGGCCTGCACCTGAGCCAGCGCGGTCGGGTCTTCAATGGTGGTCAGGTCGCCCGGATCGCGCCCCTCGGCGACCGCCTGCATTGCGCGCCGCAACAGCTTGCCGGACCGCGTCTTGGGCAGCGCATTGACGAAAAATACGCGTGACGGCCGCGCCACGGCCCCCAATTGGGCCTCCACGGTGCGCATCAATTCGCCTTCCAGCGCCAGGCGATCCGCCGGCTCGGCCACCCGCGATGCATCGCGCACGATGGCAAACCCCATCGCCACTTGCCCTTTGAGCTGGTCTGCCACCCCCACTACGGCCACTTCGGCGATGGCCGGATGCGACGACAGACTCTCTTCGATCTCGCGCGTGCCAAGACGATGCCCCGCAACGTTGATCACATCATCAGTACGGCCGAGGATGGTCACGTAGCCATCGTCGTCTCGCACGCCCCAGTCAAAGCTGGAGTAGATGTGCCGGCCAGGGAACGCAGACCAATACGTCTTCAGGAAGCGGGCGTCGTCGCCCCAGATGGTGGTCATGCAGCCTGGCGGCAGCGGCGCGGCGACTGCCAGCAGACCTTTTTCGCCGGGTGCGCACGGCTGCCCGGTCGCCTCGTCCAGGATGTCGAGCTTGTAGCCGTACACCGGAAAGCCCGGCGAGCCGAGCTTTTGCGTGGAAGGCTCCACGCCTTGCGGGATGGCGAGCATGGGCCATCCGGTCTCGGTCTGCCAGTAGTTGTCGACGATGGGCTTGTGCAGCGCCTCGCCGATCCAGCTTGCGGTCGGCTCATCCAGCGGCTCGCCGGCCAGGAACAGGCGGCGCAGGCTGGAGAGATCATGCCGCTGCAGCAGCGCCGGGTCTTGTTTCTTGAGTACGCGAATCGCCGTGGGCGCGGTGAACATCACGTTCACGCGGTATTGCTCGACGATGCGCCACCACACCGCACCGTCCGGGCGGATCGGTGTGCCTTCATACATCACGGTCGTCAGGCCAGCGAGCAGCGGAGCGTACACGATGTAGCTGTGCCCCACCACCCAGCCAACGTCCGATGCCGTGAACATCGTGTCACCCGCCTGCGCGCCGAAGATGAGCGGTATCGAGGCGGCCAGCGCTACCGCATAACCGCCGGTATCGCGCTGTACACCCTTTGGCTTGCCGGTTGTGCCCGAGGTGTACAGGATGTACGAAGGCTCGCTCGATTCCATCCACTCACAAGGCACGTCTGCGTCGGCATGCTGCGCAGCGAGCGTGGCGTAATCGACGTCGCGCGGGTGATGCTGCATCGGTGCGAGCTTGCGGTTGACCAACAGGACGTGCTCGGGCTTGTGCGCCGCCAGGTCAATCGCCGCATCAAGCAGCGGCTTGTACTCCACCACCTTGCCCGCGCGCGAGCCCGCATCGGCGCTGACAATCACACGCGGCGTGGCGTCATCAATACGCGTCGCCAGGCTGTTGGACGCGAAGCCGCCGAACACCACGGAATGGATCGCCCCAATGCGCGCGCACGCCAACATGGCAAAGGCCGCTTCGGGAATCATCGGCAGATAGATCAGCACGCGGTCGCCGCGCTTGACGCCCAACGCCTGCAGGCTGGCTGCCATGCGGTTGACCTCGCGATAGAGCTGGCGATACGTGTACGTGGTCTCGATGCCGGTTTCGGTGGAGACATACACCAGCGCTCGCTGCTCACCGCGCGTGGCGAGGTGTCGGTCGACAGCGTTGTGGCACAGGTTGGTGCGCCCGCCCACAAACCATCGCGCAAACGGCAAGCGAGATTCGTCGAGCACGGCGGAATATGGCGTCTGCCAGTCGATGCGCTGGGCTTGTTCATCCCAGAAGCCGGCAGGGTCGTCAATGGAACGCTGATACAGCGCGCGATACGCGGCGGACATAGGCATGGCGTTGTCTCCTGGCCATCGTCTACGATGGCTCGATCTTGATGTGTTGAGTGCACACACTTTGAGGCCGCGAACTTACGCAGGTCTTACCCGCCGCCCCAAAGCAAAACGGCGCCCCGCAGGACGCCGTTTTATCGTGCCAGCCTTAGCGCTTCTTGCGCTTGGCCGATGTGCTTGCCACTGGCTTGGCCTTGACCACCGGCTTGCCGGCCACCTTGGCCGCCGGCACACGCCCCGTTGTGGCATGCGCGCCAGCGGTCGAGACACGAACCACCCGCACCTGGCCGCCTCGGGCGCCGCCGCGCGCCTGCGGCAGCATCAGCACCACGTTGTGCCCCTTGGGAATGGCATCGCCGGGCAACTGGTTCCACGCACGAATCTGCGCGACCGACACGCCATAGCGCCGCGACAGGCCCGCCACAGTGTCGCGTTTGCCCGCGCGCACCACCACGCGGCGCAGATCCGGCATATCGGGCTCGACGGCCATCGTGGCGTTCTCCGCCAATTCGGGGCTGATGTCGGGGGCATCCTCCTTGGCGCCATCGGTGCGCGGCACCACCACGGTGGAACCGGCCTTGAGGCGCATGCCCTTAGGAATGCGGTTGATCTCGCGGATGGTGTCCGGATCAACTTTCAGCCGAGCCGCCAAGGCCTCCACACGTTCGCGGTTGCCGACCGTCACGGCCGTCCAGCTCGACAGGCCGCCGCGATACGTATTCAGGTTGTACTGGAACGTTTCCGCGTTGTCGTAAGGCAGCAGAATCTGCGGGTTGGACGCCCCAAGGATCACCGGCCGATTGAACGACGGGTTCAGCGCCTTGAACTCGTCCATCGGCAGATTGGCCAGCTTCGCCGCTAGCGACACATCGATATCACGCGAGGTGGTAACGGTGACGAAGTACGGGTGATTCGGGATGTCCGGCAACGTAACGCCATAGCGCTCCGGATTGGCGATGATGTTCTTCACCGCCTGGAGCTTGGGCACGTACATGCGTGTCTCGGCCGGCATGTTCAGATTGACGTAGTCGGTCGACAGGCCCGCTGCCTGGTTGCGGGCAATCGCCCGGGCCACCGAACCTTCGCCCCAGTTGTAGGCGGCCAGTGCAAGCTGCCAGTCGCCAAACTGGTCGTGCAGCTTGGAGAGATAGTCCAGCGCGGCGTCGGTCGAGGCCAGCACGTCACGGCGCTCGTCCTGGAAGACGTTCTGTTTGAGGTTGTAGGTTCGGCCAGTGCTCGGGATGAACTGCCACATCCCGGCCGCCTTGGCGCTCGACACTGCCTGGGGGTTAAACGCGCTTTCCACGAACGGCAGCAGGGCCAGTTCGGTGGGCATGTTGCGCCGCTCCAGTTCTTCAACAATGTGATACAGGTAGCGGTTCGAGCGGTCCACCATGCGGCGGAACGCCTCTGGGCGCTGCGCATACCAGTCGGTACGGTCGTCCACGGCCGAGCTTTGCAGGTCGGGCATGGAGAAACCCTGGCGAATGCGCGCCCAGAGGTCCTTGGCGGGCCCTTTCAGGGACGCCACAGGCTGCTGATCAACATTGACGACCGGCGCGTTTTGGCTGGTCGGGGGGGCAGAGGCGCTTGTGCTGGCGGTGTCGGCGTTCGGCGCGGGAGCCGTAGCACAGGCCGCGAGAAGCAGACTGAGCACAGATGCCGCAAGAAGTCGCACGGATCGCATCAAGTTCTGAGGGGTTGGGGCTAAAAATTGCCCCCGATAGTATGAAAGGCATCCGGCCGCGTCAACCCGCGTTCACCCGGCGCTTGCCCCGGCAAAGGCGTCACGGCGCGCCAGTCAACACCCCGCGCGCCCAGTGTGCTCAACGGAAACCGTTCTTCCACTCGCGCAAAGCGGCGAATACCGCAACCGGGTCTGCCGCGTCGATACCGGCGTGGTGGGCCACTGCCTGAATCACTTCCGGCTCATCCGATCGCATGAACGGGTTAGTCGCACGCTCATGGCCTACGGTGGTAGGCACCGTCGAACGCCCGTTGGCGCGCAGCGCCGCCACTTGATCCTCCCACGCGGCGAGCGCGGCGTTGTCGGGTTCGACAGCACGTGCAAAACGCACATTCGATGCGGTGTATTCATGCGCGCAGTAAACATGTGTATCGGGCGCCAGGGCGGCGAGCTTCGCCAGCGACGTGCGCATCTGCGCGGGCGTGCCCTCGAAGAGGCGGCCACAGCCTGTGGCAAAGAGCGTGTCGCCGCAAAACAGGCTCGCCGGCGCATCGCTTCCTTGCAGGTGGCCGACATAGGCAACGTGCCCGCTGGTATGACCGGGCACGTCAATCACGCGAAACGTGGCGGCAGGCTGCGCCAGCGTCACGACATCACCTTCGCGCACAGGCTGTGTCCGGCACGGAATCGACTCACCCGCCGGGCCGATCACCGGCAAGGGTGTGCCCTCGGGATTCTCCGGATACGCCGCAACCAACTCTGCCACCCCGCCGACGTGATCTGCGTGATGATGTGTGATTACAATGGCACCGAGCGCAAGCCCGCGCGCCTTCAGGAAGCGCAGCACCGGTTCCGCATCACCTGGGTCGACGACCGCTGCCACACGGCCATCGTGAAGTGCCCAAATATAATTGTCGGAAAACGCAGCGATCGCCTCGACTTCAAGCGCCACCCCATGCGGCACACCACTCTGGACCATGTCCGACCCCTCTAACGATCGTCGCATTATAGATTGGCACCATTGGCTCGCTTCGCCGCCTGGGCAATACGTCCTGCGGTGGGAGCAGGCGCAGTTCGACCGCACCGTGGCCGATATGTTTGGTTTCCACGCCTTACAGCTCGGCCATCCGGGCTTTGGCGCGCTGCGTGAAAACCGCATTCCGCTGATCGCCCGCGTGGTGGACGACATCGACCCGACTGCCCCCACCGAAACGCTGGATTCGATGGACGGCAACCCGGCCGAACCCGCCGACGCTGCGGAAGGCGAATCCGACCCCAATACGCCACTGCGCCAAGCCAAGCCCCGCGTCATCTGTCGCTACGACGAGCTGCCCTTTGCCTCTCAAAGCATCGACCTCGTCGCCCTGCCCCATGTGCTCGAATTTACTGACGACCCGCACGAAGTGCTGCGCGAGGTCGCGCGCGTGCTGATGCCCGAGGGGCGGCTCGTCATTACCGGCTTCAACCCGCTGAGCCTGTGGGGCGTACGACAAGGCATGCGCCGCCTGGGCACCGAGTCGTTCCTGCCCGCGCAGAGCCAAATGATTGCGTTCACGCGCCTGAAAGACTGGCTCAAGCTGCTCGGATTTGATATTGTGCGCGGCCGTTTCGGCTGCTACTGCCCGCCCAACCGCACCGACAAGTGGTTGCAGCGCACAGCCTTCATGGAGAAAGCCGGCGACCGCTGGTGGCCCATCTTCGGGGCGGTGTACATGCTGCAGGCCGTCAAGCGCGTGCGCGGCATGCGACTGGTCGGACCGGCATGGAAGACACGCAAGGCATCGGCCCTCGTGCCTGCCGGTACGCCGGTTGCCACGCCCTCCGGCTCGCACTCGACCAAGACGCCGCCCGCAGCCGCACGCGACGGACAATCGGGCGCCTGACGCCTGAGCGCCTCCTCACTACCTTACTCATCGTTTTCATGCAGGAAGTCACCGTCTATTCCGATGGCGCATGCAAGGGCAACCCCGGCCTTGGCGGCTGGGGCACCGTGCTGGTCTCGGGCAGCCACGAGAAAGAACTCTTCGGCGGTGAAGCCGTCACCACCAACAACCGCATGGAACTCATGGCGGTCATCGAGGCCTTCCGCGCGCTCAAACGGCCGTGCCGCGTGAAGGTCTATACCGATTCGCAGTACGTGCAGAAAGGCATCAGCGAATGGCTGGCCGGGTGGAAGGCGCGCGGCTGGAAAACCGCCGACAAGAAGCCCGTGAAGAACGACGACCTCTGGCGCACGCTCGATGAACTGGTTGTTGGCCACGACGTGAGCTGGCACTGGGTAAAGGGCCACGCCGGCCACCCCGGCAATGAGCGCGCCGATGCGCTAGCCAACAAGGGCGTCGAGATGGCGCGCAAGGCCACACAAGCCAGCGTCTGATCCACCACCTTGTGCCGGCCCCGGCGCTTGGAGTTGGTGCCGATCAAAAACCCGCCGTAATGACATTGCTTTCAGCCCGCCGCGCCATACACTGAGTGCGAGGCGGCGCGCGTTGCATCGCCGTTTTTTTCATGGGGTCGGCCATGAAAACCATCGAATTTCACTCGGGCACGCCCCGCTACTGCGCGGCGGATCTCACGCTCACCTGTACCGCGAGCGTGGATGGCACCCTCGCCCGCTACGCGGTCACGGCGGAAGCGCTGGAAGAGCATTTCGGCGCGAGATCCTGGCGGCAGGAAGATCTGCTGCAAGCCATGGAATCCCATCGCGGCACCATTGAGGACATGGCCCGCACGTTGTTCAAGCTCACCGACTCGCACAACATCGTGCTGCGCAGCGGACATTTCCGCTTCGGCATGTAAGGCTGCATCTGCAGATCAGGTGCCGCCTGTGAGCGGCGCCACCCGGCACGTTCGCGCGCACCACCGCAGCGGGCGGCCAAGGGGACCGGGGGGAGACCGGGGCGCCATGCGGGACAACATCGGCTGGGCCTCGCCACCACATCCTTTGGAGGCTCACCGTGGAAGCACGCATTGATCTCTCTCTTGAAATCTTTCGCACGCAGTTGCAGACGGCGCTGCACATTCTGACCACACTGGAAGAAACCCAGGAGCGGCTGCTCAAGATTACGCTCAAGAGCGTGGAAGACGCCGAGCGGCGCGCATTGCAGGCCTGCGCATCCGTTGCCGAGGCCAATTCTTGGCAAGACCTGGCCGCCCTGCCCGCCACGCTGCTGCAAACCCGCATGGAGCAGAATGGCCGCTTGTTCCAGACCATGCTAAATCTGCTGAGCGAGCAGCATCAGGCCCTCCTGCAACAGGGCACGACCTCAGCCGACGCCTGGCGCACGCTGGCAACGCACTGGGGCAACGAACCGATGATTGCGCCGGTGCGTGCGCTGTTCGGCAGCTTCAGCACAGCAGAAACACCGGCCATGCCCCAAACACAATCCTCAACGCCCCTCGCATCGGAGAAAAAGAAAGCCAGCGTAAAAGCTGGCCTTCCGGTTTCCGATACAACAAGTGCGGGCGCTGAACGCGCGGCGCCCGCGGTTTGACGATCTGATGTTGGGGCGCGCTAGTCCGGCTTGCACTCGTATTTCATTTCGCGCCGCCCATCTTCGTAGACCACCTCCAACCGGCACGTAAAGCCCCACAGCCGGACAACGTGCCGCAGCATCTCTTCGTAATTGGCGCCCAGCGGGCGGCGGGCGCTTTGCTGGTGGCGCAGCGTCAAGGAGCGATCGCCCCCAATGTCGACGTTGGTCACCTGGATGTTCGGCTCGACGTTCGACAAGTCGTACTGGGCGGCGAGCAATTGGCGGATCATGCGATAGCCGTCGTCGTCGTGGATGGCCGTGACGCGCAGCTTGGCATCGCGGTCATCATCCAGCACCGAAAACAGCTTCAACTCCCGGATCACGCGAGGCGACAGAAACTGCAGCAGGAAGCTCTCGTCCTTGAAGTTGCGCATCGCAAAGTCCAGCGTCTGCTGCCAATCACTTCCGGCGATTTCCGGCGCCCAGCGGTAGTCTTCCTCGGTGGGCGATTCGCAGATACGGCGGATGTCCTGGAAGATGAGGAAGCCCAGCGTGTATGGGTTCAAGCCGCTGTAATACGGGCTGTGATATGGCGGCTGGTAAATCACGTTGGTGTGCGCCTGCAATAGCTCCAACATGAAGGCATCATTGACGAGCTGCTCGTCGTACAGTTTGTGCAGGATGGTGTAGTGCCAGAACGTGGCCCAGCCCTCGTTCATCACCTTGGTCTGACGCTGCGGATAGAAGTACTGCGCAATCTTGCGCACGATGCGCACGATCTCTCGCTGCCAAGGCTGCAGCTTTGGCGCATTCTTCTCGAAGAAATACAGCAGGTTTTCTTCCGGCTCGGGTGGGAAGCCCGGTTCAGGCTCGGGCACATCATCCACCGTGGTCACCGCGCGTGTGCGATGTGTGGGCAACGTGCGCCACAAGTCGTTGACCTGCGCTTCCAGATACCGCTCACGCTCGGCTTGGCGTGCCTGCTCCTCGTTGATCGACAGCTTCTTGGGCCGCCGGTAACGGTCCACGCCATAGTTCTGCAGCGCGTGGCAGGAGTCGAGCAGCAACTCCACCTCCTGCTCGCCATAGCGCTGCTCGCATTCGGCCACGTAGTTCTTGGCGAAGAGCAGGTAATCGACGATGGCGTCAGCGTTCGTCCACGTGCGGAACAGGTAGTTGCCCTTGAAGAAGGAGTTGTGGCCGTAGCAGGCATGCGCAATGGTCAGCGCCTGCATCGGCATCGTGTTTTCCTCCATCAGATAGGCGATGCAGGGGTTGGAGTTGATGACGATCTCGTAAGCCAGCCCCATCAAGCCGCGCTGGTAGCCGCGCTCCGATGCCAGGAAGTGCTTGCCGTATGACCAGTGGTTGTAACCCAGCGGCAGACCCGACGAGGCATAGGCGTCGAGCATTTGCTCGGCGGTGATGATCTCGATCTGGTTCGGATAGGTGTCCAGGCCGAACTCAGCGGCAATGCGGGCGATGCTTTGGTCGTAGCGCCTGATCAGCTCGAAGGTCCACTCCGAGCCCGTAGATAGATAGGCCATGCTCGTTCCCGTTCGTCGTCCATCTCACACGTGGCGTGTTCGCCATGGCATGCACTGCCGCCGTGCAGCGACGGTGCGCTGGATGGGGTACAACCCACGCTCGCCGATGAGCCGATAAGCAATCAAGCGGCGCGCTTCTGAAAGAGGTCGTGCAGCACCGGGTAAATCTCGTCAGCCTTGAGGATGCGCTGCATCGCGAAGTTGTCGTGCCCAGCCTTCAACGTAAGATACTCTTCCCACAGGTTCTGTGGCTCTGTCGACACCACCTCCACATAGGCGTAGTACTGCGTCACCGGCAGGATCGATTCGCGCAGAATCTTGGCGCAGAGTTCCGAATCCCCCGCCCAGTTGTCGCCATCCGATGCCTGCGCGCAGTAGATGTTCCACTGGCTCGGCGAATAGCGCTCCTGAATCACTTCTGCCATGAGCTTGAGCGCGCTCGACACGACCGTGCCGCCCGATTCGCGCGAGTGAAAAAAATCGTCTTCTTCCACTTCTTTCGCCACCGTGTGATGGCGAATGAACACCACGTCGATGCGCTCGTAGTTCCGCTTCAGGAACAGATACAGCAGCATGAAGAAGCGCTTGGCCAAGTCCTTGCGCGTTTCGTCCATTGAGCCGGACACATCCATCACGCAGAACATCACCGCCTGCGCCTGTGGGCGCTTGCGCTGCACGCGGTTGTTGTAGCGCAGATCAAGCTTTTCGATAAAGGGCACGCGATCCAGGCACGAGCGCAGATGGCGCATCTCCTTCATCAGCTCCTGCGCGCGTGCGCAGTATGGGCCGTCGTTTTCGAGCACCTCGTTGTATTCGGCCTCCAGCTCGTGCAGACGTCGCTGGTAAGGGCTGGACAGCGCAATACGGCGGCCGAGGGAGCTGCGCATCGTGCGCAGGATCGACAGGTTGGACGGCGTGCCGTCGAGCGAAAAGCCCGCGCGCACCTTGCGCACTTCCGCCAGCTTGGCCAGGCTGCGCTTGGCCAGGTCGGGGAGCGCCATGTCTTCAAAGAAGAAGTTCAGGAAATCCTCGCGCGAGAGCGTAAAGATGAAATCGTCTTCGCCCTCGCCCGAATCGCTTGCCTGCGAACCAGTTCCGCCGCTGCCTTGTTGCGGGCGGTCAAAGCTGTCACCGCGCACAAACTGGCGGTTGCCGGGGTGGATGCCTTCACGGCGCCCACCCTGGCCATGGTGGAACATGGGCTCGGAGATGTCCTTGACCGGAATGGACACCTGACCGCTCTGCTCGATGTCCATGATCTTCCGGCCCGACACCGCCTTCGCCACCGCACGGCGGATCTGGTCCCGGTAACGCTTGATGAAGCGTTGCTTATTAACGGTGCTCTTGCCGCCACCGTTCTCGCGCCGATCGATGATCGTGCCCATGTGTCTACCCTCGGGTGGAAGTTATCTGCTAGGCACTCCCTCCTCAGGACGACTTCCTGACACGCAGATACCACTCCACCAGCAAGCGCACCTGCTTCGGCGTGTAGCCCTTTTCCACCATGCGGTTGACGAAATTCTCGTGCTTTTCCCGATCGTCATGCGACGACTTGGCGTTGAACGAGATGACAGGCAGCAGATCCTCCGTGGTCGAGAACATCCGCTTTTCGATCACCGCACGCAGCTTCTCGTAGCTGGTCCAGACCGGGTTCTTGCCCCCGTTCTTGGCCCGCGCACGCAGCACGAAGTTGACGATCTCGTTGCGGAAATCCTTCGGGTTGGAAATACCCGCCGGTTTTTCCACCTTTTCCAGTTCGTCGTTCAAAGCGCTGCGGTCGAGAATCTCGCCGGTGTTCGGATCGCGGTACTCCTGATCCTGGATCCACAGGTCGGCAAACACCACGTACCGATCGAAAATGTTCTGCCCGTATTCGGAATACGACTCCAGATACGACGTCTGAATCTCCTTGCCGATGAACTCCACATAAGGCGCGGTCAGATACTCCTTGATGTAGGACATCAGCTTGGATTCCGTCTCGGGCGGGAACTGCTCACGCTCGATCTGTTGCTCAAGCACATACAGCAAGTGCACCGGGTTGGCCGCCACCTCCGTCCCATCAAAGTTGAACACCTTCGACAGCACCTTGAACGCGAACCGCGTCGACAGCCCGGTCATGCCTTCGTCGATGCCGGCAAAGTCGCGGTACTCCTGATACGACTTCGCTTTCGGGTCGACATCTTTCAGGCTCTCGCCGTCGTACACGCGCATCTTCGAGAAGATGTTGGAGTTCTCGGGCTCCTTGATACGGGTGAGCACCGCAAACTGCGCCATCATCTTGAGCGTGTTCGGCGCGCAAGGCGCCGCCGCCAGCGAGCTGTTGCGCAAGAGCTTGTCGTAGATCTTCACCTCATCCGACACCCGCAGGCAGTACGGCACCTTGACGATGTAGATGCGGTCGAGGAAAGCCTCGTTGTTGCGATCGGACTTGAAGCTCTGCCACTCCGCCTCGTTCGAGTGCGCGAGGATCACGCCATCGAAGGGGATCGCGCCAAAGCCTTCAGTGCCCTTGTAGTTGCCCTCCTGCGTAGCCGTCAGCAGCGGGTGCAACACCTTGATTGGGGCCTTGAACATCTCGACGAATTCAAGCAGCCCGCGGTTGGCCAGGCACAGCCCGCCCGAATACGAATACGCGTCCGGATCGTCCTGCGGATAGTCCTCCAGCTTGCGAATATCGACCTTGCCGACCAGCGACGAAATGTCCTGATTGTTTTCGTCGCCCGGCTCCGTCTTGGAAATCGCAATCTGCGACAGCACCGACGGGTGCAGCTTCACCACGCGGAAGCGCGTAATGTCGCCATTGAACTCGTGCAGACGCTTGACCGCCCACGGCGAGGCAATCGTGTTCAGATAGCGCTTCGGGATACCGTAGTCTTCCTCCAGGATCTTGCCGTCTTCCTCGGGCGAGAACAGCCCGAGCGGGGACTCGTGAATGGGCGAGCCTTTGAGCGCGTAGATGGGCACCTGCTCCATCAACGACTTCAACTTCTCGGCAAGCGAAGATTTGCCGCCCCCCGGAGGCCCCAGCAGATAGAGGATCTGCTTACGCTCCTCAAGACCCTGCGCGGCATGTTTGAAGAAGGAGACGATCTGCTCGATCGTGTCTTCCATGCCGTAGAACTCCCGGAAGGCCGGGTAGATCTTGATGACCTTGTTGAAGAACAGCCGAGACAGGCGTGGATCGTGATGCGTATCCACCAGTTCTGGCTGACCGATCGCAGCAAGCATGCGCTCGGCGGCGGTCGCATAGGCGGTCGAGTCCTTCTTGCAGATATCCAGGTACTCCTGGATGCTGTACTCGTCCTCTTTGCGAGCCTCAAAACGCGTTGCGTAGTGGCGGAAAATATCCATATCTCCCCCGTAGACGCTTCCTCATCCCAACACGGCTGCCGCAGATGAGGTTAGTTGTGACGTGCGTTAAGTGCGGTAGTGAATCCACTGTAGACCAACCAGCCGCCAGCACAAAGGGCAAAAATAAAACATCGCTCCTCGGAAACCCGCGTCCGGCGTGCATTAGCGCTCGATACCCCTCAGTGCTAACGATGCCGACGCGGCCACGCTGACGCCTGCCACGCTTGTCGCTCCCACACGGCTTTCAATAAACAACGAATCTGCGCTGCAACACAACACCTACGCAACGCCATCGTGCCGGTTGCAACACAGCAGAAACCATACCCATGCCGATGCGCAATGCACGCCGGTGTGCGTGCCAGTTGGTGTGTAACCAATCGGTGCGAGTTCCCACCTGCATTGAGGCGCGTAGCACAGGCAGCCGATAACAAGGATGGATGAGAAGACAGCGATGGCCACCGCTTGCAGCGGCAACTTTCATTGCTTCACGCAACGGCAAATTGCGCCATTCGCGCGCACTGCGCCTCAGCGCGGTGCATATCGATTTGCGGGATGCGTCTTTGAGACAAGTGACCGACCCACGTCCGACTGGCGCGGCGCGAAAAGCAAACCCCAGTCGGAGAACGAAGCGAGAGAAGGCGAAGCAAACGCAAGCCAAACAAAAAGGCCCTCGGCGATTGCCAGAGGGCCTTTTTGCGCGATTGCTCGCGAATTTGGTGGGTGGTACAGGGATTGAACCTGTGACCCCTGCCGTGTGAATCAGAAACAAGCCCTTGAACTAACTACTTTACTGCCGTGACCTTACTGGTAATTTGTTGATTCTTCAACACTTTTTCTTTGTACAGTCGTCGTCACTTTTGTTCAGTCGCCGGCCCGCAGCGCGCCAGTTTTGCGCCACGCTACCTCTCTCGATTGCGCCGATGCTCAATTGCACGGTTGAACTGCCTCCATTCCTGTTCTTCCTGCAACCGAAGACGCTCGGCCCTCACGAGCACAGGCCGATCGAGTGGCTCCGGATGCCTGGAGTAAGGCTGGTCGCCGTCACAAACCAAGATAAGTTCCTTGACTACGAGAGGGTGATAGTCGGGTAGCCACTCATCTTGGTCGACGATCTCGTGCGGCGGGCCCTCGTCGTCCCACTCACCATGCCCTGAGCACAACGAGCCGTCGATCAAATCGTTGACGAAGAGGGATCGGCCGCCAACATCTGGGGAGGTTGACTGATACCAGTCCATCCAATCCGACGCCTTCGCAACCCAGCAGCCCAAAGACCGAATTTCGTTTCGCCAAGCCTCATAGCCTTGGAGCGCCTCAGCATGGTCGCGGGGGCATCGAGTTGTACCTCCTTGCTTCCCCGCAGAAGTAAGAGGAAGTAGTCCGGCCGACATCCGCTCGACCCCCTTCGTGAAAATTTCGTTCACCTCATCCCAGCGCACGAACATTTCTGCCGGATGCTCCCCGCCGGGAATCGCTTCCCGCAGTCCAAGCTCAAAAACGTCGCGATCGGTAAGCCATCCCTTCTCCCTCGCTCGGCGCACAACGTTGACGAACGAGGCTCGCAGCATCGGGCTCCGATTTGGGTTCAAGAGTTTCCTGAATCTATCCCCATTGGGCAACGTACCACTGATCGGATGCGGGAAGGCAATGGCCAGCTCCCTCTCCAAGTAGGCAGCTCGCCCCCTGCTTGTCAGGAGGATCTTGTTCAGCACTGAAATCTGCGCTTGCTTGGCTGGAGTGAGTTGCTCTCCGACTGAACCAATGTGGTCCATAAGCGAACCTCGAAGAAATGGCCTCATGTTGATCCGATCGACGTTACTGAGAATTCGTTCATCCGTCAATCGACGAAGGACGAAGACATGCGCGCAAATTCGAACGAAGGCAACACCGACTTCAGAGCCCTCTTCGCAAGGTTCGATCCTCTGGCATTGATCAGCCCTACCGAGTTCGCGACGCTGCTCGGAATCACGACCAACGCCTTCTACCAACGCGATGGACGCGGAGAGTTCCCTAGAGCAGTGATTAGGAAGAACCGCTGCGTACGCTGGCGTGCCGCGGACGTTCGGGAATGGCTTCAGACGCTCGTGCCGCAAGAGCCTGCAAGGCGAGATGTCCCAGCAGCGGATTCCAACGCTCCGCGTCGCGGCCGCCGGCGACAAGCTGTCGAGATGGCGTAAAGACCCCTGAACAGCAAGAAAGCTCGGCAGTTGACGCGCATGACTGAGTTTGCACGGATTCCACAACTCGTTGCCCAGCTGGTGGGAAACCGGGATGTCATCCCGTTTTCACCGGCGTTGGCTCGTACGATCGGCAATGTTGAGGCAACGGTTTTTCTGTGCCAGGCCTGCTACTGGCAGTCCATCGTCGGGAACGGGAAATGGTTTTATAAGCTGCGCGATGCAGAACGAGATTCGCAGGGCCGGATAGTGCCTCCGTCAGATCCAAGCAGGCAGAGCTGGGAATGGGAGACGGCGTTATCTCGCGCACGGCAAGAATCTGCGCGGAAGCATCTCAAAGCGCTAGGGCTGCTGGAGCAGAAACTGTGCGGCCTCCCCGCCCAACTCTATTTCAGGGTCAACTTGGAGCGCCTCATCGAACTTCTACTGCAATCCAACCAGTTGGCAGGAACTCCGCCAACTGGTTGGAACGAAGCTCCCCAGCAAGGCGGTGGCGATCTCGCCGGCAAGCCGGCAGAAGCTCCACCAACTAAAAGAACAAAGACTACGGCACAGCCTAACGCAAAGACCACCACAACCACTCCATTGCACAACGGCAGCGATGGTCCCTCACTCACGTCACGCCTGATATTCGATCGCACCGTTTCACAACATCGGGAGCTGCTCACTGCATTGCTAGCTGACCTCCCAGTGGAAGAAGCGCAAAACATCGCCGACGAACTTGCCGGTGCTCTCGAAGAGGTGTCCCACGGCAAGCGCGAAGCGATATCCAGCGTCAGAGGCTGGGTAATTGAGCTGGTGCAACGATGGCGAGCAAATTCATTTCAGCTCGACTCCGGGAAAACGGTACAGGCTAGACGTGCGGAAATCCGAGAAGCGGCAGCCCATTCAGCGACAACCCAGCGTTCTAGATCAAAAGGCGCGGAAGAACAGTTGCAGCTCGTTCGAAGGATGACAAATGCTCGCCCTGTCGAACAACGTTTGCCCAGCGCTGAGTAGCAGCGTGTCGAACATTGAGCCGAATCGCCCCTGCGGCCCACCGCGCTCCTCCACTGCGCTGAGTCGCCGTACGGCTCGCCGCAGTTCTTCACGAATGCGCCGCATTGAAACGGTAGGAGAAAGGAAGAAGATGACGCGAAACATGAAAATTCGACTGTTGGCCCTGACGCTTTTGGCGGGGCGCAACACTTTGGCGGCACCGGCACTGTGCTCTCCGGGATATCAAGACTCGACTTGTGTATCTCCGATTCAACATGGGGCGATTCCCTCGCCTGTTTGCCCGGCGGGCTACACGCAGACGAACCCACCCGTCTGGATGGGGGCAGTTTGGAGCGAGCCGGGATGCCAACCGCCATCGCCGCCGCCTGCCGCAGTGGTGCCCACCGCTCCCTCTTTGGTTTCGGTTGGCTATGGCTGCCCCGGATGGACCATCTACAGCTACTCAGACGGCTCAGTACAGCGGGTGTGGGACCCCGACAACCCCGACAATGTGTTGGTGCAAGGCGGTGCCTGCAGTGATCGCGGCTAACTACATGCAGAGCCGAATCGCCCTTCCGCTGCGCTCCGGGCCGCCGCTCTCCCCGGCTACGCCGGGTCCCCGTGCGGCTCGATCCGGGCGCGACGGCGCGCGCGGATGCCAATTCGTTGAACCACCGCTGATTGCTTGCAGGGGGAAGGGTTGGGGGCGGTCTTCTCTCTCAACTGGGGCAAGCCGCCCCGCGGCGCGTCAGGCCATAGGCGACGGTCGCGGGGAGCCGGTGGGCGGATGCGGGACGCCGGCCGAAGAGCCGGCGCTGTCCACGCCCCTGCGGGGTGGGCAGCGCAGCCGTCCACGGGCGGACGCGGGAACAACGGCGTGGCAAACCAACCGATGGGTTGTAGACCGCTATCTTTGTCATGATTCACTCGTCAAAGCCGACATGCGCGAATACCAACCCCGCACCGTTCAAGACCTCGCCGCTTGCACCTGCGACCGGTGCCAGCGTCGGATGACCCCGAAAGATGGCGAATGGCACGAGCGCCTAGCCTTCGACCACTCTTGCGGGTTCGATTCAGTATTCGGCGACCGCAGTACGATCAGCCTAGACCTGTGCCAACACTGTGTGCGGGAAGCGCTGGGCCAGTGGTTACGGGTCACACAGTCAGAGCTCGGGCAAGAGATGTCACGGAATCGAGCAGACGATATGACACCCTAGCGTTGGCGAGCATGCCAAATGTTGGGAAAGACACCGATTTCGCACGTTATCCGTGGAGCGCCCCTCCTACATCGAGCGTCAGCAAAACGATGAATCGAAGGTCTCGCCGCACTCTAGCGTCACGCGGGAGCCCAAGAGCAGGTAAGCTTGGCGTCATAGACCATACCTGCTCAAAACATCACCGACCTCACGAGGATTCGCCGCGAAGCCCGTGGGGTGTTCAGAAAGTCGCAACCGCGGGGCATCACTCTGCGGCCCGACTGGACTCTCTGTAGATCCATATGGTCGAGTAGCGGTATCTGCGATGAGCTGCCTCTTATGTCACCGGCAGATCAGGGACATAGATCCGTCCGCGAGATAACGGAATTTCGACGGGCTGCCCCTCGTACGATTCGACTTGCGGATCCGAGTCCAACAGGAGCATGTACTCCTTCTCCAGAATCGACTCGAACTCGATGACTTCGTCCGCCTGCTGCGAGGCGTGACGTCCCGTGACGAAGAGGTAGTTTTTGGGGATCCGGCGGACCGGCATAAAGCGCTCCAAAAATCACACATCCGTGGATTCTTGCTTTCCCCACCTTGACTTGTCGACCCTCCATCGCGAGGGACTCACGTTGTGAGCACATTGCAGTCTAGGTCGACCAGCAGTGCTTATGTAGTGCGCACATGACAGTCAATCCATTACAGGCGCAAGCTAGTGCCTAGCCAACACGGCACGGTCTGCATCGGCAAGAGGCTGGATCGCTTCGACGAACGGCCTATAAATGCAGCAAACAAACGGCGAAAGTTGCATAAATTGAGCAGGCGGCGACGAAAGATCTGCCGAATTGGCCTCTGAGCGGCTCTCTGGAGGTGCCCCTTCGTCATGCCGTCATCGTTCCGGACAACCGTTTGTCGCCGGTTCACTCCACTGCGTCAACTTCGCTGGTCGGTCCGACAATTTTCTCGGGCCATTAACAAACACACTCGGCGGATCGAACTGTTCAATCGAGAAAGCGAGGTCGGGCATCGGGACGACTGCCAGCGTAGAAAAGCACCCAATGACCTACCCCAGAACTCCTGGCCTTCACTCGGTTCGCCCCCCTTGAACAGATGAGGTACCAATCATGCGACTGATCGAACCGGATGAACAACGGGAATTTCTTGCAACCTTGCAGCGCAATGGTCAGGCAGAAGATGATTTCGAACTTCTTGAAGTGGATACAACTGACCCAAAAGGCGACGAGAACTTCGGTTTGCAGGGCAATGTGACGGTAACCCGACTGTCGACCCAAATTACAAGGGAATATCCACTCGGCGATGGAGCCGATTGGGTCCAGCATTTCAGGAGAGATCTCGAAGGCGGCACGTTCAATCAATCGGAATGAGTCTCGCATGCCCTTTTTGACGCTGGCCACCTACCCCACTTGGAAACGAGACGGCTTACGGTTGGGTCAAGAACCGAAAACTCTCTCATGAGCAGCCTTCTGGATTGGATCGAAAAGCATCCCGCGTTAGCGGCGTGGGTACAGGCAGTCGCCATCATTGTCGCGATTGCGGGAACGTGGCTGGCAGGTTGGCTCCTTCAGCGCACGGAAAGGCGAATGGAGAGGCGCACATTGGCGAAAGCGGTGAGCGAAATTGCCATGGCGGCAGAGGAGCTGGTACGACGCGTTATCAGCGAGCTGCCCGATAAGCAAGCCGTCAGCGCGATCGCCACAGGAGAAAGGTCATTCGATATTCGCGCGATTGATGAGCTTGAAGCTGCGATCGCCGCAATTCAGTTGCACAACCTCAGTACCCCTGAACTCGTGCGCGATGTCATCGCATTGCTTGCCAACATTCGTCAGCTTAGAGAACAACTGGCCAATGCAATCGCGACGCATCATCGTATGGACGCGGCGCATTTCAGCGAGTTCTTAGACACGCTGACGAAGGTCCACGCGGTGATCACCAAAATCAGTGTAAGCATTGCGACGCACGTGAGCCAAATCTAACGATCGGGGCTCGCTTTGCTACAGCCCCGACAAGGAGGAATCGTCATGCTCGGATTTGACCCACGTGCCGGCAAAATTGTCTGGACAGTTTTCTTATTCGCGCTTGCCGTACTGATCGTCTACAAGATTGCCTCCGTGCTGTTGGTCACGGTGTTCGCTGTGTTCTTCAGCTACTTGCTGTACCCGCTGGTCGAGCGACTGGAACGGCACATGCCGCGCAAGGTACCACGTAGCGTATCGATCGGTATCGTCTTCATCCTGGTCGTTGTCGTGGCGATCGTCGCTGGCTCGGTGTTTGGTGTGACGGTCCAGGACGAAGCGGGCAGGCTCGCCGATCAACTCCCAAAGTTGCTTGATACCAGCACCATGGCAGATCGTCTTTCGCTGCCGAGCTTCCTGGAACCATTGCGTGCGCGCATCCTGGAATTCGTACGTGAGCAACTCTCGACGAGTTCAGACCAGGCCATGCCGCTGGTTCGCAACGTTGGATTGGGTGTCATGCACGCGGCAAGCAATCTCGTCTATCTCGTACTTATCCCCATCATGAGCTTTCTGATGATCAACGAAGCACCGTCGATTCATGCCGCGCTGCTCTCGTGGATACGATCTTCCGATAAGCGCATGTGGGCGGGCATCATTGAGGATTTGGACACGCTCCTGTCTCGCTATGTCCGGGCGCTCTTGCTGTTGTCGCTGGCCACGCTGGTTGTCTACAGCATCGCGTTTTACTTGCTGGGTGTGCCCTATGCGCTGTTGCTGGCAACCACGGCCGCAGTGCTGGAGTTCGTTCCGTTCGCTGGGCCGTTGGCCGCGGTGGTGGCGACAGTCACGGTCGCCGGCTTTAGCGGGTATCCGCACTTGCTCTGGCTGATCGGATTCATCGTCGCCTACCGCCTGTTCCAAGACTACGCGCTGAACCCCTATCTGATGAGCGAAGGGGTGAAGGTCAGTCCACTCCTCGTCATTGTGGGGCTGCTCGCAGGCGAACAACTCGGTGGGGTTGCGGGCATTTTTTTGTCGGTACCCGTGATCGCCGCGCTTAAAATTGTGCTGTCACGAGCGTGGGCCGCACAAAGCCTAGGCAACGAGGTGCGTTGACCCACGGCAGCCATCGTTTCTGTAACCCTACAGTCATTGATGGCTGGGATACGAATCTACGGCGAGTGGAAAGGAGGCTGCCATGGTGGCGCAACCAAATCCGAAGCTGAACCATCTGCTGTCCGTGCTTCCTCCTGACGACTGGTCGAGAATCTCGCCAGAGCTTGTCCTGGTCGACATGCCGCTGGGGCAAGTTGTCTACGAATCGGGCGACCGACCTGAGTACGTCTACTTTCCCATCACGGCCATCGTGTCCCTGCTTTATGTCATGGAGAACGGCTCGTCAGGAGAAATCGCGATTGTCGGGAACGAAGGGCTGATCGGCATCGCCATCTTCATGGGCGGCGAAACCACGCCCAGCCGCGCAGTGGTTCAAAGCGCGGGAGCTGCGTATCGCCTGAGCGCTCGCGTCCTCAAACAGGAGTTCACCCGCGCCGGTGCCATGCAACGTCTTTTGTTGCGCTACACCCAGGCACTCATTACGCAGATGGCGCAAACGGCTGTCTGCAATCGCCACCACTCGATCGACCAGCAGTTGTGTCGTTGGCTGCTGCTGAGCCTGGACCGCCTGCCGTCCAACGAGCTGCGCATGACACAGGAACTGATCGCCAACATGCTGGGTGTGCGCAGGTCCGGCGTCACCGAGGCGGCGCTGAAGCTGCAGACCGCCGGACTGATCCGCTATAGCCACGGCAATATCGAAGTGCTGGACCGGCCAGGCCTCGAAGGCCGCGTCTGTGAATGCTACGCCGTGGTCAAGCGGGAGTTTGACCGCCTGCTCCCAGACCTTCAGGCGCTCTGATCGTCGGTCTGTCGTCCCTCAACGGTGGCGACCGCAACGGTCGCTCAGGGCTTGCGCTGCTTCTTGAGAGCTTCCTTCGCGTCGCCGTACGCGGCTTGCGCTTTTCCTGCAATCTGTTCGACCTTTCCTTTCGCTGCGGTTGCGTCTTTTCCGGTGACTTTACCGACGGCTTCCGTCACCTTTCCCTTCGCTTCCTCAATGCGGCCCTTCACTTGATCCTTGTTCATGACAACGCTCCTTGCAAACTCGGCACCCATGTTGGTCACCGGGTACGCCGTGTCTTGACCGTGCCCCGCATGGAGCTCCGAACTCCCAGGCAACCCGCGCAGGCAAAGCCCCCGTCCAACGAATGACCATTCTTTCTCCAGCGTCGCAATACCGTCTGTACGGTGGCGGACGAAGGCGACATGTTGACGCCATCACCTGTTGTGTCGAACCGCTTGGTCGGCAACGTTGGACCGAAACTGCTGATGTGTAGCGCACGGTTATCTATACGGCCATGGTGATCTGGATCGCCTCGTTGGCTGGTTGCCTGTGGGTTCCTGATGGCGGTTACCACGACGCTCGACAGGGTGGCTATGAACATGGCCAACGTGGCGGATACGAGGGGAATCGCCACGGTGGCTACGAACGTGACCATGAGGAGTCCAGAGATCATGAGCATCGCTAGGGGAGCCATCACTCGACGCCCCGGCTGGCTACCGGGTGATCATCGCTTTTCGACGGCACAAGGTACGCAATCTGGCGTGCCAGTGCGTACGCTACCGGACCGTTTTCAAGCCCGTTCCCATCTATCCTTTAAGGAGATGAGGCGCGCTCAGCCCCCACGAACAGCGATCAAGAAGAGGCGAGCGTCAACCTCATGATGAAACAACCGTGGAGCGCTTTTCGCCCCGCGTTGGGCACACGGGTGGGGGGGAATCTACTCAACGAGGAGGACATCATGTCTCTCGGAATCCTACTGCTAATCGTCCTAGCCATTTTGGTGGTTGGGGCGTTCCCAAGGTGGTCCTACAGCAATGGTTGGGGCTACGCGCCAAGCGGTGCGCTCGGCTTGGGTCTGCTCATCGTTCTCGTGCTATTGCTCATGGGGCGACTCTAAAGCGCATGTTTCGGTACACCCCAAGGGGTCCGAAGCATAGGCGGCGGCACAGCGCAAGCATGAGGAGAACGTGATGCTCGATCAAACCATTCACCAATTCCCGGAGGTGGAGCGCGATGCATTTCGTGAGGTCTGCTTGCGAAACGGTCTGGCGCCCGATGGCTTCGACGTGTCCTCCGTCGAGCATTTTTCGAGCGCCTCGGCCGGCGCGGCGCTAGACCGCTGCATCACTGTACGGATGGGCAAGACTGCCCGCGAGTACGACGGAGCACAGGGCCCGGAATGGGTCATCGATTTTGAGGACGATATCCGGTCACGCGTTTTCGGATAGGTAGGGGGTCGGGCATATCGGATCCCCGGTCCTAAAGAGCGTGTCTTTAGGCCATCGGTTGCAGCTTCATTCGCTTGCGAGGCCCTATATGAATCCCATCACCGCATTCCTCGTTGTGCTTCTCCTGTTCCTGGGGGCTGCCACCGGCGTATTCGTCTCTGTTCTGCTGGCGCCCCTGTTTGCCATCGCCGCAATCCTGCTCGCCGCAACACTCAAGATGGCCAACGCATGGCAGAAGTTCGTCATCTTGCGTGCGGGCAAGCTGCAAAGCGTAAAAGGGCCCGGGTTGTTCATGATCCTGCCGATTGTCGACAGCGTGACGGCAGTCATAGATGAACGCATCCAGACTACCGGATTCAATGCGGAGCAGGCATTGACGAAAGACACCGTGCCAGTCAACGTTGACGCGATCATCTTCTGGCACGTCCATGACGCACAGAAAGCCGCATTGGCCATTACCGACTATCGCCAGGCAATCGACCGCGTCGCGCAGACGTCGTTGCGTGAAATGATTGGGGCCTCGATGCTGTCGGCATTGCTATCCGATCGCAAAGCGGCAGATGAGCAGTTGCGCGCCGAGATCGGCGAGAAGACTGCAGCATGGGGCGTGACCGTATCCTCGGTGGAGGTGCGCGACGTGGCCATCCCCGTGGCACTCCAGGATGCGATGTCCAGGCAAGCGCAGGCGGAACGCGAAAAGCAAGCCCGCGTCATTCTGGGCTCGGCCGAAGCGGCCATTGCAGCCAAGTTTGTCGAGGCTGCCGGCATGTACGAGGGGCATCCACAAGCGCTGCAGTTGCGCGCAATGAACATCATCTACGAGACCACTAAGGAGCGCGGTGCGACGATCTTGATGCCAACGTCGATGGTCGACAGCATGAATCCCGTTGCGGTCGCGTTCGGGGTCTCCAGCAGTACAGAGCCGGCGAGTCCTGTCGTGCCGATCAAGACGGCGGTAGCTGCGGCGTAGCGATACGGAACACGGCATTCCCGCAGATGTGGGAATGCCGTGTTCCGCTTCCATGGTCTCGGCTAAGCCCTATTTTCCAACCTGGTTGCCCACCACCCCGCCAACGACTGCACCGCCCACCGTCCCCACGGCACTCCCGCCTGTCAGCACTGCGCCGGCGACACCGCCGACACCCGCACCGATTGCGGTATCCGTACCGCGTCGAGACATCCCGGCACACCCAGTCGCAAGCGTCGCGATCAACACCATCGCGCCGCACAGTCCTGCTATTCGATCGTTACGCATTTTGTGCACCTCCGTCTCGATCGCACCCCAAGCATCTTGTTACAGAGAACGCTGACGCGAGACTTGAATTTTCTGTACAGACCATGAACGGTGTACAGCCCATCAGGGCACCCCTGCGGCAATAGGAAGGTGTCGCGCGAATGCCTCAAGGATCAATATCCTCGGTCACAGCAACGGTGTCGGTACTGCGGCAGACGCAAATGCACGGGGCTTGATGCTCGATTGTGTTCGCGCATCTAGTCGGCGGTGCCGCGGGTTCGAGCAAGGAATAGAAAGAGCGAGTTCTGTACGGTACCGGGCCGACAGCGACTCCCCCATCACGTTACGCTGCAGTCACAAATTGCAGTGAGCCGGCACATCCCGGCATACCGAGGGAATCGCAACAAGGATCTCTATGAACAGTTCACTTAGCCTGTCAAACGGAATGCTTGAAATACGCACGACGCAGCGGAGTGACAGGCGATGGTTTTCTGAATATCGCTTTACGCCCAACAATGGACGTGTCACCGCTTGGGCACAGGCTGCGATTCCGGAAGGATTCGTTTCTTCTGGTCTTGCATTCAGCGCGGGGATACTACTGGGGCAACAATGCGCTGAGCTTACCCGCTGAAGCAGGTAGTGCCATTGTGGGAGAGGTACCGCCGCACGAGGTCAACATCGGCATGCTCACAATGTGTCTACGTGTCGACTCGTATCATAGGAGCATCGCCATGGCGGCAGCGCCCATGATCGCCGTGGCGGTCCAGCCCAGAACGATCATGGGTCGGCTTGCGGTGTAAGGCCCCATGACAGCGGGTTTCGAGACCAGCAGGATGATGACCACCATCAGCGGTACCGCCACCACGCCATTGATGACTGCGCTCCAAAAGAGCGCTTTCATCGGGCTGATCGGAGAGTACTGAATTGCAAGCCCTGCTAGTACGCTGACCGCGATGATGCTGTAGAACCCACGTGCGTCGCTTACCTTGCGTTCCAGCCCCTCCTTCCAACCCATGGTTTCGGAAAGCGCGTAGGCCCCCGAGCCGGCCAGCACGGGTACGCCGATGAGGCCGACGCCCAAAATGCCGATGGTGAACAGCAGGTACGCAAAGTCTCCTGCAAGCGGCCGTAATGCACTGGCGGCCTGTGCCGCCGTCGTGATGTCGGTGACGCCGGACACATGAAGGGTCACGCCTGTCGCCAGGATGATGAAATACGCGGTCACGTTCGAATAAAGCATGCCGCTCCACGTGTCCCACCGGATGCGCCGTAGCTCCGTGCGAGCCTTGGCGCCATCGCGTTTCAGCGATGGGCGCGCGTGCATGTCCTCAACCTCCTCGGAGGCCTGCCAAAAGAAGAGATAGGGGCTGATGGTGGTCCCGAAGACCGCGACGACCATGGATGCGGCGCTCGCGTTTAGCTTGAAGTGGGGCCACACCGTATGCAGCGCAACTTGGCCCCACGGCACATGCACTGTAAACAAGACGGCCGCGTAGGCCAGCAAAGAGGCCGTCAGCCACTTCAGAAAGAAGACGTAACGATGGTAAGGAACGAATATCTGCAGCGCCAGCGTGCCAAACACGACGAATGCCGTCATGAGGTGCCGGTCGACACCGGAAACAAGTTCTGCGACCTCGCCCATCGCCGCGACGTCTGCGGCGATATTCAGTGTGTTTGCGACCAGCAATAGCAGCACGACACCGCGCAGCACGCTCGGCGGGAAGACATCCTTGATGTTGGCGGCGAGCCCCTTTCCGGTGACACGTCCCATGTTTGCGCACATGGATTGAATCGCGGCCATCAAGGGGAAAGCGAGCGGCATCGTCCAAAGCATGTCCAACCCAAACTGTGCGCCGGCCTGCGAATAGGTCGCGACCCCGCTCGGATCGTCATCGGCCACCCCGGTGATGAGGCCAGGGCCAACGCGGGACAAGGGATGATCTCTCAACCGCGCCCGCAAGGTGCGATAAAGATTGACCCGGTGGTGTCCACTGGCATCCATTCTGGGAGTCCTTGTTCACCGAAGGTCGGCTGGAGATGATCATAGCGCTCTACCGAGGACCAGAAGCATCGTAAGCGAGTCGCCAGCGCCGTCTTGACGCACGCGATGGATCTCAAGCGTGAGC
>CBJMVH010000009.1:0-122480 GCA_966433195.1 uncultured Ralstonia sp.
GATTTACTTCGGCGATTCGCCGAAAGGCGGGTCAGAATTCAGTCGGCGTTGACACTCAAGCACCGCCGGCCCGTCCAATAGCTGGATACCGGCCAGCTCGGAATAGTCCTGCACCGGGTTGCCGACATAACCCGACAAAGACCAGAACACGCCCCGCCTGACCTTGTGCGCCAGCATGGAGCCGCCCAGCGCCCGCACCTGTTCCACCTTCACGGGCTTGGACCACGCCTTGCACTGGACCACCGCCACGGGCGCGTCCAGGCCGGCCTTGTAGAGCGTGGCGTCAATGCCGCCGTCTGGGCCGTGCGGCACCGTCTTCACCGTGAAGCCCATCTGTTCGTAGTACTGCACGCACAGCAGCTCGAACCGCTTCCACTCAAGGGATTGGATGGCCTCCAGCGTCCAGCTCTGGGGCACGGCGGGCTCTGCAGGCGTGTTGGTTTGCGCGGGTGGGGTGGGTTCGCGTGAGGGGGTGGGCGGGGTGCTGCCTGCGGCGTTGCGGGCGGGCTGAGGTGGCGCCTTGGGTGGGCGGGCCGGTGCGGCCGATTGGTTGCGCGCGGGGCCGAGCCGGGCATCGGCCTGCTG
The DNA here is from genome assembly GCA_966433195.1 of uncultured Ralstonia sp. Lineage (GTDB taxonomy): Bacteria > Pseudomonadota > Gammaproteobacteria > Burkholderiales > Burkholderiaceae > Ralstonia. The sequence goes on from CBJMVH010000009.1 coordinate 586, forward strand.
GCTGCGCTCTCGCAGGAACGACAGCACGGCAAAGAAGGCGAGCAGCAGCGCGGGCATCCAGGCCAGGCCGCGCGCCAGCATGCCGACAGCGCTCAAGATCGGGTTGGCCGCAAATGCCGCCGGGATGATGTTGTGGAAAACCAAATAGCTGGCCGCTGCGCCAAGTGCCAGCATCCACCACGGCAACGCCAACAACAGGTCGCTCGTGCGTGGTTGTTTCTTTCTCCTACGCCCCATTCACCGCCCCCGGGTTACTGCTTTAGATATTTTGGACTAGGCGCTTTTTGATAATGGTGAATATAAGCAGCGCGCCTGCCTTTTTCGGGAAACAGCATAGATGATGGGCGCCCATTCCACCCGCCCCAATTAGTGGGGTATCGACAGGGTTTTTGATTTGAATGGGGGTGAAAACAAACGCCAGTCAAGCGTTCTTCTGATTATGAAAATCAGAATTCAATATCAAGCATCACGGCCAGCCGCGTTGGGATGCGGCCGGCGACCCGGCACCTTGCAGATGCCGGGCACGTTGCCTTAGTACTTAGTGCTCGGCACCCTGCTGGCTACCACCAACCGCTGCTGTGCTGCCTGCCGGCTGGCCCGCTTGCCGCCATTCCGACCACAAGAGCCCTTTCCCACCCGGATTCTCCCGAGCGTATTCATGGAACGTATTCAGGAATGCGAGCCGGTCTTCCTGCAGGGCCATTTTGTAGGGCTTGTCGGCGTTGATCGTTGACATCTGGTAGTCATAACTGAACACAGCCTGGCGCTTGATGATGTCTTCGGCGGATACCCGCGTGGCGTTATGCAGCATGTCGTACAGCGTCATGAACGTGGTCGTGCGTCCACGGCCGCCAAGACAGTGGACGTGGATGCCCGCGCCTTCGGGCATCTCGCGGACGACTTTGAGGAAGCGATCGACCTCTTCCCGGCGGGGGCGGCTATGGTCGGTCACGGTCAGCCGGCGGTAGTTGGCTCCGGCGCTTTCCACCAACTCGCGTTCGCTCACCACCTCCGGCCGCTTCAGCACGATGCGGTGCGGCTCCGCCACCCCCTTTCTGAGATCGAGCGACCGGACTACCGAGATCTCATCCTGCTGCTGCAGCTTCGTGATCAGCTCCGCCTCGCTGCGCAGCACGTCTTCATGGGATAGCCCGACGTTTGCCCAGTCTCGACGGCCGCGCAGCGTGATGGGGTGCCCGCTGGCAATGGCGTGCGATTCTTCGCGCAAGTCGACGAAGTAGAGGGTTGGGGTGCCCATTTCCGCCATCACGCGCTGGACTTGGCTTTTTGACGAGATGCCTTCGCTTCCTGACAAACGCAGGGCCTGCATGCCCGTGGTGTTGATGGAGGCCGGCAGGCCGCTGAGGTCATTCGTGCATCGGAAGAACGACAACGCGCTCGGGTCGGCCTTGGGGGTGCGATCGTATGCCAGCACTGGCGACGTTTCTCGCTTGGGAATCGACAGGCGCAGCTTGGGCATGCCCAACCCGACGGGGCCACTGGTGTCCTCGAACATGGCGTCGTCGTCTGACGCTGCGGCTGCATGGCTGGCCTCGGCGGTGGATGGGCTTGCCGGGCGCTTCTTGCGCGGTTGCAAATCGAGCTCAGGCGATGCGGAACGCTTGCCCGCCTGCGTTGGCGTGTGCGAGCTGGAAGGCGGCGACGACGGAGGGCTGCTTGCGCCTTCAGTCGTGTCAACGTGTGCCGCCGCCGGGGGAGTACGGGAAGAGATGGATGTCATTGGTCGTTTCGTTCCGTCTGAGGTGTGGAAAGTCGTCCGTTCGACCCCGGTCCGCAGGACGCAGGTCGCGGCGCAATCGAGATGGCGCTCTCTTGAAAAAGACGAGCAGTGGGCGGGGCAGTCTCTTCGGAACGGCGGCGTTAATCTTCGGTGGCGACGAAAAATACGCACATTCAGCGAAAATGCCGTGCCGGACAGCCTTGGGAATAATCGCCTCCGATATACGATCAGCCCGTGATTGCCCGTTAAATAAAAACCACCCCCTATGCGAATCGCCGCCCTCTCCGATATTCACGGCAACCTGGCCGCGCTCAATGCGGTATTGGAAGACCTGCAAACCCAAGCCGTCGATTTGATCGTGAACCTCGGCGACATTGCGTCGGGGCCGCTGCAGCCGCGCGAAACGGTCGACGTGCTGATGGCGCTGAACTTGCCGACCATCCGAGGCAACCATGAGCGGCAGGTCCTGGAAGGCGACCCCGCTCGCATGGGGCCGTCGGATCAATACGCCTTTGGGCAGTTGCGGCCCGATCAGCTGGCGTGGTTTGCCAGCCTGCCGGCGCAGTTGCGCATCGAAGACGATGTGCTGCTTGTCCATGGCTCTGCCGAGAGCGATCTCACGTATTTTTTGGAGACGCTCGATGAACACGGTTGCCGCGCCGCCACGCATGACGAAGTGCTGTCACGCGCCACCGGCGCTAACGCCAAGCTCGTGCTCTGCGGCCATACGCATGTGCCGCGCGCGATGGCGCTTGCAGACGGTCGCTTGATCGTCAACCCGGGCAGCGTCGGCCTGCAGGCGTATCGCGATGAACATCCGGTCCCTCATCAGATTGAAATGCATAGCCCGCATGCGCGCTACGCCATCGTGACCAAGCAGGCGAACGCATGGGCCGTGGAGTTTCGCGCGGTGGAATACGCGTGGGATGAGGCGGCGGCGGTGGCGGAACAGCACGGGCGGTCCGATTGGGCGGTTGCGTTGCGTACGGGGCGGATGGGGGCGTAGCGCGAGATGCAGATATGTGCGTTGCCGCTGGACGGCGAATCTGTCTTTGCTGGGATGGCCGACATCGAATTGATCACGCCAGACGGCCTCCACCGAATACAGCTGCCTTACGAAGGGGAGCCGCCCCATGGGGACTCTTATCACGCCATCTGGATCGACGGCGTTCGCGTACCCGGCCATGCCTGGGGCGGCCAGTTTGCTTGCACGGCGGACTCGCGCTTCTTGGCGATGAGCTGGATGGCCACCCGGTTTGAGCGAAAGACGGCGGTATTCGATCTGGTAGAAAGACGGTACTTTGTGCTGCCTTTCTACATGAGCAACTTTTGCTTCCGGTGGCCGCGGCTGGGGGCGATAACGCCTTCGTCTGAAGGTCGCTCATACACATTCAACGGCACCGAAGCCTGGCACACCTACTAGCGACACACCGAATATGCGTCTCCAAAAACTCCTCGTCGTGCTCGGGCTTCTCGTACTGCTCGCTGGCTGTGATCAGAAAGCGATGCTGGATAAATTCACTCCCAAGGAGGAATCGGCCATCGCGCAGCGCGTGCTTTCTGATGTGATCGCCAAGAATTTCAGCGTGGTGGACAGCCAGCTTGATCCGAGCCTCCGAACACAGGCTACAAGGGACGCGCTTGAAAAAATGGCCGAGGCGTTTCCCACTACCCAGGCTGCGGCAGTCAATATCGTGGGCGCGGAAACTCGCACCCTCAACGGCGTCACCACTTATAACCTCACCTACGAATACGCATACCCCAACAAGTGGCTGCTGGCCAATGTCATGTTGCAGCGTAAGGACGGGCAGCTCCGCATCATCGGCTTGCACGCGTATCCCGAAAGCCAGTCGCTTGCCGAAACCAACGCCTTCCGGTTTGCGGGCAAGAGCGTCACCCATTTCGTCGTGCTCGGGTTGACGATTGCGATTGCGTTGTTCGTCCTTTATGCACTGGTGGTGTGCTTTCGTACGCCGATTGCCAAACGCAAGTGGCTGTGGCTGCTGTTTGTGGCGCTTGGCTTTGTGCAGTTTTTCTTCAACTGGACGGACGGCAGCTTCACAATCCGGCCGCTCAGCATCGCGCTGCTGGCTTCCGGCTTCTATCGCTCTGGTCCGTACGCTCCGATCATTCTCAGTTCCAGCATCCCGGTCGGAGCGATTGTGTTTATGCTGCGTCGGCGTGCGTTGATTGCGCGTCATGGTGGGGCGGTCGCCCCGTACGAGAATGAACCTGACACTGAGCATTCGCGCATATCAAGAGCTACACCACATAACAAGGCGTTCTGAACCCACATGAGGCTCTACAAGAAATCCCTCGCCGCACTGCTGTGCGCCGTCTCCGCAGTGTCTTACGCGGCGGACACCACACCATCCGCACCAAACACAGCCCCGACCAAGGCATCAAAGAAGCGAAAAAAGTGCGATTGCGCGTCCAACAATGAGGCGGCCGCCCGCAAGGCGCTTGTCTCGAAGGGAATCGATCCGAATTCGGCGCAAGGGCAAGTCATATTGCAGTTCGCCAAAAAGCTGGCTGACGACCCGAAACTGACCAAACGCATGCTTAATTCAGAAGAAGGCGGGGCAACCAAGCTCTCTCCCGAAGAGCGGTTGCGCTACCTGCAGTTGATGAAGACATCGGTGACAGCCACGCCTGGTGACTGCAAGGCGTATTTAGCGTCGCGGAACGACCAAGCAGACACCGCCCAGTACCTGCCCCAAATGTCGCCACAGGCGCTTCAGAGCACGATCGACATGACCGAAATCGCGATCCGGCACGAGGCGTCCGATGACGACACGAGCGACGGTGGCTCGATTGCAGAACGATTCGAAACCCACAAGTTTCTGCTTTCCGGACTGAAGGAGCGCCTGAGCGACCAAGCTAAACCAGAGCCGGACCAGTGCGAACGCATTGGCTTGCTGGTCGATCACGTCAGCTCAGCGGCCGAACCGATGCAAAGCCGCGCCTCGCTTGCTCTGCTTCGCCTGCTGGCCTATCAACCATCCCCGGTGCGTCAGGTATTGCGCCAGCCCCAAACCTATTTAGATGAGGCATTTGACGAGCGCGTGCTTCCTGAATCGATTCGCCGCGCGTTGCCGCCGGAGGGCGCTCGACCACTGCCCTTCAAGCGTGCCGTCTTCGATGTGGAATGGATCAGCAAGGCGGAGCCAGCGAGTTCGCAGCGAGTCAGCGCCACGCTGATCAACCGGCGCGACAACGGGGTCATCGCTTCGACTGTCGTCCCTGCAACGCCAAGCAAGGACGCAGCAGACTGGGCGATATTCTCGCTCGCCTACGGCACCGCGACATTGCGCTCACATCTCGTGGACCCGCAGCTCACAGCGTCTCGGGTCGATCTGCAAGACCCGGCCGCCCTAGTCGCAGCCAACGGGCCGTTCAGAGAAGGAACGACGGTGCGCGTTCCCCTGCACCCGCTAAATGCAAGAGGGGAAAAGGAGCGTGACTGCACTGTCGGGCATGAGCGCCCGGCATCAACAGTCTTCGACAAACTGGCCGGTTCCGCCATCGATTTGTATTGCAAGCAGACTTCGCCGGAAGGTGTAGTGACGGAGCTCCATGACGTATGGCTGCAGGACTATCACTTGGATATGGTCCTGTCGGCAGAGAACCAGTACGGCAAGACCGAGGCGGTGATTCATGGTGTGACGATCGAATAGTGCGATGTGTCGATACGGACCTTCAACAGCTCACCCGTGGGTAGAGGCAGACTGTCAACACATCGCTTTAACCCAAGAAATACATGCGTTTTCAACCCTACCTAGAACAACTTGAACACTGGCCCAATCCGGCCAGCACATCATGGCGCAGTACGACGCAGAGTCCATCTACGTCTACCAAGCCTACAAGCCGTCGATCGCAGATTACGCAGTCGCACACCAAGCCTTTGGCGGCGATTTCAGCTTTAGCCGGATGAGCTGGATCAAGCCGAACTTCCTGTGGATGATGTTTCGCGCCGGCTGGGCCACAAAGGGAGGTCAGGAGCGCATCCTGGCGATTCTCTTGCCGAGGGCGTTCTTTGATGAGTTACTCCGCACGGCCGTGGCATCTTCATTCGCTGCGTCCGGCTACACCACTGAAGACGAATGGCGCACGCAAGTGGCGCAATCCGATGTTCGGCTGCAATGGGATCCAGACCACGACCCGATGGGCCGCCCCATCGAGCGTCGCGCCATCCAACTCGGTCTGAGAGGCCGTACGTTGGAACGTTTCGGGCGCGAGGTCTTGTTGTCGGTGGAGGACATTACGCCATTCGTCGCCGAACAGCGCGCCAAAGCCGTCGGCGATTTTCAGGGGCTGATCGTACCGGTGGAAGCTCCGTATGTTTCGGACGCTCATCACTGAGTTAGGTCCGCCACTATCAAGCACCAGCCCATGACAACCCCATCCCGCCAAACCCGCCTGCGTGGCGGCCTGCTCGGTCTGCTGGTCGGCGACGCTCTGGGCGTGCCGTACGAATTCCATGACGCAGCGTCGATCCCTGCGCCCCCCGACATCGAGATGACGCCACCGCCCGGTTTCAACCGCGCGCACCCCGGTGTGCCGCCGGGTACGTGGAGCGACGACGGCGCTCAGGCGCTCGCACTGTTCGACGCCCTGCTGCGCGACCGCACACTGAACCTCGACACGTTGGCGACAAACCTTCTGAACTGGTACCAGCGCGGCGCCTTCACGCCAGACGGCAACGTCTTCGATATCGGTTTGCAAACGCGCCAGGCTTTCTATGCGCTCGGTGCCGGTATCCAACCCTCAATCGCGGGCCCCAACGGAGAGCGTGACAACGGCAATGGTTCGCTCATGCGCTGCCTGCCGGTCGTTCTGACGGCCACGTCTCGGGGCGAAGCTGTCCTCCTTGCCCGTAAGCAAAGCCTGGTTACGCACGGCCACGCGCGCTCGCAATTGTGTTGTGCGCTCTATTGCCTGACGGCCATGGGCATCTTGGAAGGCCAGCCGCCGGCCGACGCAGTGCGCGCCGCAGAAGATGCCCTACTTGAACGCCATGCCGGCACGGAAGACGAAGCGGAATTGAAGATCGCGCTGGATGGCCGGTTCGATGCGCCGCAGGGCTCGGGCTACGTCGTCGACAGCTTCTGGTCGGCCATCCATTGCGTGCTTTCAACACATAGCTACGAAGATTGTGTGAAGCGCGCGGTAGCGCTCGGCAACGACACGGATACGACGGCCTGCATTGCCGGTGGTCTGGCCGGGCTTCTGTATGGAGAAGACGGCATTCCGCCACGCTGGCTGGCGGCGCTGCGCGGACGGGCCATCGTTGAGCCCTGGCTGACACAAATCTAGAGGGGCCCTGTTTGCCCCGAGCCCCTACGCATCCGAATCACTATCCGTATCGTGCTCAAACGTCAGGCGGTCTTTGCGTGAACGCGTGATGGACGTGCCAATGCCGGCTTGCACTTGCCGATCGACGTTCTCGTCGCGGTCGAACCCCATGCGCCCGGCCCGCGACAGCCACGCGGGCCCGCGATGCACCTCGGGCTTGGCCTCGAGCTCATCTGCGCAACTGCTGCAAGGCCGCATCGTCCCGGCGAGCTGCTCCGTCTCTACGCGCGTGCCGGATTGGCTGACCATGTGGTCGTTGATGCGCCGTTCGGCATGCAGATCGACGGAGTACGTGCGTGATGGCACTTGGAACCGGCGCTCGGCAATCGCGGCCAGCACGGCATCTGAGGCCTCGCCGAAGTGCGGGTCGGAAGCCGGGTCCATGCGGGCCAACAGCTTGGCCTCGTGGCGGGCAAGCCGATCCTGGTTGTCGACGTGGCGCGGCGCGGGCTTGGCTAGTAACTGCGCAAACTCGGCTGACGCCAGGAAGCGGCGAATGCTTTCGTTGACGGTCGAGACGTTGGACGATACGACGATGGAGCGGCGGCTGGCGTCGAAATAGCATTGCACCTCAACGCTTTTTGGAAACCGCTGCCGCAGCATGGTGCTGAGCCAGCGCAGCGGCTGGCGCTGCCGGTCGGGTTCGTAGCTGCGCGGTGGGTGCACGAGTTCGCGGTTGGCCCGGTAGATCGTAGCGAGGCGCTTGTCGATGTTCGGGCCGGGGTCCACCGTGTTGGATTTGACGACCAGCACGCGGTCGGGGGCAAATCTGGCGCCCGGCATGTGCAGTGGCTTCATGGTGGGCCGCCCGTGTGGGGCAATGCTGCCAGCGCCCGGCTGTGCGCTTGCGTTTGACGGACCCGCTGAGCTTGACGGCGCTTGGCTGGTGCCCTCGATCTGCCCACGCAAGCGTTCCAGCAACCGGCCCAGGCGCGCCGAGGCATGGGTGTCGACACCCTCCAGCATCTGCTCGATCACCGGCTGCTCACGGATCGCGCCGCGCTCGTCGAGTAGCGCCCGAACCCAGGCCCTCGATACACCGATCTCCTGTGCGATGGCAAACATGGCCACATTGGCCTGCTGTTCATCGCGCATCCGCCGCGCCACCTCGGCCACCTGATGTAGGTGGTTGCCCGCCCGGTGCAAGAAGTCGTCAGCCACGATGCCGATCTTGGCCAGGGTGTGATCTTCCGGAGCGGCCGGGGCCTGCGGTGGCGCGGGTAGCAAGGCGGCTTGGTCCGCATGGCCCAGCGCCCGCAGTGCATTGCCCAGTGCTTGGGCGTGCTCGGCATAGCCCGGCATGTCGGCAACCTTGTCGAGATGTTTGAGCCGGTTGCCCGGTGTGATATGCGTTGCCAGCGACGTGACGGCGACACCAAGCGAAAGCGCAGTGGCACCGCGTGGTGCTTTCGGGTTAGCCGCGATTTTGGCGAGAAACTGGGCGATGGTGCCAGCCCCGACTTCCTGCGCGCGGGTCGGTTCGAGCGGCATGGCGGCGGCCGTTTCTGCGTGGCCGAGTTCGCTCAGCAATCGCACGATTTCGTCGCGCTCGTCCACGTAACCTGGCAGGCGCGACACGTTGCCGGCTGGCTTGCGCAGGGAGCCATCGGCGGCGATCCAGGCCAACATATGCTCCTGTTTGACATCGGCAATGTCATAGAGCGCGCCTTTGAGCGACGGATCATCAAGCCGGCCTTCAGCCTTCGCTTTCGCGCGCTGTTGGATCACGCGCAGGACGGCAACCAGCATGTGGGCATTAAAGACGCTGCGCGCCGCTGCAGGCTCGGGCAGCCGCTCGTCCTTGCCGATCACGCCCAACTGCCGCAACTGCGTTTCGATGCGCGCTCGCCAGTCGGCGTAGTCGGGCAGCTTGGAGGCTCGGGTGGCGAGGTCCTCGCGTGGCCAGGCGGCGGGCGTCTGCCAGCGCGCCAGGGTCTTGTCGGACACCGGTTTGCCCGCCAGACGGTCTGCCAGCAGCGCGTGCACACGCTGGGCGCTCAACGTCTGCCGCTCACGGCCGGCGCCGATTGCGGGGCCCAGCGCTTTTAGCGTATCGGCCTGCTCGCCGTGCCCCAGGCGCCGCAGTGAAGCGCAGATCGACTCGGTATGCGCCTCGAAGTCAGGAAATGCCCGCACGCTATCCATCAGCCGCAGCGCACCGCCCGGCGCAAGGTAGTCGGTCATCCTGGACATTCCCAGATCGGCGCTGATCGACACCAGCGGGCGCATCGGATCCTCCGCGAGCGTCTTGAGCGCTGCTGCGATCAACGCTGCGCTCATCCGCGCTGGCTTGCTGCGGGCCGGGGTAGCGCTGGTGGAGGCGGAAGCGACTGCATTGGAAGGCCCCGCCTCCACGCGCAGCCGCTTGGTAGGCAGGGCGGAGCGCGGTGCGGCAGTGCTTCTGGCCGACCCTGCAGGCGCTCCGCCGCGTCGTGCAAGGCCAAGCGGGGCATCCGCTGGCCGCTTGCGCTCCGATGTCGACGCGCGCTGCGGCGGGGGCGGCGGGGCCCCATGGCCCGGCGAGGACGGGGGCGAGTGATGTTCGACTTTGCCGATACTGCGGACCATGGCGGAGCGCTCAGGAAGAGCTTGGGGATGTATTGACCTCCCACGCTATCCGCGCGCCCCACAGTGCAGATCAGGCTGGGCGAACTCCTGCGCGCCTGGGCGAAACCCGCACAAGCCTGTCGTGCAGAAGTGAGGGGAACAGCCTACTGGTGCGGCCACAGGTAACAGTACGCCTGGCCACCCTCAAGGTTCGGCCCCACCGAGCCATCCTCGCCAATCTTCTTGACCCAGCCATTCGGCTCTTGCGGCGTTGGCGTATCGCCGCAATTGTTATGGACCCAATGGATGCCGCCATCGAACGGCAGGCCGCACACCTCCAGCGCGTCGCCCACGGCGATGGTGTTCAACGGGGCCGGCACCGTCTTGGCGTTCTTGCGGTAGCCCTGCGCAAACACGTTGTCGATGGCGACGTCGTATTCGGTACCGTCGGCGTCGCCGCGCAGGGTCAAATGGGTGTGAGACAACTCGACGCCGTGGCGATACATCCCGTGCTTGAAGCGCGGCGCTGATGTGACATGGCCGATCAGCAACGTGCCCGAGGCCGCCTGACAGTCCTGCGCCTCATCGGCAAATGCAGGCGCCGCGGGCAAGGCAAGCGCGATAACCAGGGCCGCGAACCAGCACCCCCTGATGACGTGCCCGCTGCGCGCATGCGGACGGGGCAACTGTGCAAACAACATGACGTGTCCTCCCAAGCACCTTCCGTTTGTTGTGACTGCATGGCGCAGTATTAATTTCTAACCAGGCCGTTTGCAACAAAACTTCTTGCCATCTGATCTGAATTAATTTCACTCCATAGTCGTTTTAAATCAATCGTTCGAAATACTATGGTAAACCGCGCATTTTGATTTAAATATTTGCGCAAATAATAGGGTGTAATTTTTTCAGCGATCACTTTTAAATCAGATCGTGCAGGAGGCAGCAAATGAGCGGATTGGAAGCCATGGTTTCTGCCATGGAAAGTCTGGTGGGCGTCCGTGATACCGGCGGACATGACGTCAACAAAATCACCCAGTGGTACGGCATGAACGGCGAGCCATGGTGCGACATGACCATCACTTACGCGGCGTACCACTCGGGCAATGCCGAGCCGGTGTGCTTTGGCGGGCGGTTTGCATACACGCCGGCACACGCGCAGGCGTTCCAGGCGCACGGCCAGTGGCACCCGGTGGATCATGGCGTGGCCGCGTCCGGCATCCGCCGCGGCGACATCATTTTCTTCGAGTGGTCGGGTGGAAAATCCATTGCGAAAATCGACCACGTTGGCCTCGTCACCGACGTATCTGGCGAGGTCGTACACACCATTGAGGGCAATTACGACCACATGTGCGGCCGCTTCAGCCGGACGGCGCACGATATTGTGGGCTTTGGCCGGCCGGCTTATGCCGCCAGCACGCCCACCAAGCCCGTCAAGCCGCCGCTGCCTCCCGTGGTTCCGGGCAAAGACGAACCCTTTCCGGGTGCCGATTTCTTTAAGGTCGGCAGAAAAAGCCCGATCATTGCGGCAATGCACGCGCGCTTAATCGCGGTCGGCTGCAATAACTACAAGAGCAATTTGAATGAAGACACCTGGGGCTCGGGCGACCAGGCATCGTACGCGGCTTGGCAGCGCAAGATCGGCTATTCCGGCAAAGACGCCGATGGCATTCCCGGCAAGGCTTCGTGGGACGCCCTACACGTTCCGAAAGTCTGACGGAGGTGTTGGTGGGTGCGGTTGATCGCGCCCTTGTGCAAATGGAAAAGCCGGGGCTCGACTGCGCCCCGGCCATCCATTGCAAGCGGTGTGGGTTATCTCACTGGCTCACGCTGCTGGCACGCCATTCAAGCGGAAAAACGCTACCGCGCGGCTCAGCTGTTGGCCTTGCCCTTCCAGCGAGGTTGAAGCTGCGGCGGCCTGCTCAACCAGCGCGGCATTCTCCTGAGTGACTTGATCCATCTGCGTAATCGCTTGGTTGATCTGTTCGATCCCGCGGCTCTGCTCCACGGAGGCGGCGGCAATCTCGCCCATGATGTCCGTCACGCGGCTCACCGCCCGGGTGACTTCTGCCATGGTTTTGCCGGCGCTCTCGGCCAGGGTAGAGCCGTTCTGGATCTTCTCCACCGAGGTGCTGATCAGGTCCTTGATCTCCTTGGCGGCGCTGGACGAGCGCTGCGCCAGGCTGCGCACTTCGCTCGCCACCACGGCAAAACCCCTGCCCTGCTCGCCCGCGCGGGCGGCCTCTACGGCGGCATTCAACGCGAGGATGTTGGTCTGGAAGGCAATGCCTTCGATGATGCCGGTGATCTCTGCCACCTTGGCGGAGCTGTCACGAATGTCCGTCATCGTGTCAACCACATCGCCCACTACGGTGCTGCCGCGTTGTGCGATGTCGGAAGCGTCGGTCGCCAGCGAGCAGGCCTGTTGCGCGTTGTCGGCGTTCTGCTTCACGGTGGAAGTCAGCTCCTCCATGCTCGATGCCGTTTCTTGCAATGAGGAGGCTTGCTGCTCCGTGCGTGAAGACAAGTCTTGATTGCCGGTGGCGATCTGTCCCACGTCGCTGGCAATGCCGTGCGCCGCCTGGCGGACTTGGTCGATCAATTGCACCAGGCTGGTCTGCATGTCGGCCATGGAGGCGAGGATGCTGCCGCGCGGTGCGGCTTGTCCGCCCGGCACCGGGCTCAGGTCGCCCGAGGCGACGCGGCGTGTCACGGCGCTGAGCGCGTCGGGCTCGGCACCCAATGCGCGTGTGAGGCCCTTGGTAATGAAGAACGCCGCCGCGATGGCGCCCAGCACCGTCACCAGGCAAATGCCGATCAGCAGCGAGCGTTGAAACGCATACCGCTCGGCCGCCTGCCGCTCCATCTCGTGCGCGCGCTGGTGGGTGTAGTCGCTGTAGGCGTTGGTGGCCTTGATGAGTGCGGCAAGCAGCGGGCGGCACTGCGTGTTCATCATCTCAATGGAGGCTTCACGCTTGCCCGTCAGCGCTGCGTTGACGATGGCCAGTGCCACGGGGCCGTATTGCATCTCCACGCGGTCGATCTCGCCGATCAGGTTACGGGCTTGGTCACCAGCGTCGTGCGCGCCGGCGATCTTGTCTTTGAGCTCGCGCAGGCGCGCTTGCACGTCTTCATGTGCCTGGGTGACGGCGGCTTTTTCGAGATCGGTGTCAGCGGGCGTGGTGACCAGCACCAGGTTGCGCGCGGCTATGGCGCGGCGGTCCACGGCGGTACGTACCTGTTCGGCCAGCGCAGCACGTGCATTGATGCCGCTCACATATTCGGCAAAGCGGTCATTGGCGGCGCTCAACGACTGCACCGCCAGCGCGGAGACCAGCAAAACCAGCCCCGCGAGCAAGCCAAAGGCCATGGTGAGCTTGGCGCGCACCGTCAAGTGTTGGAAGTTCATATGGTGATTCCCCCGTTCGTCCAGCGTTGATGTTGTTTGTGGTGGACGGCGGCGCTGGATGGGCCGCGCGCCATGAAGTTGCAACGGCAGCAATGCGGGAAGCTACACCGTGGGTGGGCACCCAAAACGTTTGCAGATGGGTTTTGGAGCAGACAGCTCACTGGCGCGTGTGCAGGCGCGCCCACCCCTGGCGGGCGGGCGTGCATTTAACGCCGCGTGTCAGCCGACAAACTTATAATGACGCCCGACCCGCCACCGCGCACAAAACTTGCGCGCACGCGCAGTGGCGCCGGCCTCCCGATCGCATCGGGCTCGCCATCCGGCCAAGCCTCTTTTGCCAACACCATGCCCTACCGCTTCCGCCTGCTCTCCGTTTCGTGTGCGATTGCCGCCTTGTCGGCGTGCAGTTCCGCGCCCACACCGCTCTATCAGCAAGAGCAATTCGATGTAGCGGCCAGCCCCTACGCGCGCACATTCCACGCACGCTCGGATGCCACCTGCGAAGCGGCGCGCCGGGCGTTGCTCAGCCAGGGCTATGTGTCGACCTCGCCGCGTGCAGACACGGTCGACGGCAGCAAGAACTTCCAGCCGAGCAACGATTCGCACGTGGTGATCGCGTTCCATATCGTCTGCGCAGATGCCAATACCGATGGCACTTCCAGCACGGCCTATGTGAACGCGGTGCAAGACCGCTACTCGCTCAAAAAGACGAGCACATCGGCCAGCGTGGGCTTGAGCATTCTGGGGTCGGTGTCGCTACCCATCGGCTCGGGCGACGATTCGATGGTGAAGGTCGCCAGTGAGACGATTCCGGCCGGGGTGTTCTACGAGCGCTACTTCAACCTGGTCGACCACTTCTTGAAGATCGACCCCACTCGGCAGGACCGCAAGGTCGCCAAGGCGGCGGAGAAGGAACACGTGGCGCCGTTGCCCGAGCCGGCACCCACGCCGCAGGGCGAGCCGATGAAGATGACCACGCCCGTGGTGCCAACGCCGGCCGCACCGCCTGTGCCGGTGGCGGCACCCGCGTCGGCACCGGCTGCGACACCGGCAACCCCCACAACCCCGGCAACCCCGGCCTCCGCACCGGCGGCCACGCCGCCCGCGCAAGAGCCGAACACCCACACCGAGCCCGCGCCTGCCTCCGCACCGGCCGCCAACTCCACCGGCGGCGCCCACTGAACACGAGCTGGCGTTCAGCCAGCCGCCGGCGGCAGACGCGCCATCAGTTCATCCACCCATGCCATGAAGGCCCGCAGCTTTGCGCTGACGTGCCGGTTGGGCGGGTACACCAGGTACATCGGCATGGGCGCGAGTTGCCAATCGGTGAACAGCGGGATCAGCTCGCCACCCGCCACGTGCGCGTCGGCCATGTACCGCGGCAGCCAGAACACCCCCACACCGGCCAGGCCGGCCGCCAGGTAAGCGTTGCCATCATCCAGCGCGGCCATGTACCGCGCGCGCACGTCGATACGTTCGCCATCGCGCTGCAGGCTCAGCGGGATGACCTTGCCGCTGCGTGCGCTGAGAAAGCCCACCATACGGTGGTGCGTGTGTTCAAGATCGCTCGGATGCGCCGGCGTGCCGGCCTGCTCCAGATAGCACGGCGCCGCGTACACCCCCAGCGATAGCTCCCCAACGCGACGCGCCTGCAGCGAGGAGTCATCCAGCGCGCCGCCGCGCAGCACGCAATCCACGTTGTCGCCAATCACATCCACCATGCGGTCGCTCACGCCAATGTGCAGCTGGATGTCGGGATAGCGCGCATGGAATGCCGGCAGCGCAGGCGCCAGGACGAGGCGCGCGAAAGGGGTAGGCACATCCACGCGCAAGCGCCCCCGGGGTGCGGCGGACGCGGAAGACAAGCTGGTGTCGGCGTCTTCCAGATCGGCCAGCAGGCGCACGGCGCGTTCGTAATAGGCAGCACCATCGGGCGTGACATTGACCTGCCGCGTCGTGCGGTTCAGCAGCTTGACGCGCAAATGGGCTTCCAACTGCTGCACCAGCTGGGTCACCGTGGTTTTGCTGATCTGCAGCGTCTGGGCGGCCTTGGTAAAGCTGCCTGCTTCTACCACTCGGGTGAACGCCTGTAGCGCATCAAAACGGTCCACGTCGGCTCCTCTGCCCGAAAGATTGTTTGGAAACACCAAACGGTGATTGTAGGCATGGGCGGTTTATCGGCGGGGCGCAAACCCCTACAGTGCCTGGGCTGCGCAGCCTCCCATTGACTCCCTACTCCATCTGCAAGGAAGCGACTCATGTCTGCACGCGATGTTGTGTTTCCGGCCGCGCGCCAAGCCCTGTATGAGCAGAACCGCTATTCACCGGCCATCCGTTCCAATGGCTTTCTGTTTGTGTCCGGCCAGGTCGGCAGCCGACCCGATGGTTCGCCCGAGCCCGATCTGCAGAAGCAGGTGAGGCTGGCGTTCGAGAATCTGAATGCCATCCTGTCCGCCGCAGGCTGCACATTCCAGGATGTGATCGACGTCACGCTCTTCGTCGTCAACCCTGAAACGCAGTTCGAGCCCATCTGGAAGGTGGTCGGCGAGCACTGGGGCGACGCGCCGTACCCCACCCTTACGGGGATCGGCGTGACATGGCTCTATGGCTTTCAGTTTGAGATCAAGGTGATCGCCAAGCTGCCTGAGCGGGCGTTGTGATGTGCCTGCTGGCCCTCAGCGTGTAACAACGCGCTGCGCGCCCCAAGACTGTGCGACATTGGTGGCCCCGGCAATGGCAGGGGCCGCCGCCGACAGACGACGTTGTGATGTGAAGCCCCCCTCGGATGCCGGTGTCCCACCGTTCACAAGACAGGAGACACGCATGGTCAGCAAGAACACGATTTGCCTGTGGTACGACCGCGACGCGCTCGACGCGGCCAACTTTTACGCAGCCACCTTCCCCGACAGCAAAGTCACGGCGGTGCACCGCGCGCCCGGTGATTACCCGGCCGGCCAAGAGGGCGATGTGCTGACGGTGGAGTTCACCGTGGCGGGCATCCCGTGCCTGGGGCTGAATGGCGGCCCGCAGTTCAAGCACAGCGAAGCGTTTTCGTTCCAGATCGCAACGGATGACCAAGCCGAGACCGATCGGCTATGGAACGCCATCGTGAGCAACGGCGGGCAGGAAAGCGCGTGCGGTTGGTGCAAGGACAAGTGGGGCCTGTCGTGGCAGATCACGCCGCGTGCGCTTACCGCCGCCTTTACCGACCCGGACCGCGCAGCGGCCAAGCGCGCATTCGACGCGATGATGACGATGACGAAGATCGACATCGCCACGATTGAGGCGGCGCGACGCGGGTAAGCGCAAGCACCGTCAAATGCCGAGCATCGGCGCATGGGTGCCGATGCTCCGGCCCAGACTCACTGCGGAAGCGGGCGCGGCACCGAGGCGCGAAACCGATGCGCCAGCGTGTGATAGAACGACGGCGTCAGCGCCTTGGACAACTGGCTGGAGAGCAACGCCACCGCCATCAGCGGCAAGACCATCTCGTGGCCGTCAATCATTTCCATCACGATCACGAAAGATGTGATGGGCGACTGCGTGACGGCCGCCAGATAGCCCACCATGCAAAGCGCGGCCAGACTGGGCAGCGGAATCGCCGATGTCACGAGCGACATGACGTTGCCAAGCCCCGCGCCAATGGCGAGCGACGGCGCGAAGATGCCGCCAGGAATGCCGGACAGGTAAGACGCGATCAGCGCGGCAAACTTGAACACGGCGTAGAACGGCGACAGCGCTTGATGGGTCTCCAACAGGCCGCGCGCTTCGGCATAGCCGCTGCCGAACGTGGTGCCGCCCGACACCAGGCCCACCACCGCAATGGCCACGCCGCACAGAAAGGCAAACCACACGGGCCGCACCTGCCGCAGCGCCATCAATGGCGCGGGCATCCAGCGCGGCAGGTTGAGCAGCAGCCAGCCAAACGCCCCGCCTGCCACTCCGCAGAGCAGGCTTGCAGCAATCACGATCGGGATCAACGCCGGATGAAACTGCCCGATGGCCTGGATACGCCCGAAGTACAGGTAGTTGCCTTGCAGGCCCAATGCGACCACGCCGGAAAAAATGATGGCGGTGATGAGCGTGCCGCTATTTCGTGACACAAAGCTGCGTGTGAGTTCTTCAATGGCAAACACCACGCCCGCCAGTGGCGTGTTGAACGCGGCGGCAAGCCCCGCTGCCGCGCCGGCCAGCGCCAATTGCCGTTCGATGTGTTTGCTGCTTCGACGATAGCCGCGCCGCATGGCGTACATGAGCGACGCGCCAATCTGCACGGTCGGCCCCTCCCGGCCAATCGTAAAACCGCAGAGGATGCCAAGGAACGAGATCACGATCTTGCCGACCATGATGCGCAGCGAAAGCAGCGCGTTGGCCAGGCGGCCGTCTTCCAGCGTGGCGATCACCTGCGGAATGCCACTGCCCTCGGCACCGCGAAAGAAGCGCCGTGTCAGCCAGATGGCCAGCGCTGCACCCAGCGGTGTGATGATCAGCGGCAGCCAAAACGCGTGCGACGCCATGTTGCGAAAGAGCTCAAAGCCCAAGTCGATGAGCTTCGCATAGGCGACCGACACCAACCCCACCAGAACCGCACCGAGCCAGAAGATGCCGTAGTTGGTCCACAGTCTTCTGGCTCGACGCACTGAGCTGTCGGCGATGTGGAGCGGAGAAAACATGGCGTTGGCGTGGCGGTTTGTGAGGCCGACAGTATAGGACTTGACCGTCTGCCGCCCTGTTCTCTGTGCAACGCCGCCACGTTGGCCGGCGATGGCAGCAGAGAAGGATGGACTATGCGTCAAGCCGCGCTCTGCGCCGCAGTGTGAGCCACTATCCGGGCTCCAATATCTGCCCGCAATGCTGTCAGCGGCGCAGTCCAATCCCGATGCGCGCGCTGCCGATACAGCCGGATCGTCGGATACCAGGGGCTGTCTGCGCGCTCGGTCATCCACACCCAATGCGGGTTGACGTCGAGCAGTAGCCACGTTGGCTTTCCAAGCGCGGCAGCCAGATGCGCGATCGACGTGCAGACAGTCACGACGAGATCAAGGTTGCTGATGAGCGCGGCCGTATCGTCGAAGTTGTGCAGGTCTGCTGTGTGGTCGATCACCGGCAGGCCGGCAGCCTCCATGCGCGCCACGTCTTCCGTGGCGTCTTTCTGGAGGCTGTAGAACACGGCGCCGGTGTGGCCGGCAAGCGCGCGTGCGAGCAACTCCGGCGACACCGCGCGCAGCGGGTTGCGCTGGTGCGTGCGGCTTCCTGTCCAGGCCAGGCCGATCTTCAGAGCACCGTCGGCGGGCATCTGGCGCGGCCAACGGTCCACTTTCTCCGGGGTGGCCGATAGATACGACGCCGGTGCAGGCAGCGCCTCTAGCGTGACCCCAAGCGCAAGCGGCAGGCTGGCCAGCGGGAGCTGATAGTCGAACCCCGGCAGCTCGGGCATATCACTCGGCAAGACCGTCACGCCGCATCCAGCCAGGCTGCGTTTGAACAGTTCCACCAGCGGCGGGAAGGTGCAGCAGACCACCGCGCCACCGGCCTCGCGGACCCGCTTGGCGATCATGGGGACGAAGCGGATGAACTGCAGCGCGTCGCCATGCCCCTGTTCGCCCCAGATAAGCAGCGTCTTGCCCGTGAGTGGCTCACCGCGCCACCGGCGCTCGGGGCAAAAGGCAGGCGAATGCCGGAGCTCGGGCGAACCCTGCCAGCGCGCCTCGAAGTTGATCCAGCCGTTCTGGAAGCCGCCGCGCATCAGTTGCAGCATCGCCACCGAGAACTGGATCTGCGGGTCGGCACCCGACACCTGGGCTGCCCGCACGATCGCCTCGAACGCCTCATCCCACAATTGCGACTCGCGGGCCGCATTGCTCAGTGCAAGCAGCGCCAGCCCATACGCAGGCGCGAGCGTTGTGGCACGCCGCGCGGCAAGCAGCGCGTTGGCGGGCTCCCGCAGTTGCAGCCAGGTATTGGCAAGGTTTGTCCAGGCGAAGTGATTGGTGGGCTCGATACGGATGGCCTCTCGGCCGAGCTTCAGCGCTTGTGCCAACTCACCGCGGCTGGAATGCAGCGCGGCGAGGTTGTTGCGCAGCATCGGTACGTCGGCATTGAGCGCCATCGCGCGCTGGTATGCCGCAAGGGCGGCGTCATACGCGCCCACGTTTTGATGCACGAGCCCCAGCAGAAACCACGCGTCGGCAGCCGTGGGTTGCGCTTCGCACCACAGTTTCGCCACCTCGGCGCCGATGTCGGCGCGCTGCAGCTGTTGCGCCACTGCACCCCACTCGGCAAACCAGTCGACGGCATCCGGCGTCAGGCGATGCGCATGCGCGAACAAGCCAAGCGCGCGGTCCAGCTCGCCCCGTTGGATTGCCAGGCGTGCCGCTTCAACATACGCCGCGCCGTAGGCCGGCGCTGCTGCGATGGCCCGGTCGACCCACGCCTGGGCTTCGCCGTAGCGCCCGCACAGCCGCAACAGTTGCGCTTGCGCGATGGCCGCATCGACATTGTCGGGGGCCAGTGCCAGCCACTCCGCAATGCACGCCGATGCCTCAATCAGCTCGCCCGCCTCGAAGCACCGCCGGACACTCAATGCCCTTGCATCCACATCGATCATTGGAACAATCCCGCCGCGTGTTGGAGGGGCGCCGCGGTCATTTCTGCACTTGAGCAACGCTCCCTTGGTTCTGGCGCGGATCATACCCGGTGAAGCGCCAATGCCCGTCGGCCCCCAACTGGAAGCTCACCTTCTCGTAGACAACGCGGCCGTCGGCCAGCCGGCTTGCATAGTCGACGTTCGCATACAGCCCGTCCGGGATGTCCTTGACGCCCGTATAGGTGAGCCGTGTGACTGACGCCCAGCCGCGCTGGCTCACGGTGCCGACCGCCTTGCGCGCCTGCGTCAGCCCGCTTGCAAAGCGCTCTGGCGTATAGACACCCCTCACGAAGGGTGCGGCCTGCTGCCAGAGCGCGGTGTAGTCACCCGCGTCGATGCGCTTGAGCACCAGGGCCGCGTTGCCGAGCAATTCGTCTGCGGAGTCTCCAGCTTCCGCTGCCTGTGCGAGCACGGAAGCCGCAGCAAGCGCGCACGCTGCAACGATCTTGAAGGCGCCGTTCATACGTTTCATTCACCACTCTCCGTCTGATCTGTCGGGTTATTTCACTGGCGATTGCGCGGGTTTTGCCGGCGCGAATGTCTCGCACTGCGGGTCGGCCCATCGCGTTCGGGTTACGCGACTGTCGTCGTCAAATTGGATCTGGTACTGGCAGGTGGCAGGCTTGTCTGCGCTGCGGAAGTGGAACAGGTAATTCCACACGCGCACGCGGAACACGCTTTCGTGAAAGTGCGGTACGCCAATCAGTTCGTAGACCTGCCCCTTGGTCATGCCGGGCTCGACCATGCGCAGATGATCGACATTGGGAAACGATCCTTCGGGCGTCATCGCCGTGTCGATCTTGGGGAAGGCTGTGTCGGTTGGGCCAGCGCACCCGGCAAGGGCGGCGAGGCAAAGGAACGTGGCAAGGCTGGCTGAGAGTGCGCGCGTGTTCATATCAAGAATCCGAAAGTGGTCAGGTTGCAGTCGTGCGGCGGGCCGCCAGGCAAGCGGCCCGCCGGCTCACATCACCATTGATACCCGGCACCCACCACCGCGCCATACGTGCCGCGCGTGTTGGTGGAGACGGCAGCCTTATAGATCCAGCGGTTGTTTTCCGACACCGTGGAAATGCCAAGCGCCTGGCCCGACTGGCCGTTGTACACACTGCTGGCCACCGCCACCATGCTCTTGCCCGGCCCAGTCGGTTGCGGCAGGCCTGCCACGGCCATGGCCATGGCGGTACCGCCGTCGGCATCGCGCCGGTACGAGTCGATGCTGTTGCGCAGCCCCGCGACCTGGTTGTCGGTGTAGCTGTTGGCCTGGGTGATGGCGTTGTTCAACTGAGACACGTTGACAGCATCGGTGGGGGCCGTGCCGGCGGCCACGTTGATCACCTGGCGCGACAAGGTGGTGGACCCGACGGACACCACATCCGTGCGGCCGCCGTCATTGCTGCCGGCGCCAATGGCGGTTGAGCCGCTTCCTGTGGCCACGGCGCCCGTACCGACTGCCGTGGCGTTGTTGGCGGTTGCCTGCGAGTTGTTGCCCAGCGCCGTGCTGTTGGAGCCGGAGGCCACCGCACCCGTGCCGCCCACGGAAGAGTTCGGGCCCGGTGTAGCCGGCGGCGTGTTGTTGGTGGTGCCGTTTGGCGACGTGGACGTGAACGGCCCGCCGCTGTTGTTGATGAACGTCGTCAGTTGCTGCTGCACGGCCTGCAACTGTGAGACGTTGACCGCATCACTGCCCAGGCGGCCCGCCGCCACACCCGTGATCTGACGGTTGCCGACGTTGAGCTCACCCGACGACGTTTGCGGCGCCGTCAGGCCGAACGCCATGTAGTTGGTCAACGCGCCCACCGTGGTGAGCGAGCCGGCACCCAGCGCAACGCTGTTGGCGAACGTTGCGGTGGCGCCCGAGCCCAGGGCCATCGCGTCGACAGCGCTGCTCTTCGCGCCCGAGCCGATGGCGATGCCGCCCGCCAGGCTGGCGTTGGCATTGGCGCCTTGCGCGATGGACTGCGCACCATTGGCCGTCGAGCCGCTACCCAGTGCAATCGCGTCCGCCTGGCCCGAGGTGGAGGATTGGCCGATCGCGATACCGCCCGGCGCGGTTTGCTGCACGATCGCGCCATTGCCGATACCGACGCCGTTGTCGCCATTGACCACCGTGGTCGGGCCCACGGCCACGGACTGCGAGCCGACCGCCAGCGAATCCGCCGCCGTCGAGTTGGCGTGGAAGTACAGCGTGGGCGTCACCGCGAACGACTGCAGCGCGCCGGTCAGCTGGCGGATCGTCGCCGCATCGTGCTGGCCCGTGCCGTCTGCCACGTTGGTCAGCTGCCGGTACGTATTGCCCGCGGCGCTGCCGAATGACACGGCGCCCAGCAACGTTCCATCGGACGTGTTGAACGGCACCGCATGGCTGCCCGCCGGAATCGAACCCGTGCCCGAAGCCACGGCCCGGTCGGACACCGAACCCGAGCCGATCGCCACACCACCCACAACCGACACCGTCGACAGCGAACCCAGCGCCAGTGCGTTGTCGGTTTGCGCCTGCGCGCCGTTGCCGGCGGCAAGGCTGGTGGCACCGCCAGCCACCGCGAGCGGCCCGATTGCCACGCTGTCCGTGCCGGTGGCCTGGCTGTCGGCAGCCGTTGAGTTGGCGTGGAAATACTTGATGCCGCCGCCGTTCTGGATGCTGTTGATCGTGTTGCCCAGGTTGGTGACGTTCTGGTTGGTCGCGAAAAGCTGCGAGCCGTTCACGGCGTCTGTGCTGGTGGCGTTCAACGCGCCGGGCGCCACGTTCGTGATGACGTTCGGCCCCGTGCCGCCATGGTTGGCGCTGAAGGCGCCCGTGCCGCCATTGGCAGTCGGATCCCACAACAGCGCGTCGCTTCTGGTTTGCGTCAGCTCTGTTTGCACCGACTGCAACTGGCTCACGTTGACGGCGTCCGTGGCGGCCGAGCCGGCTGCCACATTCGTGATGCGCCGCTCGTTGCCGGCCGACCCCACCGAGACCTCACCCACCGGCGCGGTGCCCGCCAGCGCTGCCGTGCCGGGGTTGTAGGCGGCGGCGCCCAGGTTGGCGGTAGTTGTCGAATTGGCGCCGAGGGCGACGGAGTTTGCCGCCGTCGCATGCGCATTGCTGCCCAGGGCAAGCGCATTGGCACCGGTGGCCTGTGCGCCGTTGCCGATTGCGATGCTGTTCGTGCCGCTGGCCACCGCGAGCGGCCCGATCGCCACACTCTCCGTGCCGGTGGCCTGGCTATCTGCCGCCGTGGAGTTGGCGTGGAAGTACTTGATGCCCCCGCCGTTCTGGATGTTCGTGACGGTGGTGGAGATGCCGTCCACTGCCTGGTTGGTCGCAAACAGCTGCGAGCCGTTGACGGCATCGGTGCTCGAACCGCTCAGCCGCCCGGCGGCCACATTGGTGATCTGCCGCTCAGCTCCGAAGGCGCCCACACTCACCACGCTGGCCGGATTCGTGCCCGCAAAGCTGCGCGTAGAACCGGCAATGACGGCGCTGGCCGTCGGGTTGGCAGCCGCCGTGACCGAGCCCGCGCCCAGGGCCACATCCCCAGCATTGCTGGCCGTTGCGGTTGCGCCGAGCGCCAAGGCATTGGCCGCCTGTGCCTGCGCGCCGTTGCCGGTTGCCACGCTGTTCGTGCCGCCGGCCACCGCGAGCGGCCCGACCGCCACGCTGTCCGTACCGGTGGCTTGGCTATCCGCCGCCGTGGAGTTGGCGTGGAAGTACTTGATGCCGCCGCCGTTTTCGATGTTGTTGACCGTGGTGGAGATACCGTCCACCGCCTGGTTGGTCGCAAACAGCTGCGAACCGTTGACGGCATCGGTGCTGGAATTGCTGAGTCGGCCTGCCGCCACGTTGGTGATCTGCCGCTCCGCACCGGGTGCGCCGACGCTGACCACGCTGGCCGGGTTTCCACCGGCAAACGCGCGCGTGGCACCGGCGAGTGTTCCGTTTGGCGTGGGGTTGGCCGTGCCCGCTACAGAGCCCGCGCCCAGCGCAACGTCGTTGGCGATGCTCGCGGTAGCACCCGAGCCCAGCGCAAGCGCATTGTTGGCCTGAGCCTGCGCACCGTTGCCCACCGCAACGCCATTCGTGCCGGTCGCCACTGCGAGCGGGCCCACGGCAACGCTATCCGTACCGTTGGCCTGGCTATCCGCCGCCGTGGAATTGGCATGGAAATACTTGATGCCCGCGCCATTCTGGATGTTGTTGACGGTGGTGAAGACGCCATCCAACGCCTGGTTGGTCGCAAACAGCTGCGAGCCGTTGACGGCATCGGTGCTCGAATTGCTCAGCCGGCCTGCGGCTACGTTGGTGATCTGCCGCTCGGTGCCAAGCGCGCCAACGCTCACCACGCTGGTCGGGTTCGTGCCCGCGAAGTTGCGTGTGGCACCGGCAATGACGGCGCTTGCCGTGGGGTTGGCGGCCGCCGTGACCGAGCCGGAGCCCAATGCCACGTCATTGGCGTTGGTGGCAACTGCAGAAGAACCCAGCGCGACCGCGCCCGCAGCGGCGGCCGAAGAGGCGTTGCCCATCGCCAGCGAGCCGGTCCCTTGCGCGTTATTGCTGTTGCCGATGGCGACGGCACCGTCGCCGTTGGCCGTGTTGTTGGCGCCCATGGCCACCGCGCCGTTGCCCGTGGCGGTATTCGGGTCGCCAATGGCGACGGCGCCGTTACCGCTGGCCGTCTGGCCCTCGCCCAGTGCGACGGCGCCGGTGCCGCTGCTCACGCGCGAGTTGTGGCCGCCCGCAATCGATCCTGTGCCGGCAGCCGCCGCCACAACGTTGGCATCGCCAATGGCCACTGTGGATGCCGCCAGCGCTTGTGAAGTGTTGCCGATGGCCGTGGCATCGGTGGCGCTTGCGGTGGATCTGGCGCCCAGGGCGATCGACGACGTGCCCGTGGCTTGCGCAAGCAGGCCCAGCGCGGTGGACGATGCGCCGGCAGCATTGGACCCCACACCAAAGGCAGACGATTGCGTGCCCGATGCCACCGCATTGTTTGCAATGGCGGTGGACGATGTCCCGGAGGCCACCGCACCGCTGCCCAGTGCAGCCGCCCCAGTCTGGGAAGCCACCGCCGCATTGCCGACCGCCACACCGAACCCGCCCGAAGCCGTAGTCGACACGCCAAGTGCCGTGGCATTAGTGCCGGACGCTGTAGCGCTCGGACCAAACGCGGACGCGGCAGCGTTATTGGCCAACGCGGCCGCGCCGGCGGCTACGGCCGATGCGTTGGTGGCCGCGGCGTTGATACCGATCGCCACCGTGCCATTGTTTGAAGACACCGCGCCTGCGCCCAACGCGACCGATGATGTGCCTGTGGCTTGCGCAAGATTGCCCAGCGCGACCCCAAACTGCGCCGAGGCCAGCGACTGAACACCAAAGGCAATCGAACTCGTGCCCGAGGCGACCGCAAGATTGCCTAACGCCGCGGCGTAGATCGCGCTGGCGGTGGTCTTGCTGCCAATGGCGAGTGCACTGTCCCCGGAAGCCTGCGTACCCGACCCCGGCACGCCCGCCGTACCGCCCCAGCCAATGGCAATGGCCGCCGAGCCCGATGCGCCGCTGTTGACGCCCATCGCAATGGAGGAAGACCCGTTGGCCAACGCGCCACTGCCCACTGCCGTGGCTGCCGCGCCGGAACTTGTCGATTGGTTGCCGATGGCCAGGGCGCCGGTATTGCTGGCAGTCGCCTGATTGCCCAGCGCGGTGGAGAACGCGCCCGAAGCGTTGGAGACATAGCCATAGGCCGCCGCTTGCTGGCCCGCCGCGTTCGCGCCGTTGGCAATTGCAGTAGAAGAAACCCCGGTGGCATTCGCGCCGCTGCCCATCGCCACGGCGCCGGACTGGTTGGCCAGCGCCGAATTGCCGAGCGCGACGCTGAAGTTCCCCGACGCCACCGAGAACGCCCCGATTGCCACCGAGCTGGTTCCCGAAGCCGTAACGAAATCGCCAAACGCCGAAGCGTTGACCGCAGAGGCTGTCGTTGAAATACCCACCGCCACCGCATTGCCGGCCGTGGCATTCGAGCTGGGGCCGACGTTGTACTGCGCATGCACCTTCTCAGGTACAGCAGCGCCCAATACCGCGATGGCGGCGGCAACCAACGTCATCGCATGGCCGGCGGTGTTCAGGCGGGCACGCTGGCGGCACACACGCATGACCACCGAGCCGCCCTTCCCTTTGGCTCGATCCAGCTCAGATGCGGCCACCCATGTACCCAACGCTTCATTCCAAATTGTCTTATATGACTTGTTCATATGGATTCCGTCGCAATTAAGAAAGCATTCAGAAAATTGAATGGATTACGCGTTTTGCATACTGCAAAGACGAACGACCCCGGGGCGCCCTGGCACATCGCCGGTTCCCGATTTGTTGGTATTTCCAGAAATTGAATGCCGATCGCGCCCTCGTTTTTTTGAAGGCGCAGTTATCCACCGCTCCCAATGGGAGCGTCTTAATACGTCGATGGATAAAACCGATCCGCCGGACCGGCTATTCAGTGCTTATCGGCAAGGCCCACTTAGGGGCCGTGGGCAGCTCAGGGCGGACAGAACGGCCAGTGGTTGGACACGTGAAGGGCGTGGAGCGGGCGTGGGCGGACACGTCGGATGTCGTGCAGACAAACGTTTGCCCAAGCCTGTTGGCTCGTCGTCATCATGGCTACCGTACTCCCCGGTAGATCGTTCTTCTATGGATGGAGGCACGCCATCTCAAGCACATCGTTCGGTGGATGTGTGGGGACAGAGACCAGCGCAGCGGGACTTCACATTCAAAAGAAAAGTAGTCGAAACCCACCACCGTGTCTAGAGCATAAGGACTAGAACTCGACGGTTTTTACAATTGACTTGGTGGATATTTTTCTTTCTTAACGCAAATGTGCCGACTCACGGAATGTTGTCAGTTTGGTGACAGCAAGGCCAACAATGCTCAATAAACCCATGCACCCAAAATGGTGAATGCGGAGCACCGCAGATTTAAAGGAAAAGCTAAGAAAGAAGACTGAAAAAACAGACGTGCCCCACTTCGGGGCTTTGGCGCACGCTTGCGTGAGCAGCATCGGCGGACGCCCAGGTTGAGCAGTCACCTCCGCCGCCCCCCAAGACCGTTCGTGACGACTCCAGCCCAACCTCCAGCCAACAACTAGCCGGCCTGCAACCGCCGCCAGAGCGTGGTCTTGCTGATGCCCAACGCGGCACACACCGCATCGCGATCACCGCCGTGCGCAGCCAGCGCAGCGCGGATCTCCTCCGCCTCCACGCCGCGGCTGCGTTCACGCAGGGTCTGCGGTCCCTTCTTGCCACGCGCGGCTTGCGCAAACACTTCGGGCGCAATCATGCGCAGGACGTCCTGAGTGATGGCGCCAGGCTCGTCGGTATCGGCCAATTCCACGGCAATGCGTTCGATCACGCTTTGCAGCTCGCGCACGTTACCGGGCCATGTGTAGCACTGCAACGGCTCGACAACGCCGGACAGCACGTGCGCTGCAACGTCGGTATCGGGAATGCGCAGCAGCAGGCGCGGCTCGCGGCGCGCGGCTTGCACCAGCAGCTCGGCGGCCAGCGGCATCACATCGTCAGTGCGCTCGCGCAGCGGGGGCAGCGCGATGCTAAGGATGTTGAGGCGGTAGTACAGATCCGCGCGGAAGGAGCCCTCCTCCACCGCATCGGTCAGCGCGCGGTGCGTGGCGGCGACAACGCGGATGTCCACGCGCGTGGGTTCGGTCGAGCCCAGTCGCACCACTTCCCGCTCCTGCAGCACGCGCAGCAGGCGGCTTTGCAGCGGCAGCGGCATCTCGCCAATCTCGTCGAGGAAGAGCGTGCCCCGGTGCGCGGCCTCGATCAGCCCGGCCTTGCCGCCCTTGCGCGCGCCGGTGAAGGCGCCTTCTTCGTAGCCAAACAGTTCGCTTTCCAGCAGGGCTTCGGGGAAGGCGCCGCAGTTGATGGCGACAAACGGAAAGTCGCGCCGGGCGCTCAGCTCATGCATGCTCTGCGCAACCATCTCCTTGCCGGTGCCGGATTCGCCCAGCACCAGCACGGTGGCATCGGACTTGGCATAGCGACGCACCAGCGTGCGCACACGCTCGATGGGCGGCGATGCGCCCACCAGGTCATCGAGCCGATAGCGCGCGCTGAACTGCTGCGGACGCTGGCGCGAGCGCAGCGTACGGTCCAGCCGCTCCACCGCGCGCGATTCCTGGAAAGTGAACACCGTGCCTTCCGTCCCGCCCATCCCGGCCAGCGGGCCACGGTGGATGACGTAGTTCACGCCGCGCACGGTGCCCAAGGTGTCGCCATCGGCATCGGGCAGCAAGCCGAGCAGGTTGGGCGCGATGCTGAGCAGCGGCTGGCCGATGGCCTGCTTGGCGTCAATGCCGAGCGCCATGGCCAGGCGTTCATTGAGCGCTTCCACGCGGCCTTGCGCATCCAGCGCGACCACGCCGTCGCGCAGATGCTGCAGCAGGTTGTCCAGGCGCTGGCGGCGCTGCGCTTCACGACGCGTGGCCTGCACGACTTCCAGCGCGGTGTCGAACGCGGCGCGCACGGAATCGCGCGAGTACAGAAACACCGTCTGCATGCCCGCCTGCGCGGCGAGGTCCGTCACCAGGCCAGGGCCAACGACCACGCCCACGCCGCGGTCGCGCAGGTCCAGCACGCAACTCTCGGCATCCTGACGCGAGGCGTACGACGCGAACACCACGGCCACGCCGTATGCGGCGACAAAGCGGCGCACCTCATCGGGCGTATCGCCATGCGTGACGAGCGCGACCGATTGGGCCGCCTCCGGCAACGCGCCTGATAGTGCCCGTCTGGCACGTGCCAGCGCGTGCATCACGTCAAAGCCGGTCGGGTTGATGACGACCACGGGCAAGGACAAACGCGGCTTGAGGTACGCGCCGTTAGAGCCGCCAGCGACCACCACGTCGGGTCGCAGGGCACCGGCAGCGTCGATCTCGCGCACGACGTCTTCAAAGCCGCGTGTGATAACGCGCAGTTCCGCGCGGTCGTTGTACTCGGCGGCAATGTCGAGGAAGAGGTCGCTCAAGCGGCTGATGCCGCACGCCCAGATGCGCGGGCGGTCGGCAATGTCGGGCGTGGGGCTCATGGTGTGGCCGGGTGGGAATCAGGCGGATGCTGCAATGCAGCCATTATGCGCCGCCCATTTCTTTCTTGAAATGGAAATTTCATTTCTGAAATTTCATGCTAGCCGATGCGGGCATCACCCCCATACAAATCAAAGGGTTAGCAGCGCCGGCACGGGTGGCCCGCTTCCTGCTCTATAGGGCCATTCTTTGTGGAGCACCCATGAGCACAACCAAACGACAACCCACCAGCGCCGGCGCCAAGTTCCGCCAGGCAGTTGCCGAATCCCAGCCGCTGCAAGTGGTGGGCGCCATCACCGCTTACGCCGCCAAGATGGCCGAGCAGACCGGCTTCAAGGCCGTCTACCTGTCGGGCGGCGGCGTGGCCGCCAACTCGCTGGGCATTCCGGACCTCGGCATCAGCACGATGGAAGACGTGCTGATCGACGCCCGCCGCATCACCGACGCTGTGCAGGTGCCGCTGCTGGTGGACATCGACACCGGCTGGGGTGGCGCCTTCAACATCGCGCGCACCGTCCGCTCGTTCATCAAGGCAGGCGTGGCGGCCGTGCACCTGGAAGACCAGGTCGGCCAGAAGCGCTGCGGCCATCGCCCGGGCAAGGAAGTCGTGCCCGCAGACGAAATGGTCGACCGCGTGAAGGCCGCTGTGGACGCCCGCACCGATGACGACTTCGTCATCATGGCCCGCACCGATGCGGCCGCCGTGGAAGGCATCGACGCCGCCATCGAGCGCGCCGTGGCCTACGTGGAAGCGGGCGCGGACATGATCTTCCCCGAAGCCATGAAGACGCTGGACGACTACCGCCGCTTCAAGGCCGCCGTGAAGGTGCCCATCCTGGCCAACCTGACCGAGTTCGGCAGCACACCGCTGTTCACCACGGAAGAACTGCGCAGCGCCAATGTCGACATCGCCCTGTACTGCTGCGGCGCGTATCGCGCAATGAACGCAGCGGCGCTCAACTTCTACCAGGTGTTGATGCGCGACGGCACGCAAAAGGCCGCTGTGGAAACCATGCAGACTCGCGCAGACCTGTACCAATACCTCGGCTACCACGCGTACGAAGACAAGCTGGACGCACTCTTCGCCGCCAAGAAATAACACCCAAGATTCCACGCATCCAAGGAGACACCACACCATGAGCGAAGCAGACAACAGCACCCCGAACACCGGCGCGTTCAAGCCGAAGAAGTCCGTGGCCCTGTCGGGCGTGACGGCCGGCAACACCGCACTATGTACCGTCGGCCGCACCGGCAACGATCTGCACTACCGTGGCTACGACATCCTCGACCTGGCGGCCGCCTGCGAATTTGAAGAAGTCGCCCACCTGCTGGTGCACGGCAAGCTGCCCAACAAAGCCGAACTGACCGCCTACAAGGCCAAGCTGAAGGCCCTGCGCGGCCTGCCCGCCAACGTGAAGGCCGCGCTGGAATGGGTGCCCGCTTCCGCCCACCCGATGGACGTGATGCGCACGGGCGTATCCGTGCTCGGCACCGTGCTGCCCGAGAAGGACGACCACAACACCCCCGGCGCCCGCGACATCGCCGACCGCCTGATGGCCAGCCTCGGCTCGATGCTGCTGTACTGGTACCACTACAGCCACAACGGCAAGCGCATCGAAGTCGAAACGGATGACGACTCCATCGGCGGCCACTTCCTGCACCTGCTGCACGGCGTCGAGCCGCCCAAGTCGTGGGTCGACGCGATGCACGTGTCGCTCAACCTGTACGCGGAACACGAATTCAACGCCTCCACCTTCACCGGCCGCGTGATCGCCGGCACGGGCTCGGACATCTACTCCGCCATCACCGGCGCCATCGGCGCGCTGCGCGGCCCGAAGCACGGTGGCGCCAATGAAGTGGCGTTCGAAATCCAGAAGCGCTACGACACGCCGGACGAAGCAGAAGCCGACATCCGCCGCCGCGTGGAAGCCAAGGAAGTCGTGATCGGCTTCGGCCACCCCGTGTACACCGTGTCCGACCCGCGCAACAAGGTCATCAAGGAAGTGGCGAAAAAGCTGTCGAAGGAAGCCAGCAACACCAAGATGTTCGACATTGCCGAGCGCCTGGAAACCGTGATGTGGGACATCAAGAAGATGTTCCCCAACCTCGACTGGTTCAGCGCCGTGTCGTACCACATGATGGGCGTACCGACCGCGATGTTCACCCCGCTGTTCGTGATTGCACGTACGTCGGGCTGGGCTGCGCACATCATCGAACAGCGCATCGACAACAAGATCATCCGCCCGAGCGCCAACTACACGGGCCCGGAAGATCTGAAGTTCGTGCCCCTCAGCAAGCGTCCGTAAGAGAAACGCCACCGCACGCACTCAGACGGTTTGGCCTTTGACGTTCCTGCCCTATGCGGCGCCTTGAATTTGTGTTGCAAGGAGGAAAAAAGAAGGGGAACTGTCTGAGCGCAGCGAGTTTTCCCCTTCTCCTCCTTGCGACATAAATTCAAGGAGGGGGTCGCCGCATCGGGCGCGCCTTTCTTTGCTTACTTTCTTTGGCAAGACAAAGAAAGTGAGTCAGCCCCGGCAGGGGATGAAACAAGGGATGTACCGACACCATGAACACCACCCACAGAAAGCCTCTCCCCGGCACAACGCTCGATTACTTCGACGCCCGCGAAGCCGTAGAAGCCATCCAACCCGGCGCCTACGACAAGCTCCCGTACACCTCCCGCGTACTCGCCGAGAATTTGGTACGCCGCTGCGACCCCGCCACCCTCACCGCCTCGCTCAAGCAACTCATCGAGCGCAAACGCGATCTGGATTTCCCGTGGTTCCCCGCCCGCGTGGTCTGCCACGACATCCTCGGCCAAACCGCACTGGTCGACCTGGCCGGCCTGCGTGACGCCATCGCCGACCAAGGCGGCGACCCCGCCAAGGTCAACCCGGTCGTGCCCGTGCAGTTGATCGTCGACCACTCCCTAGCCGTGGAATGCGGCGGCTTCGACCCCGACGCCTTCGCCAAAAACCGCGCCATTGAAGACCGCCGCAACGAAGACCGCTTCCACTTCATCGACTGGACCAAGCTGGCGTTCAAGAACGTCGACGTCATCCCCGCAGGCAACGGCATCATGCACCAGATCAACCTGGAGAAGATGTCGCCCGTCATCCAGGCCCACGATGGCGTGGCCTACCCGGACACCTGCGTCGGCACCGACAGCCACACGCCACACGTTGATGCACTGGGCGTGATCGCCATCGGCGTAGGCGGGCTGGAAGCCGAGAACGTGATGCTCGGCCGCGCCTCGTGGATGCGCCTGCCGGACATCGTCGGCGTGGAACTGACGGGCCAACGCCAGCCCGGCATTACCGCCACCGACATCGTGCTGGCCCTGACCGAATTCCTGCGCAAACAAAAGGTGGTGGGCGCGTACCTGGAGTTCTACGGCGAAGGCGCATCGAAGCTCACGCTGGGCGACCGCGCCACCATCTCCAACATGGCCCCCGAGTATGGCGCCACCGCCGCCATGTTCTCGATCGACGACAACACGCTCGACTACCTGCGCCTGACCGGCCGCAGCGACGAGCAAGTCAAGCTGGTCGAGACGTACGCCAAGACCGCCGGCCTGTGGTCCGACACGCTCAAGCACGCCGAATATGAACGCGTGCTGCGCTTCGACCTGTCGAGCGTGGTGCGCAACATGGCCGGCCCATCGAACCCGCACGCACGTGTGGCCACGACGGACCTCGCCGCCAAGGGCATCGCCGGCAAGTGGGAAGAAACGCCGGGCCAGATGCCGGATGGCGCCGTCATCATCGCCGCCATCACGAGCTGCACGAACACCAGCAACCCGCGCAACGTCATTGCCGCCGCGCTGCTGGCGCGCAACGCCAACCGCCTGGGCCTGACGCGCAAGCCGTGGGTGAAGAGCTCGCTGGCGCCGGGGTCGAAGGCCGTGGAGCTGTATCTGGAAGAAGCCGGCCTGAAAGAAGAGCTGGAGAAACTCGGCTTCGGCATCGTCGCGTTTGCCTGCACCACGTGCAACGGCATGAGCGGCGCGCTGGACCCGAAGATCCAGCAAGAGATCATCGACCGCGACCTCTACGCCACCGCCGTGCTGTCGGGCAACCGCAACTTTGACGGCCGCATCCACCCGTATGCCAAGCAGGCGTTCCTCGCCTCGCCGCCGCTGGTGGTGGCCTATGCGATTGCCGGCACTGTGCGCTTTGATATCGAGCGCGACAGCTTTGGCACGGATGCCAATGGCAAGCCGATCCTGCTGAAAGACCTGTGGCCGACCGACGAAGAGATCGACGCCATCGTGCGCGCCTCGGTCAAGCCGGAGCAGTTCCGCAAGGTCTATATCCCGATGTTCGAGCAGCGCAGCGAGGCTGTTGCCAACGTCAGCCCGCTATACGACTGGCGCCCGCAGAGCACCTACATCCGCCGCCCGCCGTACTGGGAAGGCGCGCTGGCCGGCGAGCGCACGCTCAAGGGCCTGCGCCCGTTGGCCGTGCTGGGCGACAACATCACGACCGACCACCTCTCGCCGTCCAACGCCATCCTGGCCAGCAGCGCCGCGGGCGAATACCTCGCCAAGATGGGCCTGCCGGAAGAGGACTTCAACTCGTACGCCACGCACCGCGGCGACCACCTGACCGCCCAGCGCGCGACGTTCGCCAACCCCACGCTCATCAACGAGATGGCCGTGGTGGATGGCGTGGTCAAGAAGGGGTCGCTGGCGCGCATTGAGCCCGAAGGCAAGGTCACACGCATGTGGGAGGCGATCGAAACCTACATGGACCGCAAGCAGCCGCTCATCGTGATTGCCGGTGCCGACTACGGCCAGGGCAGCTCGCGCGACTGGGCTGCCAAGGGCGTGCGCCTGGCTGGTGTGGAAGCCATCGTGGCCGAAGGCTTCGAGCGCATCCACCGCACAAACCTGATCGGCATGGGCGTGCTGCCGCTGGAGTTCAAGCCGGGCACCACGCGCCTCACGCTGGGCATTGACGGTACAGAAACCTTTGACGTGGTTGGCGAGCGCAAGCCGCGTACGGACCTGACGCTGGTCATCCACCGCAAGAACGGCGAGCGCGTGGAAGTGCCTGTCACGTGCCGCCTGGACAGCGATGAGGAGGTCTCGATCTACGAAGCGGGCGGCGTGCTGCAGCGTTTCGCACAAGATTTCCTGGAATCGAACAAGGAAGCAGCATGAGCCACCCCGCACAAGTGAAGATTCCCGCAACGTACATGCGTGGCGGCACCAGCAAGGGCGTGTTCTTCCGCCTGCAGGACCTACCGCTGGCCGCGCAGCAGCCGGGCGCGGCCCGTGATGCGCTGCTCATGCGCGTGATCGGCAGCCCCGACCCGTACGGCAAGCAGATCGACGGCATGGGCGGCGCCACGTCGAGCACCAGCAAGACGGTCATCATCAGCAAGAGCACGCGCCCGGACCATGATGTGGACTACCTGTTCGGCCAAGTCTCCATCGACAAGCCGTTTGTGGATTGGTCGGGCAATTGCGGCAACCTGTCAGCGGCTGTCGGCCCGTTCGCCATCAGCAACGGACTGGTGGACCCGAGCCGGGTACCGCAGAACGGCACGGCCATCGTGCGCATCTGGCAGGCCAACATCGGCAAGACCATCATCGCGCACGTGCCCATCACCAACGGCGCGGTGCAGGAGACGGGCGACTTCGAGCTGGACGGCGTGACCTTCCCGGCGGCGGAAGTCCAGCTCGAATTCCTCGACCCCGCTGCGGAAGAAGACGGTGACGGCGGCGGCGCGATGTTCCCCACCGGCAACCTCGTCGATGATCTGGAAGCGCCCGGCGTGGGCACGCTCAAGGCGACGATGATCAACGCCGGCATCCCGACCATCTTCATCAATGCAGAAGCCATCGGCTACACCGGCACCGAGCTGCAGGACGCCATCAACGGCGATGCGAAAGCGCTGGCGATGTTCGAGACGATCCGCGCGCACGGTGCTGTGCGCATGGGCCTGATCAAGAGCATCGATGAAGCGGCCACGCGGCAGCACACGCCCAAGGTGGCGTTCGTTGCGCCGCCAAAAGAGTACGTTTCGTCCAGCGGTAGGAAGGTCGGCGCAGGCGATGTGGACCTGCTGGTGCGTGCGCTCTCCATGGGCAAGCTGCACCACGCGATGATGGGGACGGCGGCGGTGGCCATCGGTACGGCGGCGGCCATTCCGGGCACGCTGGTCAACCTGGCAGCCGGCGGTGGTGAACGCGGCGCGGTGCGCTTCGGGCATCCGTCGGGCACGCTGCGTGTGGGCGCGGAGGCCAAGCTGGTGAACGGTGAATGGACAGTCACCAAGGCCATCATGAGCCGCAGTGCACGGGTGCTGATGGAGGGCTGGGTGCGCGTGCCGGGCTAAGGTACGTACGCCTCGCAAACACAAACCGCCGCTCCGGGCACAAACCGGCAGCGGCGGTTTTCTCGTTTGTGGCGCTTAGTTTGCGCCGGTGTTCTTCATGCCCAGCACTTCAATCGGTGCAATCTCCGGCGGCGAGGCCAGCAACTCGGCCGCATTGGCCATCAGCGCTTTGGCAATCGGGCCGTCGAGGTGCGCCTGGCGGTCCTGCTCGCTCGCAAACGCATCAAAGATGCCGAACACGTTGGGCGCAATGCGCAACGCAAACCAGATCGGCGTGGTGGCTTCGTGATTGGCCATCTGCAGCCCGGCGGCGAGAAAGTCGGCCACGGCCTGCTCCTTGCCCGGCTCGGCAATCAGCCGGGCAAATAGTGCGTGCTTGATCATCTTGGGTCTCCGGATATCCGCCCGGGGCGATCTGCGCGGGCGGATGGACATTACAAGCGGTGTCCCATGACAGTTCAAGGAGGCCCAACCGACGGATGATGCCCTGCGCACTCAGAGCGAAAAAAAAACCGCTCAGCGCAACGCATGAGCGGTTTGCCTCCCCCGGCGGATTCGTTGTCAGTGATGCGCGCCCAGTGCGGAACCAACGGTTCCCAACGCGCCGCCCACTGCCCCGGTGACCGGCGCCAGCGGTGTGGTCGCCCCGGTGGATGTCACCGATGACCCGACACTCGTGACCAGCGAGCCGATGGGCGCTGTCGCACCCGTGGCCGAGCCGGAGCCGCCCAAGGCACCGGTGACCGCGCCGAGCGGGTTGCTGCCGCCCGTCGCACCACCGAGTGCTCCCGTAATGGGCGCCAATGGGCTGCTGCCCGAAGCGCTGCCGCCCGACAGCGGCCCGCCTAGCGCGGCGACCGTGTTGCCGGTGGCCGTCACCACACCGCCCAGGCTGGAGACCACCGGTGCATTCGTGGCCGTGAGCGACGTGCCAACACCTGCCACGCCGCCGCCAACGGCCTGCAGGAGGTTCGTGCCCGGTGCGCCCAGGCCGGTGGTGTCGCCCAGCGTTTGCGTGGCGGTGGTGACCTGCGAGGTGAGCGGCACCACGGCAGAACTGAGCTGCTGCGTTACCTGCTCCACCGGGCCCGTCGACAGCGCAGTGCCCAGCGTGCCGCCCGCACTGGCCACGGCTTGGCCGACCTGCTGAACCGCCCCGCCCACCGGCGTGGTCACCGGAGACAACGGCTGCAGCGGGCCGGTGCCCAGGCTGTCGACCAGGCTGCCAGTCGCCGTTACGGTATTGCCCGCGGCGGTGACGACGTTGCCCGTGCTCGACACCGTCGTGCCGATGGGGTTCGGGTTGGTGCCGATGCTGCCCAGGCCCGACTGCACACCCGTGCCAAGTGTGGAAACTGTGTTGCCCAGGTTGTCGACCACATTGCCGAGGCCGGAAGCGCCCGGCAGGTTGCTGCCGCCGATGGTTGTACCCAGGGTGCTGATGGCATCGCCGGTGGCCGTCACCACGCCGCCGCTTTTGTTGGCAATGTCACCGGTGGGGGTGGTGGATGCCGTGGTGGTCGTTCCGTTCGAGCCATTCGAGCCCGAGCCGTTGTTGGCGGAACTGCCATCGCCACCGGTGGTGCCGCTCATGTCCCCCGAGCCTGAGCTGGCGCAACCGCCCAGCACAAGCAGTCCGGCCAAAACGGCCGAAGCCAGTGTCCCGCGTTGCCATGTCTTCATGTCTGCCTCCCGCTTCCAATGCGCGTTTGATAATGCCCTGCCCGCCCCGCTTGATGTTTTTTTGCCTGCCACCCGATTAATAGAGCAGCACGTTCAAATGCAGTCTATTCACTGAAAACACGGCAATTGCAAACATTGTCAAACACCGCAAGGCCTTTTTCCATGCGGATTTATGCGCACAAACCCTACACAGAACGCAGCGGCGCCTATCCCGGAACACTCGCAGATAGACGCATCCGCCGGATTATGTTTGGAGGCCTCGTACTAAATTACTCAAAATAGGTTAGTTGGGCTGCTCGGCGTTATCTGGCTGCCGTTCGCACGAATGGCAGGCGGGGCAATCGCAAGCCGGCTGGGCGCTGGGGAGCAGCCGCGTCAAAGTGATGACGCTCAATGACGATGCCGCGCGCCGGCGCCGCCTCGATGAACTGCTCGACCATCTCGCGCACGTCGGGGTCGATGTAATCGGCACGGGCCGCATCGACAATGAGGGTGGCATGGTCCGGCACCTGCGCCAGGTAGCGCTTGAGCGGCACCTTGCCCATGAACGAGACGTCCTTGCGGAACGACAGCAGGAAGTGGTCATGATGGCGTGCCATGACGATCGTGCGTCGCAGGTTGGCGCGAATCGCCAGCGCAATGCTCAACGCAATGCCGATCACGATGCCGATCAGCAGGTCCGTCAACAGCACGCCGACGATGGTGGCAATGAACGGCGCAAAGCGATCCCACCCTTGCTTGGCCACCGACATGAACAGCGACGGCTTGGCCAGCTTGTAGCCCGTAAAGATCAGGATGGTGGCCAGACAGGCCAGCGGGATACGGTTGACGATGGCGGTAAGCACAAACACGCTCGCCAGCAGCAGCACGCCGTGCACCACGGCCGACCAGCGGCTCTGCGCACCGGCATGCACGTTGGCCGAGCTGCGCACGATGACGGACGTAATGGGCAGCCCGCCCAGCGCGCCCGCGACCATGTTGCCGATACCCTGCGCCTTGAGTTCACGATCGGGCGACGCGGCGCGCTTCTTCGGGTCGATCTGCTCGACGGCTTCGAGGCAGAGCAGCGTCTCGAGGCTCGCCACAATGGCCAGCGCTACGGCTACGCGCCAGACGTCCGGATTGCCGAGCGCCGCGAGTGCGGGCGATTCCAGTGCATCCAGCAGTGCGCCAAACGATGCCAGCGAAGGCAGCTCCACACGGTGCTCGGCGGCGGGCGCCATGCCGGGCGCAACGGCATCCAGCAGCAAGGTCACGCCAATACCGAGCGCCACCACCACCAGCGGCGAGGGCAACGCGCGCACCAGCGTAAAGCGCCGCAGCATCGGCGTATCCCAACCGATGAGCACGGCGGCCGAGAGCAGCGTCACCAGCATCGCCGCCATCGAGAGCGTGCCAAACGGCGTGGCGAGCATGCCAGGGGCGGCCGCACCAACACCAACACTCGCGCCACTCGCCAGCCCCAGGGCCAGCGGCACTTGCTTGATGATCAGCAGCAGGCCGATCGCGGCCAGCATGCCCTTGATGACCGACGAGGGCACATACGCCGCAAAGCGCCCAGCGCGCAGCACGCCGAACACAAACTGCAGCGCGCCGGCCAGCGCCACGGCCACCAGGAAGGCGGAGAACCCGCCCAGCTTGGCAATGCCATCCACGACGATTACGACCAGGCCCGCAGCCGGGCCGCTCACGCTAAGTTGGGAGCCGCTGAGCAGCGCCACCACCAGGCCGCCGATCATGCCGGAGAGCAGCCCCGCAAGCGGGTCCACGCCCGATGCATTGGCAATGCCCAGGCACAACGGCAGGGCGACAAAGAACACGATGACCCCGGCGAGCATGTCGCGCGGGAAAAAAGCCGGTGAGGTTGATGTCTGCATGATGGATTGTTGGTGTTGTATGAACTGCGCACGCACGAACGCCTGCCTGCGGGCGGGCGAGCTGGAGACCCGCGCCGGCATGCGTGAGGAGAGAAAGCGTGTGAAAAGCGGTGGCCACGAGAGCCACCGCCCATGGGGTCAGGCGATGGCCTCGATGGCCTCGGCGGGCATCAGGATGTCGCCGCGGGCAGCGTGCTGGGCATCGGGGTCACCGGAAGCCAGCACGCGGATGCGTCCATCGGCCAGACCGAAGATCCAGCCATGCACGCGCGGTGGGCGCTCCGCATCGCGCACGATGGGGTTTTCGCGCAGGCAGCGCACCTGTTCGAGCACGTTGAGCTCGGCCAGGCGGTTCACGCGGTCTTCCAGATCGGGCACGGCGTCGAGCTCTGCGCGATGGTGCCCCGCCAGTGCGCACAGCGGCGCAATGCGGCGCGCCACGTGCGGCAGCCCGTCGGGCGGCGGCAGCAACGAAGCGCGCACGCCGCCGCAGCTGTCATGTCCGCATACGATGATGTGCGCCACCTTGAGCACACGCACGGCATATTCGAGCACGCTCATCGTGTTGTCGTCCGCCGGGCACACCAGATTGGCAATATTGCGGTGGACAAATAAATCGCCCGGGTTGGAATGGGTAATGGTTTCAGCCGGCACACGGCTATCTGCGCAACCAATCCATAACACCTGGGGTTGCTGGCCTTTGGCCAGCCGTGAAAAGAATCCGGGGTCACGCGCGGCGGTTTCATGCGCCCACGCAACATTCTCGACAAGCATGCGTTTTGGTCGATGCATTGGGATGGCTCCTGCAGGATCAGCTGGGCCGCTGCAAGCCACAAAGCCCGGTTGGGCCGGCTTCTGCGGCAACGTTGCAGTGCAGCGGAAAGGCTACGAAATCGATCCTATGAGAAAGGTTCCCGCGGTGCCAATCTGCCAATGCAGTGGGGTTTTTCGCTGTATGCACCAGAAATACGCATGGGCCTGCGTAAATCGGTCGCATTGATTTTAAGGATCGGGAAACTACGTGCAGTTATTGCACGCCCGATGTTATTCATCCGAAATATTTAAACCCGGAACGGGAAAATATTTCATTACCGCGCGGTAGCCACGCTGAAAAACCGACACGGCCATGCCCCGCATTGGGGCATGCGATTTAAGCGGATCAACAGCTTGCGCGTGCGCTCAGGCTTCAGCAGGCAAGGGCAACGTCACGCGAAAGCACGTGCCGCTGCCCAGCTCGCTGCGGGCTTCGATCTGGCCGCCATGCTTGCGCACGATGCCGTACGAGATCGAAAGGCCGAGCCCCGTGCCCTGCCCCACCGGCTTGGTGGTGAAGAACGGGTCAAAAATGCGGCTCAGGTGCTCCGGGCGGATGCCGCTGCCGGTGTCTTCCACCTCCACCCACACGTTGCGCGCATCGTGGCCGGTGCGCAGCGTAATGCGCCCGTGCTCGTGGATGGCCTGTCCGGCGTTGACGAGCAGGTTCATGAACACCTGGCTCAGCTGCGCGGGCATGCAATCGACCTCGGGAATCCCGCTGTATTCCCGCACCAGCTCCGCCTTGTACTTCAGCTCGTTCCAGACGATCTTGACGGTGGTCTCCAGGTACGCCTCCAAGTTGGCGCGCTGCACGTGCGCCTCGTCCACATGCGAGAACTCCTTGAGGCCCTGCACGATGCTCTTCACCCGCTGCAGCCCGTCCAAGGATTCCACCAGCAAGGCCGGCATGTCTTCACGCACGTACTCCAGATCGGCCGCCTGCTTGACCTGCGCCAGTGCGGCGCGCGTGGCGGGCGACAGCTCCACCTCGTACTGCTCGTAGGCGGATACGGTATCCAGCAGCCCCGCCACGTAGCGTTGCAGGCTGCCCAGGTTGGCATTCACAAACGAGACGGGGTTGTTGATCTCGTGCGCCACGCCCGCCGCCAACTGGCCGATCGACGCCATCTTTTCCGATTGCAGCAGTTGCCCCTGCGCCTGCGCCAGTTCGTGCAGCAATTGCTCCTGGCGCGCACGCTGGGCCTGCAACGCTTCGTGAGCCAGGGCGAGTTGCCATCGATCCTGCTGAAACAGCTCGACCGCGCGGGCCATCTGGCCGATCTCGTCATCGCCCGCCACGGGCACGGCGCCGGGTGCGCCGTCGGAATGGCCATGGCGCAGGCTGCGGCTCACCTGCAGCAGGCGGTGGAGCACCTGGCGGCCCAGCAGCCCATACGCAACCAAGCAGGCAAACACCACGCTGCCGGCCAGCAGCGCCGTCACCCAATGCTCGTTACGCTCGGACACCGCAGCCAGCGCTTGCATGGATTGCTGAAACGCATGCGTGTGCCGCGCCGATAACTGCTGCGCAGCCGCCACCATCGCACCAGCCTGCAGGTAGAGCGCATCCACCGAACGCCGCCCCGCTGCAGTGCGTTCCGCAGCCTGCATGGTGGAGGCATTGGTAGCCACACTGGTGGCCACGTTGGCGGTGCCAGGGCCACCCGAGGCGGCACGCTGCAATTCGCTTTCCCACCATTGCGCGACAATGTTGACGGCATTGCGGAACAACTGGCTCGACTGATGCAGGTCGAGCACGTCAATGTCGTCGTCGGCTGCCGCCAGACGTTCGGACAACTGCTCGAACGCTGCCAGGTTGGTCAGGATCTCCGCATAGTGACGGCGCAGCGCCTCCACGGACGCGGACTTCTGCAACTGCGCCGATTCACGTTCGATCAGCAGCGTGTGCTGCACCAGCTCCTGGGCCTGCCGCAACCGCGTGAGCTGCTCACCCGCCAGCGCCCGCGTCGCGTTGGCGGAAGTGCGCAGCGCCACCACCGCCGTAATGCCGCCGGCCGAAATCAGCAGCGCCAGCACGACCACGGCCAGCATGAACTGCCGCCCCAACGATCGCGGCCACACCCCGCGCAGCGGCAGGCGAGCGCGCATGAAATGGAGGCTGGCAGCCGGCCCGAACACTCAGCGGCCCCAGATCCGCCGATACACGGCGCGATACCCGCTGTCCGGGTCGTATTGCCCGAGCGGCCCACCATCAAAGGCGATGTTCTTGGCGGTCACCAAGTGCACCGGCGACACATAACCGCTCACGGGCTGATGCGCCAGCAGCCGGTTCAGTTCGTCCACCAGTTGCCAGCCTTGCAGGTTCAGCGGCTCGGCCACGGTGCTGGTCTGGAACGCACCCGCCTGGATGCGCAGGAACGCCGCCGCACTGCCATCGCCCGCAGACAGCATGCGAATGCCATCGGGCCGGCCGGCACGCGTGAGCTCCGCCGCCGCGTAATCGAAGTAGATGTCGTTGATGGCCAGCGCGTGCGTCCACACGCGGCCATGCTGCGCCAGCAACCGTTGCATGACGCCCGGCATGGCTTGTGCGCTGCCCGAAATGGGCACATCTTCCAACGCCAGCAAGCGGCAACCGCTGCAGGCGCGGATCACCTCGGCCATGGCGGCTGCCTTAGCCTGCGCAATCTGGAAGTTGGAGTCCGTAAAGATGACCACGTTGGCGTGGCCGCCCGATTCCACCACCGCCGCCATGGCAGTCAGCCGCGCCACGGCCAGCGGGTCAGTCGACACATTCACGGCGACGGGGCTGCCTGCAATGGGGCCTGCCGTGGCGGCAACGTGCCAGCCGACTACGGGGACACCGCGTTGCGCGAAGGGCGCCAGCGCGGGCTGCATTTCCCGTGCATCGCCACCCACCAGGACCACGCCGCCCGGTTGCAGCGCGAGCGCCGATGCCACCGCCCGCCGGCGGCCCTCCGGCGTGCCGCCCGCGTCGTACACGCGCACCGTCCAGCCGATCACGCCGGCGGCCTCCTTGATGCCCTTGGCGACGCCCAGAATGCCGCCGTTGCGCAAGTCCTCACTGACGATGGCAAGGGTGATGCCGGCCTGCGCGCGCGGGCCGGCCTCGGGGCCATCCCAGCGTGCACCGTGCTCGCTGGCGCGCGCGACGATCTGCTCCATGTGCGCCCGGTCGGGCGCGCTCTGGGCCGCTGCCACGCCTACTGTCTTGGCGCTGGCCATGGCCCCGCACATGCCGAGTGCGCCAAACATGCCGATCATGCAGGCCAGCGCTCGCCGGCCACGTCCCCGTTCCATCGCTCTTCCCCAAAGGCTGCGCATCACACTGGCTTCGGCGCTTCTGCGCCGTCGGGTGTACCGGGCGCAGCAGATGTTTGCGCCGGCTCCGGTGCTTGCGCGTAGACCAGAATCGCGAACGGCAGCTCTTCATGCGTTTCAAAGCGACGAATCTGCAGCACCTGGTGCTCGCTGACCACGCTGTCGCGCGTGATGAGCAGCACACCGCGCCGCGTGAGCAAGTCGTCGGCCAGGCGCATGCCCTCGCGCAGCTCGGCCGAGGACACCTGGCGCACGCCCATCACCTCGCCCTGCTGCTTGAGCACGGCCACAAAGCGCACGATCACATCCGGGTCGTAACGCAGGCCGGATTGCGCCTTGATCATCTCCATCGCCTGGTCGGCCGTGACGTGGTCTTTGATGATCTCGCCCGACAGCAGCCCTTCAAAATCGCGCGCCACGGCCAGCACGCGCGCCCCGATGGGGATGCTGGGGCCAAGGAGCCGGTCCGGCGTGCCGCGGCCGTTGAAGCGCTCATACTGGTGCCGGATGATCTGCGCCACGTGTTCAAGCTGGCGCACCGGTGTCAGCACCATCTGCGCGCGCAGCGGATGCTGATAGAACTGCTGCGCCTGCTCAGCCGAGAGCCGGTCGAGCGACTTGTTCAACAGTGCATCCGGCAGCGAGAGCTTGCCGATGCCATGCAGCAGGCCGGCATGGAAGATGTCCTGCACCTGCAGCCCCGTCAGCCCGCATTCGATGGCAATGCGCCGCGCCAGGTCCGCCACGCGCAGCGATTGGCGCGCCATGGCGCCACAACGCATCTCGATCATGCTGGCACACACCTGGACCATGTTGGTGAAGTTGGTCTTCAAGTCGCGCTGCGCGCCTTCCAGAAACATCACGGTCTGGCGGATCTCTTCCGTGCGCGACAGCACCTGCGTCTCCAGCCCCGCATTCATGCGTTGCAGCGTTTCGTTCTGCTGCTGGGTCAGTTCGGTCAAGCGTTTCGCTTCACGGGCCAGCGTGCGCTGCTCGATCGCATGGCGCACGGTCAGCAGCAAATCCTGGTCGTCCCACGGCTTGTTGAGGTAGCGATAGACGCCGCCCTCATTGATGGCCTTCACGGCGGAGTCGATCTCGGAGTAGC
This sequence comes from uncultured Ralstonia sp., assembly GCA_966433195.1. Classification (GTDB taxonomy): domain Bacteria; phylum Pseudomonadota; class Gammaproteobacteria; order Burkholderiales; family Burkholderiaceae; genus Ralstonia. Next base: position 44,487 of record CBJMVH010000009.1, read on the forward strand.
CGGTCAGCAGAATGCGCATGACATCGGGATACTGCTCGCGCGCACGCGCCAGGAATTCCGCCCCGTTCATGCCGGGCATGCGCATGTCGGAGATGATCAGATCCACCGGGTACACCCCCAGCATGTTCAGGGCGGCCGCACCGCCCTCGGCCGTGATCACGCGATAGCCCGTGGGCCGCAGCAGGCGCCGCAGCGATGCCAGCACACCCGGCTCATCGTCCACCAGGAGGATCAGCGGCGTCGCCGCCGTGGTTGCCGTGCCGGCGGGTTCGCTCACAGGTTGCGGGGTCGCGCCAGCTTCTGGCGCAGCGGTTTGCGTTGTGTCGTCTTCGTAAGCAAGCATGGCGCGGTTCCTCTAGGTTGGATGGCGGGCCAGGGTGTGTTGTCAAAGCGCCTGTAGAAACTGTTCCAGCGCACTCTTCATCTTGCGGATGGCGGTTTCGGGCAGCAGCATGACTAGCTTGGCGACAAAGCCGCCGCGCTCCAGCGTGAAGCGCACCTCCAGCAGCAGCGCCACGTCCCAGCGGCCGAGCTGCTCGTCGGACAGTGCCTGCTGCAGCGCCGCCGCCGGCACAAAGCTCGGCCGCGAGAACGACAGGTTGCGCCCGAGCTGCTCGAACACACTGCGCACACACGCCCCCACCAGCAGGTTGGCAATGTCGGACAGGGCTTCGCTTTCAACGCCGAGGTTCTCGTCGTCGTAGCCCATCAGTTCTTCCAGTTCTTCACGGCCGTCCTTGCCGAACAGCACGATGGCCTCGCCCGAGATATCGGACTGAAACGCCTGGCGCACCGGCGGTGGCGTATCGCCCGCAATGTCCCCGGCCAGCAAGTTGGCCCGCAACTGGGCCGCGTCGACCAGCTTGATGCCCGGCACCGACAGCGTGACGAACGCCCCCAGCAGTTCGGCCAGCGCAGCACCCGCCTTGCCCATGCCGATGTTGGCGATCTCCTGCAACGCGTCGCGCTGCTCCTCGTTCAAGGTCAGGTCATTCATAGAGCCCATACCCCCGCAGGATCGGAACAATGCGGTCAGCCGACACGGGCTTCGAAATGAAGCCGATGGCGCCGAGGTCCTTGACGCGCTCGACCGCGCCCGACTGGATGTCGGCCGACACCACGATCACGAAGGCGTCGTCGCCGGCGTGGCGGATCTGCTCGAGCACCTGGAAGCCGTCCATGTCGGGCATGGTCAAGTCCAGGAAAACCACCGTGCCCTTGCCGGCACGGAACAGCTCCAGCGCCTGTACGCCGTTGGAGGCCTGCGTGACCTCCACATCCCAGTCTTCGGGCAGGGCATTGATCAGAAGCTTGCGCGCCAACGATGAATCGTCGGCAACGAGCACGGGTAGCGCCATGGTGTGTCCCCTCTTTGCGGCGTGAAGCGTTGAAACTACGTTGCGGCCAGCGCGATGTCGGCTGGCTTCTGTGGTTCGGTTCCGGCAGGTGCAGCAGGTGCGGCGGCTGCAGGCGTTTGTGCGCACACCGGCAAGGTCACGCGAAACGTCGTGCCCTGCCCCACGGTGCTCGATACGTCGATACGCCCGCCGTGCGCCTTGACGATGCCGTAGGTCAGCGACAACCCAAGGCCCGTGCCCTTGCCGACGGGCTTGGTGGTGAAAAACGGATCGAAGATGCGCTTGAGGTTTTCCGGCGGGATACCGCAACCGGCATCGGCCACCTCCAGCCAGATCGATGTGGTGTCATTCGTGGTGTCGTGCGGACAGCAGCCAGTGCGCACGGTGATGGTTCCCCGCCCTGCGCCATTGGCATCGGCGTCGCCCTTGCTGGCATAGGCCTGCGCCGCATTGACCACCAGGTTCAGCACCACCTGGTTGATCTGCGATGGAATGCACATCACCGGCGGCAGCGCGCTGTATTCGCGCACCAGATCAGCCTGGTATTTGATCTCGTTGTGAACGATGTTCAGCGTGGATTCGATGCAGCGGTGGATGTCGACCAGTTCCTGCTGGTGCGTGGTGTCCACGCGAGAGAAGTCGCGCAGGTCGACCACGATGTCGCGCACACGGGCCAGGCCCTCGCGCGATTCGGTCACCAGCGCGGGCGCGTCTTCCGCCAGGTAGTCGATGTCTGCCGCCTGCGCGAGTGCCGCGAGCTGCGGGTCCAGCGACGGTGCCGCCTGCGTGATCAACTGCTCCATGCCGCGCGCATAGTCGAGCAGCGTGCCCATGTAGCGCTGCAGGCTGTTCAGGTTCGACAGCACGAACCCCACGGGGTTGTTGATCTCGTGCGCAATACCGGCAGCCAATTGCCCGATGGCAGCGAGCTTTTCGGACTGCAGCAACTGCTGGTGCGCCTGGGCCAGTTGTTCATTGAGTGCAGACAGCTGCGCGTTGCGCACCGTCAGTTCCTGCAACGCGTCGGTCACCGTCTTTTCGCGCTTTTGCAGCTCGCCATAGGCCAGGCAAACATCGGTGGCATCGATCAGGGTAATACCCACGGCAATCACCACGCCATGGGCGTCTTCAATGGGAATAAAGCTGCAGTTCTGCTGCATCCATTCAATCGTGTCGGTAATAGGCCGCGTATGCCGAAAACGAAACAGATACGGCCGATGTTCCCAAGTCGTATACGCCGACACGCCCAGTACAAATACGCTCTCGATTTTCTTGCGCAGCCATTTTTCCGGGAGTTCCGGAAACAGCGCAAACATGTCCTGCCCGATCACCTCGTCGCTGGCGCGGCCGCTGTGGTATTGCATAAAGCGGTTCCACGAGAGGATGCGCATCTCGCGGTCCACCGAGAACACGCCGCAACTGACCAGTTCGGCAATGGCTTCGGATAATTGGGATTGGGTAATGTCTGCCATGCTGGGCTGCAAGGGGGGCAAATACAGCGTTTGCTTCAGGCCACTTTGTATCCGTGGCGCCTACCCATGCATATCGACCAAGTTTTGCCCAGGCAGATAAGTAGAAACCCGATTATTTGAGAACGGGCATGCGGGAAAGTGCAGCGGGCGGTACTTAATCCCGCCCAATTATCAGGAAAATGGTGCCCCGCGCACTAACGAAAAACAGTCAGCCTCGTAACGGCACCTGCGTGAGCGTTTTGCGCCATTGCGCAAAACGCCGGGCGCGCGCTTCTGCGTCACCATCTTCACGGCCATAGCGCAGCGCTACGTAGCCGGCTGCGGCCTCACGCAAGGCGTGCGCCGCTTGGGGGAATTGCGCCGCAGCGCGTTCGGCATAGGCCATGGGCCCTTCGGCAGGACTGCGAGGACAACCGTGCCGCGCAAGGCGATCGCACAGGCGTTGCCACTGCGCCTGCACCGGGTCGGGTTTCGGCTTACGCTGCTGCCACAACAACGGCAGCGCGGCCAGCAGGAAGATGCCCGACACGCCCCACAGCACGGCACGCGGGTCGGCCGCATCGAGCCCCAGCCAGGCGAACAGCTCGGCCTGCCGGCTGCGGTCATAGCCGAGCACCCACCGGTTCCAGCCGCTGACCAGACCATCGAGCCCCCAGCGCACACTACGCAACCACTTGGGCTCTTCCACGCGGCGCGAGCGGAATTCGCTGGCCGGCACGGCGGCGGCCAGACCACGTTCCACGCGCTGCGGCGCCACGGCGGCAGTCGGGTCCACGCGCACCCAGCCGCGCCCGTCGAGCCACACCTCGGCCCAGGCGTGCGCGTCGGACTGGCGCACGATGATGTCGCCGCTCACTGCATTCACCTCACCGCCGAGGTAGCCCACCACCACGCGTGCCGGCACGCCCGCCGCGCGCATCAGAAAGACGAAGCTGCCGGCGTAGTGTTCACAGAAGCCGCGGTGCGTGCGGAAGAGAAAATCGTCGATCTGCTGACCCTGCAGCGGTTCGGGCTCCAGCGTGTAGGCAAAGGGCGCGCTGCCGAACAGCTTGAGCGCCGCTGCCACGCGCTCGGCCGGTGGCAACCCAGCCCACTGCGCGGCCAAGGCGTGCGTCTTGGGATTGCCCGGCGGAAGCGCCAGGGCCATCTGCTGTGCGAACGGATCGAGCGGTTGCGCATCACCAGTGCGGCCGCGCACAGGCAAGCGAGAACGCGCGTGATAACGCACCCGCTGGTCAAACGGCTGCGTGCTGACGAACTCGCCATCGATACTGCGGCCGACACCATCGCGCGCTTGCACCGACAGGCCGCGATCCAGCGCAAACAGCCAGCGCTGGTGCGTGGGTTCCAGCGTGATGTTGTAATCGACCGCGCCCGAAGTGCCGCCTGTTTCGTCCGCAGAATTGGGTACGCTTTCGGTCATTCGGCGCTGCCGGGTCGGGGCTGCCGTCCATGTCTGGCCGTCAAAACGCCACAGGACCATGCCGCGCCAATAGAGCGTATCGAGCGGCGGCGGCGAGCCGGCAAAGTCGGCGCGGAAGGCGAGGTCATCAGACAGGATCAACTGGCCGATCGAGCCCGGCGACATGCGGTCGGAGATGCCGCTGGTGGCGGTCTCTGCCGATTGCGGCAAGCGCCACAGCGGGTGGTCCAGCCGAGGAAACAGTAGAAACAGCACCGCTGCACATGGCACGCCCATCAACACGAGGCGCGCGAGCACACGTGTGGGCGACACCCGCGTGCGCGCCTGCGGATGCAGCAGCACGAGCCAATTGCGCAGCAGCAGCGCGCTGGTTGCCAGCAGGGTGGCAGCCAGCCACGGCGGCTGATCAAACAGCACCTGCGAGAGCAACAGGAAAAAGCACAGCTGCGTCACCAGAATGCCGTGGCGCACCGTATGCGATTCCATCAGCTTAAGCACGAGAAACGCCCCCAGCAGCGCCACCGACAGATCCCGCCCGATATTGCCGCCGGCGCGCATGGCCAGCACCAGCGTAACAACGAGCGTCGCCACGCCCGCCAGGCCCAGTGCCCACTTGCCTGGCAACGGTGCGCGCCGCACCCACAGCAGCGTGCGCCAGAGCAGCAGCACGCCAAATACGGCACACGTGACCAGCGGCAGCGCCCGCAGCAGCGGCACCAGCACAACGGCAAGCTGCACGATCAGCGCGCCGTGTTCACGTTGCGTCAATGCGCGGGCCGCGCCGAAGACGGCAGTTTCGGTGCTGGCGCTCATGCGGTCGCGTCCTCCGGCATGGCTGGCTTTCCCCACAGCGCCAGTGCACGCAGGCAGGCATCACGATGCGCGGGCCCACGGGCCGGGCCAATGGAAACGCCGGGCAGGCTCAGCGTGTATTCGGGCTCATCGCCGGCGGGGGCGTTCTCTGCGGCGAGCACCCAGGCACACAGGCGCGACAGGCGTTGCTCCACGTTCATCGATGGCGGCAATGCTTCCCACGCGAGCACGCATTGCGCGTGGCGTACCTGCTGGCCGGTGCGGCTCATCCAGGTGTCGAGCCGGGCGCTGTGCTTCCACGCAATGCTGCGCAGGGCGTCGCCGGGGCGGTAGGTGCGAAGCTGGTCGGCAGCCTCTTCGACATGCGTACGCGCGGCGCGTGTGTCATCTTCCTCGCCGGGGTCCGGCGCAAAGCTGGCCGGCAACGGCGGCGCAGAAGGCTCCGGCGCGGGATAGACCAGCAGCGTGAGTGGCGCATCGGCATAGCTCCACGCGCGAAACAGGCCGAGCGGAAACCGCGTCGACACCGTCAGACGCGGCAGCTTGAACCAGCCACGCGGCTGATCGGCAAAGGACAGCCCAGCGACGATGGCGTCCTGCGCATCGAGCGATGCCTCCACCGCTGCGGCATCGCGCGCACTGATATCCACACCCACGCGCGCCCACGGCGTGACGTTGGCCAGCGCCACACTCACATTCAGTGCATGGCCGGCAAAGACGGCATCGCCCGCTGCGCCGCGCACTTCCAGATCAACGAGGTTGCGATGCGTTTGCCACATGGCGGACGCTGCCACACCGGCCAGCACGAAGGTCAGCAAAAAACCCAGGCTGACGTTGTAGTTGAGCGAGGTCAGCAGCATCACCATGAGCAGCAGCGCAAAACCGGCGCCGGCCGCAGTGGGCAGGATGTAGACGTGATGGCGATCCAGGCGGATGCGGCCTTCACGCGGCGTGCGCGGCCGTTGCAGGAAGCGCTGCACGCGCGCACGCGCAAAGCGGACACCGGGCAGCATCGCCAGCCCCGCACCCAACAGGCGAAACAGCGCACGCAACGGCGCGAGCAGCAGAGAAGTGGACCGCGCCATGGCGCTGCGTACTTAGGGAATGGCGACCGTATCCACCAGCCGCTGCGCCAGCGCCGTGGCGGACAACGTGCCACCCGTCGGCAGCAGCCGGTGCGCCGCCACGGCCTTGAACACCGCTTGCACATCTTCGGGCAGCACGGCATCGCGGCCGTCGATCAGTGCCCAGGCACGCGCCGCAGCCAAGAGCGCCAAGCCGGCACGCGGCGACAAACCCATCTGCACCTGCGCATCGGTGCGCGTGGCGTTCACCAGTGCGAGCACATAGTCGACCAGCGCGGGCGCCACGTGAACGGCATCCGCAGCCGTTTGCAGCGCGACGACCTGCGCAGCGGTCAGCACGGGCTCGATGTCTTGCGGCGCACCGCCGCCAAGGTACAGCGCACGCTCCGAGCTTTGATCGGGATACCCGAGCGACAAGCGCATCGTGAAGCGATCCAGTTGCGATTCCGGCAGCGGATGCGTGCCGATCTGGTTCAGCGGGTTCTGCGTGGCAATCACGAAGAACGGCTCGGGCAGCGGATACGTTGCTCCGTCATGCGTGACCTGCCCTTCGGCCATCGCTTCGAGCAGCGCACTTTGCGCTTTGGGCGTGGCCCGGTTGATCTCGTCGGCCAGCACCACCTGCGCGAACAGCGGGCCGGGGTGGAATTCGAACGCGCCCTTCTCTTTCACGTAGATCGACACGCCAATGAGGTCGGTCGGCAGCAGATCGCTCGTGAACTGCACGCGCTGGTATTGCAGCCCCAGCGTGCGGGCCAGTGCATGCGCAAGCGTGGTCTTGCCCACGCCGGGCAGGTCTTCGAGCAGCAGGTGCCCGCGCGAGAGCAGGCACGCCAGCGCCAGCCGAATCTGCAACGGCTTGCCCAGCACGATGCGATCAAGCGCGCGTTGCGCCTGCGAGAGCGCGGCGGGCAACGCCAGTGGCTGCAATGGAGACAGCGGCGCAGATTGCGTCGTGCGGATGGGAGACAACGGGGCTTGGTTGGGCGTCATCGAGGTGCAGCCGAAGCAACAATGCCAGCGAGTGTAGCGGCATCGCCCAGCGCTCGCGCGCCCATGTTTTTTAGCGTGAACGCGCTACAACATCAGGCTTGCGCGGGAGCGGGGACAGCCGCATCGAGCAACACGCGTGCCGTGCGTGGCAGGCTCTTGATCAAGCGCGGCGCATCGGTGCCGAAGGTCTGGCTAGCGGTATAGGCGCCTTCAATCAGGAAAGCCAGATCGTCGGCCAGCGCATCGGGGTCGGTCGCCCCGGCGGCTTGGGCGCGGTCACGCAGGCGCGCGAGCAGCAGCGCCTTGTTGCGCTGAACAAACTGCCGCGCCGCATGCGTCAAGTCCGGAAACTCCGCCGCCACATTCACGAACGGGCAGCCCCGATAGCCGGGGCGCGAGGCCCGCTCGGACACATCGATAAAGAACTGCAGCAGTTGCGCGCGCGCGTCATCCGGGTGCTTGGCCATGCTGGCGTTGAAGTAGCCCCAGAAGCTCTCGTCGCTGCGCTCCAGATAGGCGAGGACAAGGTCGTCCTTCGACTTGAACTGGCGGTACAGGCTCATCTTGTTGACGCCGGCTTTCTCCACCACGGCTTCCACGCCCACGGCACGCACGCCTTCGTAGTAAAACAGTTGACGGGCCGCTTCGAGCAGGCTGGCGTGGGCATCCTCCCCGCTGATGCGGCGCGGGGTCGACTTGGGTTGATCAACGGTGGAAAGCGCGCGGGGTCCGCGACGGGTGGCGGTGGCCATGGTGGTGCTCCTGCAGGCGCGGCGGAAGGCAAACCCCCAGCCACGCCGGTGTCATTCGAATGCTGCTTGACATGTTACCGACCGGTACCTACTATCGCAACCACGTTGTTACCGACCGGTAACGAATAAGTCATTGTCGCCCCAACAAAAATCGGACGCCCCCATGCAGCGACTTGCCCGCCTCATCGCCCCACGTTTTCACTACAGTTGGCTTGCGCTGGCGGTGGTGTTCCTGATCCTGCTGTGCGCGGCCGGCACGCGCGCCACGCCTAGCGTGATGATGCTGCCGCTCGAACACGAATTCGGCTGGAGCCGCAGCACGATCTCGCTGGCCATTTCGATTGGTATTGCGCTGTATGGTCTGACAGGGCCGTTTGCTGCGGCGTCGATGCAGTACTTCGGCATTCGCCCAACGGTGCTCGGGGCACTGGCGGTGCTGGTGTCGGGCACAGCGCTCTCGGCGATGATGCACGAGCCGTGGCAGATGGTGCTGCTGTGGGGCGTGATGGTGGGCGGCGGTACGGGCGTGGCGGCCATCACGCTGGGTGCCACGGTGGTCAACCGCTGGTTCACTTCACACCGCGGGCTGGCCATGGGCATCCTCACGGCCAGTTCGGCGACGGGCCAACTCGTATTCCTGCCGATGATGGCGGCGGTGGTCGAGCATTACGGCTGGCGCCCGGTGGTGCTGATCGTGGCAGGTGCGCTGGCACTACTGCTGCCGATCGTGTGGCTGCTGCTGCCCGAATCGCCCAAGAGCGTCGGCCTGCGCACCTATGGCGAACCGGCCGATGCGCCGGAAGCGGCCCAAGGCCCGCGCGCCAACCCGATCACCCTGGCCATGCAGACGCTCGTGCAGGCCATGCGTAAGCGCGATTTCTGGCTGCTGTTCGCAAGCTTCTTCATCTGCGGGGCGAGCACCAACGGCTACATCGGCACGCACTTCATCGCCATGTGCGCAGACCACGGGTTCTCCGAGGTGAAGGGCGCAAGCCTGCTGGCTGCGATGGGGATTTTCGACCTGGTGGGGACGACGCTGTCGGGCTGGCTCTCCGACCGCTACAACAGCCGCGTGCTGCTGTTCTGGTACTACGGCTTGCGCGGGCTGTCGCTGATCTACCTGCCGTATGCGTTCGGCTTCGAGTTCTTCGGCCTGCCGGTGTTTGCCGTGTTCTACGGGCTGGACTGGATCGCGACCGTGCCGCCCACCGTGCGCCTGACCAACGATGTGTTCGGCAAGGCTGCGGCGCCCATCGTGTTCGGGTGGATCGTGGCGGGGCACCAACTGGGCGCGGCGTTCGCCACGCTGGGGGCGGGTATGATGCGCGCGTCGCTGGGCAACTACACGCTGGCGTCGATGATCTCGGGCGGGCTGTGCATCGCGGGCGCCTTCCTGGTGCTGCGCATTCACCGCACCCCCAAGCGCGATGCGGAACCCGCCAGCCAGCCCGCTGCGGCGTGATCAGGGCTTCAGAAATCCGTACTTGGCCAGCACCGCCTGGCCCGCCGGCGACAGCACATACGCCACGAAATCAGCCGCCTGCTGCGGCTGCTTCGTGCCGGAGGTCACGGCAATCGGGTAAGTAAGCGGCACGTTCAGCGGCACGGGGCTCGCCACCTTCACCTTGTCGGCGGCGATGGCGGCATCGGTGGAGAACACCAGGCCGGCCTCGACCTCGCCGCGCGACACATAGTCCAACGCTTGGCGCACGTTCTGCGCCAGCACGGCCTTGGCTTCCACCGGCTGCCACAGGCCAGCCCCTTCCAACGCGCGCTTGGCATAGCGGCCCACCGGCACTGACGCCGGGTTGCCGATGGCCACGCGCTTCACCTCCGGCTTGGTCAGATCGCTCAGTGCATGCACGGGCACCGTGCCCGTGGTCGGCACGATCAGCACGAGCTGGTTGGCCACAAAATCCTTGCGCGTCTCGGTCTTGATGACTTTCTCGGCCACGGCCTTGTTCATCGCCTCCTGATCGGCGGAGGCAAACACATCCGCCGGTGCGCCTTTTACGATCTGCTGCATCAGCACGTCCGACGCGCCGAAGTTGAGCACGATCTTGGTCTGCGGATGCTGCGCTTCATATTGCTGCGCGATCGCCTTAAAGGCGTTGGTCAGGCTGGCAGCGGCCGACACAACCAGGTCTGCCGCCTGTGCCGGCGCGGCCACCCCTAACAACAACGCGGCGACCAGCCCAACGGTGCGCACCTGCGCGCGGAGTGAGAAACGTTGCATGAGAAAACCCGGCTGTGTGGATGAATGAAGACTCGTAATATACGAGTCGATATAACGCAGGGTCAACGACGCCGGACATATAGCCGGCATCACGCGTGCCAGAGGCCTGCCGCGGCTCCAGCCTCAGCGATCCGCAAGAAACTCAAGATTCCTCAGGGCTGCACCAAGGCATCAACGACGATGCTAGCCTCACGCTCACTGATTGACCGGCGCCAAAACGGCACCGGAATCAACATGCAACAACAAGCAGGCATCGCACCAGTGGCTTGATCAACGCCCGGCATGCATGCCGCATTCCACGGAGAGAACCCGCGCGCCTGCGCCGGGGCCTCTCCTGTGGTTGGGAATCTGATTTGGGGGAACAGGCATGGAGCCTCTGGCGCCGGGCCGCGCGCGCGTGGATCACCGCCGTGGCCGTATCTCGTTGCAGCAGCTTGACGAAGAGGTGCAGCGTCGGCTGCGCGCCGGGCTCAACGCGATTGTCGGTCGCGCCCTGTATCAATGGGACGAAGTACCGCCACATCAAGCCGATGTGGTGGTGCTGACTACCGCGTCGGCCCATGTTGCCGCCGGCGCGGGGTCGCCCATCAAGATCTGGCTCGATGAAACGCCGCAATCGGGCCACGGCGATGACGCATTCCACCTGCCGCGCGCCTTCAGCCTGCACGACCTCTGGGCCACGCTCGACCGCGTTGCACTGCGGCTGATGGACAACGCGGTACGGCCCGGCGCCGTGTCAGCCACGTCCCAAGCCGAAACCGAATCCTCACCCGCACGCAGCATCACTGACAGCCCCGAGCCCACCTACCGCCTGCTGCGCTGGGTGACGCTTGAGGTGCATTTGCAGGCGCTGCGCTTCCGGCGCGCGATGGCAGCCATGACCAGCCGTGCCGTCAGCCTGCGCTGGCTCACAACCGACGGTGGGCTTGAACAGGAAGAGGCCCGCCTGCTGCTGCGTACGCTGAACCAGCTTGGCGCGCTGCAGATCAACGTGCACCGCGACCCCGCCGTGGCAAGCGCATCCGATCACGCTCGGGCCTCGCACAGCCGGTTCTTCGACTTGGTTGGACGCTGGCTGCGCAGCTCGCGCCATCAGTTGCAGGCACGCCCCTAAATGCATCGCATCGGCATCTTCGGCCCCATGGGCATCGGCAAGACGACGGCCATTCGCGCACTGTGCGGTGACGTGACGATCGATTGCGACGTGCCCAATCTTGATCGCCGCGCTTGCGCCAAGGCCACGACAACGGTGGGCGTCGACTTTGGCGAGGTCGACCTGGGCAACGGCGAACTGCTGCAGATCTACGGCAGCCCCGGCCAGGACCGTTTCGATTTCCTGCGCGATTGGCTCATCTCCGTCATTGCCGGCGCGATCGTCATGGTGGACGTGCACGCCCCCGATGCGGGCGCGCGCTGCATTCCGCTGCTGCGCCGCATCGCTGCCGAGCCTGGGCAGCCCTCCGCATTGGTGCTGGTAGCAAGGCCCGCTACGCCCGCCCAGGTCGATGCCTTCTCGGCGCAGCTCAGCCAGGCGCTCGGGCGTGCGCTGCCGGTCGTCATGGCCGATGTCCGCGAGCGCGCGCAGATGCTCGATATCGTCGAAATCATGCTCTACACCCTGCAAACATGAACGCCGCAGTCTCGCCCGTTCCAGCCGAACTCGCGCAAGCCGCGACCGCCGTACTCCAGCGGTACGCGCAGGCCCTGCCATACCTGTCTGCCGCAACGCTGTGCACGCTCGACGGCTTTACCATCGCCTCGGCACTCGACCCGGCACGCTATAGCGCGGCGCGGCTTTCGGCCATGACCAGCACGGTCATGTCGGTGGTCCGCGCGCTGGGGCGCGAAGTGCGCTTCAACACCTGCCACCGGCTGGTGCTCGAAACCGACATGGGGACCATGGTGTTCCAGCCGGTTCGCCAGTCCGCCATCGTGCAGGTCTGCATGGCCACAGGGCACGACGCCGTGTTGGGCCGTGCCCTGTGGGAGGCCAAGCGCATCGCAGAGGAATTGGCCTCGCTGCCCGCGCTGTCCCTCCTGCACCAGCCCGCCTAGTTGCACCCGTTTTTTCACCGCCACAACCACAAACCTACTCAAACCATCCGGGGAGTCGCACCATGAGCAATCTCAACAGTTCCATGACCCACCTTGCAACGTTCGATGGCGCCATGTGCGCCATGCTGGTGGATAGCGCGAGCGGCATGATCCTCGCATCGGCAGGGGACGGCATCGATCTCGAGCTCGCCGCTGCGGGCAATACCGAGGTGGTGCGCGCCAAGCTCAAGACCATGCAGTCGCTCAAGCTTGATGACGTCATCGACGACATGCTGATTACGCTGACCAAGCAGTACCACATCATCCGCCCGGTCGCGAGCAAGCCGGGGCTGTTCCTGTACGTGGTGCTCGACAAGAACAAATCGAACCTGGCGCTGGCACGCCGCAAGGTCCAGGAAATCGAACAAGCTCTGAGCTTCTAAGCGTCTGATCGCCCGCGTGCCCCAGGGCACGTACCCTCAGGCGTGCGCCCGCGCGGCTTCGTCAATGCAATCGGCCAGGCGCCCGGCAATGGGCTGACGGCTATGGCGCGGGCGTTCGATCAGGCCGATCTCACGCGTGAACGTCTCGTCGCCCAACGGGACGGCCCGCACGCCGGGCGGCCATGCACCGTGCGCGGCCGTCTGCGGGGCGAGTGCAACGCCCTGCCCGCGCGCCACGAGTTGCGTCATGCCTTGCAGCTCATCCAGTTCGATCACGTCGTGCGTGGTGATGTGCTGGTCGCGCAGGAACTGGTCGACACGGCGCCCACCGAACGAACGGCGGTCGTAGCGGATGAACGGCTGATGCGCGAGCAGCGCGCGCCAGTCATCGCCGGGTACGCTATCGGGCACCAGCAGCACGAACGGCTCGGCCACCAGCGTGCGCCATTCCAGATCAGCCGGCACGCCAAACGGCGGGCGGATCAGCACAGCCAAATCGATCTCACCCGCGTCCACCAGGCCAAGCAAATCTAGCGACACGCCCGGCACGATGCGCGCGCGGCAATGCGGGAATTCGCGGCGAAACTGCACCAGTGCATCCACCAGAAACGACGTCTGCACCGAGGCAATCGCGCCGATGCGCACCAGCCCGCGCTGCTCGTTGCCGCTGGCCTGGTCGCCCAGCCGTTCGTACAGCGTGACGATGTGTTCGGCCAGCGCCAGCGTATCGCGCCCGGCGGCGTTGAGCGTGGCCGAGCGGCCGGTGCGGTCGAACAATGGAAAGCCCAGCGATGCTTCCAACCGCTGGATCTGCGCGCTCACGGCGGATTGCGTGAGGCCGATGCGTTCGCCCGCGGCCGCAAAGGTGCCGTGCCGGGCGACGGCAATCAAGGTCTTGAGTTCTCGGAGCATACCGGCGCGGATCAAAACAGAAACGCAAGGATACGCGCCGCCCACCTCCTCCTTAGAGCCGCTAACAAAACCGTCCTGGCTAGGCGTGCCGACGCAGACAGTACAAGTAGTACCGAATGTTCGTCACTTCGGGAGGCGCAACGACGCCAGGGCGGCTTTGTTAGCGGCTCTTACTTGGCAAATAGCGATGCCATGTTCGCAAACGCCTTGATCTCCAAGGCGTTGCCCGATGGATCTAGGAAGAACATCGTGGCCTGCTCGCCCACCTCGCCCTTGAAGCGGATGTGCGGCTCGATGATGAATTTGATACCGGCAGCGCGCAGCTTGTCGGCTGCGGCTTCCCATTCGGCCATGGAAAGCACCACGCCAAAGTGGCGCACCGGCACGTTGTCGCCGTCGACGGCGCTGGTCTTGCGGTGGCCGACTTCTTCCGGCGCGAGGTGCGCGACGATCTGGTGGCCGTAGAAGTTGAAGTCGACCCAGTCCGGTGCGCTGCGGCCCTCGGGGCAGCCAAGCACGTCGCCATAAAAAGCGCGCGCCGCTGCAATGTCATGCACAGGGAAGGCAAGGTGGAATGGGGCTAGTACTGGCGTGATGTCGCTCATGGTGTGGGGCGGTGGTCGATCAGAGGGTGGTAGGAATCAGGTGGCACCGGCACGCGGTGGGGGGCACCTGCGCACTGGGCCACGCCAGTGAGTCTAATGCGCGTCCATTCATCCACAAAAGCGATGTTTTTTTGCGCTGAGCACCACCGATTTCGATGAATCAGCCAAAAAAAGAAGCCGCACAGCGGCGGCGAAAGAGACACACGGTGGGCACACCTGCATGGGGGGCAGGTGCGCGAAGCAGGAACGTCAGGCGAAGGCAAATGGCGTGATGGCGGCCTCGGCCTGGGCCAGCGGCAGACGCACGGTGCACACGGTGGCGTCGCCCGGCACATTGGCCACGCGGAACCCCGCATCGCGCGCCAAGGCGATCATGCGGCGGTTGATGGAGAGCACTTCCCCAAAGACTTCGCGCGCGCCGGACACCCGCGCCGCACGCACCAGCGTGGCAAACAGGCGACGGCCGACACCCTTCCCCTGCCATGCATCGGCCACCAGCATGGCGAACTCAGCCCGGCCGTCTTCCATGACGAAGCGGCCATCGGCGATGAGGTCTTCGTGGGTGACGCCGGCGTCATCCTGGCGTGCAACGCTCACGACGAGCGCCATGTGATTCACGTAATCGATTTGCGTGTAGGCGGCCAGCATTTCATCGGAGAGCCGCCCAGCGCCCACCAGAAAGCGCGCATAGCGCGACTCGGACGACAGGCCCTCGACCAGAGCGGCCTCGAGCGGGGCGTCTTGCGGCAGAATCGGGCGCACGGTGGCGATGGAGCCGTCGTGCATGGTCCAGCGATCGATCCATTCGGCGGGGTAACGGTGGATGGTGTACAGCATGGGGGTTCTCCTCACGCGATGGATCGCTTGTTCTGGCCGCCAGCACGCCGCTTGGCTTCTCAATCATGCCGCCTGACTTTTCAATTTGAACCCAGCTTAGCAGAAACCCTGGCTTTTGCAAATAAAGTTAGTGGCCTATGCTTTCGGACATGAAGACTGCTGAATCTCCCTCCACCGCATCGTCTACGCCAGCGGCTTCCGCATTGGTGACGTCGATGGACGAGCCGTGCTCGATTGCTGCGGCGGTGTCGATCGTCGGCGAGAAATGGACGCTGCTTGTGCTGCGCGAGGCGTTTTCAGGCGTCACGCGCTTTGATGAGTTTTTGCGCCGCACGGGGTGCTCCACGGCGATCCTGTCGTCGCGGCTCAAGGCGCTGGTCACGTACGGCATCCTGCGCCGCGTGCCATACCAGGAGCCCGGCGACCGCGTGCGCGATGCGTATCGGCTGACCCGCGCGGGCGTCGACCTGCTGCCCGCCATCGTGGCGCTGATGCAATGGGGCGACCGCTACCTCACCCCCGATGGCGAGGGCCCGATCCTGCTGCGCGACCGCGAAAGCGGCACGCCGATCCACGTGGCGCTGGTCAACGCATTGGGCGAGCCGGTGGCCCCCAAGAACTCGATGCGCGAGCCAAACCCACGTTATGGTCAAGGCAATCAACGGCCCGCAGACGCCGCCGATACGCCTTCGACCAGCGGGTAAGTCACAGCTTTACACATCCAACAAAACACCCTATCGTCGCGGATGCATGGGCGAACGCCGGCTTACGGCCGCCTATCCATGCACCCCGCGCTTGGCCGCCCCCTTCTGGCGACCGACCTTTCAGGCTTTCCCACCTCAAGCTCGCTCCGCCCGGACCCACGACCGCCATGCCTGATGCCGTGGTACCGCTTTACCACCAGATCTACGTCGTCCTGCGCCAGCAGATTCTCGAAGGCAAATTCGGGGACGGCCCCATGCCGGGCGAAATCGAGCTGGCCCGCCAGTTCGGGGCGTCACGCGTCACGATGCGGCGGGTGTTCGACTACCTCGTCAAAGAGGGCCTGGTGCGCCGCCATCGCGGCATGGGCACCTTCGTCGTCAAGCCCGATGACCCAATGACGATGGGTGGCGGCGGGCAGACGCTGCTGCAGAACATCATCGACGTGGGCGAGCGGACCTCCGCCGTGGTCGTCGAATTTGAAGACGTGCAGGCGCCGCCCGAGGAGGCCAAGTGCCTGGACGTCGCGCCCGGTACGCCGATCAAGAAGCTCGTGCGTGTGCGGCATCTGGAAGATACGCCCATGGCGCTCATCACCACGTGGTTGCCGCTGGATGTCACCAGCAAGCTCACGCTGGAGCGGCTGGCCAACCAGTCGCTGCTGCGATTGATCGAGGCCTCGGGCGTGCGGATCGACCGGGCATCGCAGGTGGTCTCGGCGCGCCTCGCGGATGTGGCCACGGCGCAATATCTGGATGTATCCGTGGGCGCGCCCTTGCTGTCGGTGCAGCGCATCGTGCGCGAGATGAGCGGCCGCCCCGTTCAACTGCTGCAGGGCCTGTACCGGCCCGACCGCTACGAATACCGCATGGAGCTGTCGCGCGTGGGCGAAGACCGTGCGCGCCTGTGGATCGACAACGCCGGCCACGACGTGCAAGGCGGTCACAGCGAAGACGTGGAAGAAGCGCCCACCAACCCCCTCGGCAAACGCGCCTGACACCACCGGCGGCAAGGTTATTGGCCGTCTGCAAAGGCAGAGGAAAGTTGCTAGCATCGCCGCTTCGTTGCGATGCAACAATTTTCCCAAGAGGTTCCCATGTCGGCCTCGCCTGCGTCCCCCACGCCTTCCACATCCGCTGCGCCCACCACCACCGGCGCGCGCGACACCCAAGGGCTGATCCGCCTGCTCACGGCAGGGGCCGGTATCAGCGTGGCGTGCATCTACCTGAACCATCCGTTGCTCGGCCTCATCAGCCGTGACCTGAACATCGCGCCGCATGCGCTGGGCGTGTTGCCGACGCTCACGGCAGCGGGCTACGCCAGCGGCATTTTTTTCTTCGGTCCGCTAGGCGATCGCTACGACCGCCGCGTCGTCATTCTTTGGAAGGCGGTGCTGCTGACGCTGGCACTCATCGGCAGTTGCCTGGCGCCCAACCTGCCGCTGCTGGCTGCGGCGGGCTTTGCGATTGGGCTGTCGGCCACCATCGCGCAGGATTTCGTGCCCAGCGCCGCCGCCATCAGCACCGATGCCAACCGCAATCGCAACATTGGCACGGTGATGACCGGGCTGCTGATTGGCATCGTCAGCTCGCGCGTGTTCAGCGGCATCGTGGCGGACCACTTTGGGTGGCGTGCGGCGTTTGGTGTGTCAGCCGTGGCGATTGTCGGGCTGGCGGTTGCGGTGCGCGCGTCGCACTTTGGCGTGGCCCCCGCCACGCGGCAGCCGTACCTCAAGCTGCTGCGCTCGCTAGGCACGTTGTTCGTGCAGCATCCGCGGCTTCGGGCTTCGGCCATCACGCAGGGGTTCATCGGCATTGCGTTCTCGGGCTTCTGGTCGACCGTGGCGCTGCATCTGACCAGCGCGCTCGGGTTGTCGACTGGCCAAGCCGGGCTGCTGGGCTTCGCTGGCGCAGCGGGCGCGCTTGGCGCGAGCCTTGCCGGACGGCTCTCCGGGCGTGTCGCGCCGGGCCACATCGTAGCCGGCGGCGCATTGCTGATGGCGGTGACCTTTGCCGCGATGGCGCTGTTTCCCCAATCGCTCGTCGCCATCGTCATCGGCACGCTGGTGTTTGATGTGGGCGTGCAGGCCGCGTTGGTCTCGCACCAAACGATCATTTATGCGCTGGCCCCCGAGGCGCGCAGCCGCATCAACGCGGTGTTCATGACCACCCTGTTCATCGGCATGTCGGTGGGGGCCTATGGCGCGAGCCTCGCGTGGAACGCGGGGCGCTGGTCCGGGCTGATGGCGTTCTGCGTGGCCGCGTCGTTGGTGGCGCTGGCGTTGCGGGCGGTATTCAACGCACGGCAAGGCGCACGCTAAACGCAATCACGCTGACAAGGGGCGGCGAGCGTACCTATTTCTGCGTGCCCATACACGCAGGCATCGGGGCAATTCCGGGGCGCGGCATGCCAGTACATGTCGCTACAATCCCAAGGATCAGCCTAGGCTGCTCCACAAGAACACCCACCCGAGACGCTCCATGGACACCACTGCCGCTTCACACGCAGATACACACGCGGTCGACCCGCACGACACACGCCGCCGCATCTTCGCCATCGTCGGTGCCTCGTCCGGCAACCTCGTTGAATGGTTCGATTTTTACGTCTACGCGTTCTGCTCGCTGTACTTTGCGTCGGCGTTCTTCCCTAGCGGCAACCCGACCGTTCAGCTGATGAACACCGCCGGCGTGTTTGCCGCCGGCTTTCTGATGCGCCCGATTGGCGGCTGGCTGTTCGGCCGCATTGCCGACAAGCACGGCCGCCGCCGGGCGATGATGATCTCCGTGCTGATGATGTGCGGCGGCTCGCTGCTCATTGCCGTGGTGCCGACCTACGCGCAGATCGGCGCGCTGGCCCCCTTCCTGCTGCTGGTGGCGCGCCTGTTCCAAGGCCTTTCGGTGGGCGGGGAATATGGCACCAGCGCCACCTACATGAGCGAGGTCGCGCTCAAGGGCAAGCGCGGCTTCTTCGCGTCGTTCCAGTATGTGACGCTGATCGGCGGCCAGTTGTGCGCGCTGCTCGTGCTGGTGATCCTCCAGCAATTGCTGACGACAGCCGAGCTCAAAGCCTGGGGCTGGCGCATCCCGTTCGTGGTAGGTGCGATGACGGCGGTGATTGCGCTGTACCTGCGCCGCGCGCTGCCTGAGACGCAAACCGCCGCATCGGCCAAGGCCGAGCACGCGGGCACGATCCGCGGCGCGTGGCAGCACAAGGGTGCCTTCCTGCGCGTGATCGGCTTTACCGCCGGCGGCTCGCTGATCTTCTACACGTTCACGACGTACATGCAGAAGTACCTCGTCAACACGGCGCATATGGAGACCAAGACGGCTTCCAACGTGATGACGGCCGCGCTGTTCGTGTACATGCTGCTGCAGCCGGTGTTTGGCGCGCTGTCCGACCGCATCGGGCGGCGCAATTCCATGCTGCTGTTTGGCGCAACCACGGTGCTGGGCACGGTGCCGCTCATGCATGCGCTGGCCACCGTGTCGAGCCCGGTGGCGGCGTTTGGCCTCATTACGGTGGCGCTGGCTTGCGTAAGCTTCTACACCTCCATCAGCGGCCTCATCAAAGCCGAGATGTTCCCGCCGGAAGTGCGCGCCATGGGCGTGGGCCTGTCGTATGCGATTGCCAATGCGGTGTTTGGCGGCTCGGCTGAATACGTGGCACTGTGGTTCAAGAACGCGGGCACCGAATCGACGTTCTATTGGTACGTGACGGCACTCTGCGCCGTGTCCTTCATCGTGACGTTCTTCATGCCCGACCCGAGCAAGGAAGGGTATCTGCGTCACGAGCCGTGATTGCCCGTTAAGACCGTGGCAGGCGCCCCAGCGGATACGCTTGCCACGGCTTCGCCAACGCCTCCCGCGCAACAAGCGCCCTTCCCCTTCCCTCTGGCAACGTCGTGACCCCGGCGTTGACAGTCCCGCCCCCCTCCGCTGCAACTGAATCGGCTTTGCATCCGAAAAAGGCTGCGGCACACGCCCCCGGCGCCAGCTTTCGCAGCTAACGTAGACGCGTCTACGCTGCGCGGGCACAACATCTGCTTTTGAAAAGACGCCTGTGACCGCAGCGCGCCAAGCCCGCAATGGGCTTGGTCCAACCGGTTTCCGGAATCTTTCAGGCATGCGCCTCTCGGACTTGATCGTGTCAACGCCCGACGGTTTGTACTGTCCGGCGGGCGATTTTTACGTGGACCCATGGCGGCCCGTCGACCGTGCCATCATCACGCACGCCCATAGCGACCATGCCCGGCCAGGGCACCAGCACTACCTGACGGCCGCCGCGGGCGCCGGGGTGCTGCGCGCGAGGCTGGGCGACATCTCTCTACAGACGCTGCCGTACGGCGAGCCCGTCGTCCACCACGGGGTACGGGTGAGTTTCCATCCGGCTGGGCATGTCCTCGGGTCCGCGCAGGTGCGCCTCGAATACGGCGGCGATGTCTGGGTGATCTCCGGCGACTACAAGGTCGAGCCCGACGGCACCTGTGCTGCGTTTGAGCCGGTGCGCTGCCACACCTTCATCACCGAATCGACCTTCGGCCTGCCGATCTACCGCTGGCGACCGCAGGCGGAGGTCTTCGCGCAGCTCAACGCGTGGTGGCGCGACAACGCCGAAGCGGGCCGCAGCAGCGTGGTCTTCTGCTATGCGTTCGGCAAGGCGCAGCGCATCCTCGCGGGCCTCGACGCCAGCATCGGCCCTATTGCATCGCACGGCGCCATGCTGCAACTGGATGCTGCGTATCGCGACGCCGGTGTCGCCCTGCCGCCCACGCAGTTGGCGACCGAACTCCCACGGCCCGACCTACGCCGTGCGCTGGTGCTGGCGCCGCCATCCGCGCAGCGCACACCGTGGATGCGTCGCTTTGGCGACTATGCCGACGCCTTCGCCAGCGGGTGGATGCAGCTTCGCGGTGCGCGGCGCCGGCGCGGCGTCGATCGCGGCATCGTGCTCTCTGACCACGCCGACTGGCCCGGCCTACTACAGGCCATCGATGCGACAGGTGCAACGCGCATCTATGTCACCCACGGGCAGGTGGCGCCGATGGTGCGCTGGCTCTGCGAGCGCGGTTTGGATGCGCGCGCCTTCGCCACCGAATACGGCGACGAGCGGGACGAGCCAAGCACGGCCGAAGCCGCGGAAGCAGACGCCGGCGACACCTCCACCCCGCCCGAGCCATCGGCGCCATGAAAGCCTTTGCCGACCTGTACGCGCAACTCGACGCGACCACGTCGAGCAACGCCAAGCTCGGCGCGTTGGTGGCCTATTTGCGCAGCGCGCCGGATGCCGACGCGGCATGGGCGGTCTACTTCCTGGCTGGCGGCAAGCCTAGGCAGCTCGTGCCGGTGCGGGTGCTCGCCAGCTTCGCGCAGGCCGCATCAGGCTTGCCTGAATGGCTGTTCGACGAGTGCTACCAGGCCGTAGGCGATCTGGCCGAGACGATCGCGCTAGTCCTGCCCGACGCTGATCACACCGACGACGCCAGCCTGGCCGAATGGATGGAGACCCGTCTGCTGCCACTGCGCGGTCAGCCGCCCGAGATCGTGCTGCCGCAACTGGCCAGCCTGTGTCGCGGCCTGCCACTGCATGCGCGGCTCGTGCTGATGAAGCTCATCACTGGCGCGTTTCGCGTGGGGGTGTCCAAACTGCTGGTCACGCGCGCGCTGGCGGAAGTGGGTGGCACCGACCCGAAGCATGTGGCGCAGCGCCTGATGGGGTACACCGACATCGCGCAGGCGCCGACCGCGCAGCGCTACCGCGCGTTGCTGGCCGATGCGAGCGTCGATGGTGCCGCGCTGCAAACCGGGCACCCGTACCCCTTCTTTCTCGCGCATCCGTTGCAGGCGGATGTGCAAGCGTTCGAGGCCATGCTCGGGCCGCCCGCGCATTGGCAGGTGGAATGGAAATGGGATGGCATCCGCGCGCAGCTCGTGCGCCGGGCCAATGACGTCTGGCTGTGGTCGCGCGGCGAGGAGCTGATCACCGATCGCTTTCCCGAGCTTTCCGCCATGGCGCAGACGTTGCCCGCCGGCACCGTGCTGGACGGCGAGATCGTCGTCTGGCGCGAAGGCCGCGTGCAGCCGTTTGCGCTGCTGCAGCAACGCATCGGCCGCAAGACGCTGAATGCGCGGGTGCTGCGCGACGCCCCCGCCGTGCTGCTCGCCTATGACCTGTTGGAATGGCAAGGCCACGATTGGCGCGAGCGGCCGCAAGGCGAGCGGCGTGCGCAGCTGGAGCGCGTGGTGGCAGAACATGTGCATCCGGCTCTGGAGCTGTCTCCTCTGCTGGAAGGCGCGGATTGGCACCACCTCGCTCGCCAGCGCGAGGCCTCGCGCGAATTGGGCGTGGAAGGGCTGATGCTCAAACGGCGCGATGCGCGCTACGGCGTCGGCCGCACGAAAGACGTGGGCGTGTGGTGGAAGTGGAAGATCGATCCGTTCTCGGTGGACGCGGTGCTCATCTATGCGCAGCGTGGCCACGGACGCCGCGCCAGCCTCTACACCGATTACACCTTTGCCGTGTGGGACGCGCCGCCCGACGCGCCCGAGCGCAAGCTGGTGCCGTTTGCCAAGGCGTACTCGGGCCTGAGCGACGCCGAGATCCGGCAGGTTGATGCGGCCATCCGCAAGACCACGCTGGAGACCTTCGGCCCGGTGCGCAGCGTGGCCCCGACGATGGTGTTTGAGCTGGGCTTTGAAGGCATCGCGCGCAGCAGCCGGCACAAGAGCGGCATCGCGGTGCGCTTTCCGCGCATGCTGCGCTGGCGCCACGACAAACCCGTCGCCGAAGCCGATACGCTGCAGACGCTCGAAAGCCTGCTGCCCCCGCCATGAGCGAGACCGCACCCCCCGATATCGACGGCTGGTTTGCCGCGCGCGGCTGGACGCCAATGCCATTCCAGCAAGCCGTGTGGGCGGCCATGGCACGCGGCGAATCAGGCCTGCTGCATGCCACCACCGGCGCGGGCAAGACCTATGCCGTTTGGCTGGGCGCGCTGCAGCGGTTGGCGGATGCACCGGTGCGCGGGCGCGGTGCACCGCCGTTGTCGGTGCTATGGCTCACGCCCATGCGCGCGTTGGCTGCCGATACCGCGCGCGCGCTCACGCAAGCCGCACAAGCGCTGGCGCCGCACTGGACGCTGGGCCTGCGCACAGGCGACACCGGCAGCGCAGAGCGAGCCGCACAGGCACGCCGTCTGCCGACTGCGCTGGTGACCACGCCGGAAAGCCTGTCGTTGCTGCTGGCGCGCGCCGATGCGCGCGAGGCGCTGTCCTCCGTGCGCGTGGTGGTGGTGGATGAATGGCACGAGCTGGTCGGCAACAAGCGCGGCGTGCAGGTGCAGTTGGCTCTGGCCAGGCTGCGCACCTGGTCGCCGGGGTTGCTCGTGTGGGGGTTGTCGGCCACGCTGGGCAACCTGGCCGAGGCGATGGACGCGCTGGGCGATGCCAGCGTAGCCGGCGGCGGCAAGCTTGTGCAGGGCCATCTACCGAAGCGCATGGAGATCGACACACTGCTCCCCGATGGCGTGGGACGGTTTCCGTGGGCCGGGCATCTGGGTATGGCGATGCTGCCGCACGTGCTGGAAGAGCTGGAGACGGCGCGCACCGCGCTCGTGTTTCTGAACACGCGCTCGCAAGCCGAGCTGTGGTATCAGGCCGTCATCAACGCACGGCCGGAGTGGGCAGGCCTGATTGCGCTGCATCACGGCTCGCTTGACCGGGCCACGCGCGACTGGGTGGAGACCGGGCTCAAGGAAGGCGCGCTCAAGGCCGTATTCTGCACGTCGAGTCTGGATCTGGGCGTGGATTTTCTGCCGGTGGAACGGGTGCTGCAGATCGGCTCGCCAAAGGGGGTGGCGCGCCTGCAGCAGCGGGCCGGGCGGTCGGGGCACGCACCGGGCCGGCCATCGCGCGTGACGGTCGTGCCCACGCACAGCCTGGAACTCGTTGAAGGTGCAGCGGCAAGGACGGCCGCCATGTCGGGCCAGGTGGAGGCCCGCAGCTCGCCGAACAAGCCGCTGGATGTGCTCGTGCAGCACCTGGTGACCGTGGCGCTGGGCGGCGGCTTCGTGCCCGATGCGCTGTTGCATGAGGTGCGTCGCGCCTGGGCCTACCGCAACCTGCTCGACGAAGAATGGCAATGGGCGCTCGACTTCGTCCGACAGGGCGGCCAAACGCTGACCGCTTACCCTGACTACCACCGCGTCGCGCCTGACGAACACGGCGTTTGGCGCGTGCCCGATGCGCGGCTGGCCCGGCGGCATCGCATGAGCATCGGCACCATCGTCAGCGACGCCACCATGACCGTACGCTGGTGGCGCGCGGCCGGTGGCGCTGCGCTGGGCTCCATTGAAGAAGGCTTCATCGCCCGGCTGCGCCCCGGCGACAACTTTCTGTTTGCCGGCCGGCTGCTGGAGCTGGTGCGCGTGCACGACATGACCGCCTATGTGCGGCGCGCCAGCGGCAAGCGTGCCGCCGTGCCGCGCTGGAATGGCGGCCGCATGCCGCTCTCCACCGAGCTGGCGCAGGCCGTGGTCGCACAACTCGATGCCGCAGCCCAGGGGCGCTTTGATAGCCCGGAAATGCAGGCGGCCCGCCCGTTGCTCGAACTGCAGGCGCGCTGGTCCGCGCTGCCCAGGGCGGCCACGCTGGTGGTCGAGACACTGCACTCGCGCGAGGGCTGGCACGTGTTCCTGTATCCGTTTGCCGGACGGCACGCGCACCTCGGCTTGGCAAGCCTGCTTGCCTGGCGCGCTGCGCGGCAATCACCGGCCACCTTCTCGCTGGCATTCAATGACTACGGGCTCGAACTGCTGTCGGCCACGCCCGTCGATTGGGCCGCCCTGCTCGGCACCGGCGATCTGTTTGCCACCGACACCCTGATGGACGACGTGCTCGCCAGCCTCAATGCCAGTGAACTCGCCCAGCGGCGCTTTCGCGAGATTGCGCGGGTGTCGGGGCTGGTGTTTCAGGGCTACCCCGGCGCGCACAAAAGCACGCGTCAACTGCAGGCCTCATCTGGGCTGTTCTATGAAGTCTTCCGCCGCCATGATCCAGGCAATTTGCTGCTCAGCCAGGCCGAAAACGAAGTACTGCGCCAAGAGCTGGACCTCGACCGCATCGAAACCGCACTCACCCGCATGCGCGGGCTGCAGCTGGAACTGCGCGCCCTGAAACGGCCCTCGCCGTTCGCGTTTCCGTTGATGGTGGAGCGCTTTCGCGAGCAGCTCTCCACCGAAAAACTCGCGGACCGCATCGCCCGCATGCTGGCCGATACCGAGCGCGCCGCCGGCCCCGAACCCACCGACCCCGACGCCGCCGGCCCAGCTGCCGTTGACGCCGACGTGCAGGCAGCACTGCGCATGGCGGATTCCCCCGACACGCCCGACGCCCCCGGCAAGTCCAACCGGCGTACGCGGCGACCGCGCAAGACATCCAAACCCCTGCCGCTGCTATGACGGCCCCTTGCGACCTTCCCATCGAATGCGCCGGCCACACCGTATGGCTCTTGCCCGAGCGCGCGCTGTGGTGGCCCACCCAGCGCATGCTGATGGTGGCCGATGCGCATTTCGGCAAGGCAGCCACCTTCCGCGCGCGCGGCGTTCCGGTGCCGGCGGGAAGCACTGCTCACGCCTTGGCGCGGCTCGACGCCATGCTGGCGCGGCTGCCCGTTGCCCACATTGCCTGGCTGGGCGATCTGCTCCACGCGCGCGAGGCCATTGCAGCCGCCGATGCCCTCGGCGCCTGGCGCGCCCGGCACGCTCACGTGACTTGCACGCTGGTGCGCGGCAACCACGACCGCCACGCCGGCGACCCACCGGCACACCTTAGCTTCAACGTGGTGGAAGAACCCTGGAGACAGGGCCCCTTCGCGCTATGCCATCAGCCGCTCGCCGCAACCGACGGCTATGAGATTGCCGGCCATGTCCACCCTGGCGTGGTCCTGAGCGGTCGTGGCAGAGACCGCGTCAGGCTGCCGTGCTTCCGGTTCGGACCCACCCGTGCGCTGTTGCCGGCGTTTGGCGAGTTCACCGGCCTGTGGACCGCGCCGGCCGAACCGGGTGAACGGCTCTATGGCGTGGCAGAAGGCCAGGTCTGGCCACTGTGAACACAATTGGACACGGCCTGGGTGCAAAGCCCTCTCAGCACGCCAGGGAATGCGCCAGCATCACGTTGTCCGGGATAATGGCGGCCGCGCGGCACAGCGACGCCTCACCCCTCGCCTCTGTGCCGGCATTGGAATCTGGAGGACATCATCATGCGCGACATCATCGACGGTTTTCTGCGCTTTCAACGCGACATCTATCCCCAACGGGTCGATCTGTTCAAGCAACTCGCCACATCACAAAACCCCAAGGCGCTGTTCGTCACGTGCTCGGACAGCCGGGTCGTGCCGGAGCTGCTGACGCAGCGCGAACCGGGGGAGCTGTTCGTGATCCGCAATGCGGGCAACATCGTGCCGTCGTACGGCCCCGAGCCCGGCGGCGTATCGGCCACGGTGGAATACGCGGTAGCCGTGCTGGGCGTGCAGGACATCGTGATCTGCGGCCACTCAGATTGCGGCGCGATGGGCGCCATCTCGCGCTGCACGTGTCTCGACCATCTGCCGGCCGTGGCCAACTGGCTGCGCCATTCCGATGCAGCAAAGGTGATCAACGCGGCGCATGAATTCGACTCGCCGCGCGCCAAGCTCGACGGCCTTGTCCGCGAAAACGTGATCGCACAGTTGGCGAACCTGCGTACCCATCCGTCGGTGGCGCTGGCGCTTGAGCAAGGGCGCATGACCCTGCACGGCTGGGTGTATGACATTGAGAACGGCAGCATCGATGCGCTCGACGGGGCAACGCGCCGCTTCGTACCGCTGGCCGAGTCGCCGACCACCGTGGCAGTCACGTCGCGGAACCTGCGGCAGGTGTGACACCACGGAACGACCGGCGCGATATGCGCCGGTTTTTTCTTGCGCGTGTCATGCGTCGGATTTGCGTCAGAAAAACGCCGTGTCGGCGTCTGCGTGCACGGCAGCGCGTCAGTAGACTTTGGGAGTCCGCTGTCTATCGCTCGGCCCCATGCCTGCCAAACGCCTTCGTGCCGCGCAAGCCCTTGCGCTCATCGCGTGTTCCGCCATCAGCTATTCCACCTGGGCGGAATGCCGCGACACGCTGACTGCGGCCAAGCTTTCCGGCAAGGGCGCGTTGTGCCTCTTTGGCTTCTGCTTGTACGACGCACAACTGTGGAGCGCCAACGTCCCGTTCAGCTACGACGCGCCCTTTGCGCTGGAAGTCACGTATCGACGCTCCGTGGAGCGCACCCGGCTCGTCCAGACCGCCATTGATGAAATACGTCGGCTGCAGACGCCCGCGCCTTCCGACGCCACACTGGCGCAGTGGGCACGCGCAATGGCGCCCGCGTTTCCCGACGTCAAACCCGGCGACACGGTATGCGGCGTCTATCTGCCAGACCGCGGCGCACGCTTCTACGCCAATGGTCAACTGACGACCGAGGTAGACGACCCCGCCTTTGCACGTGCCTTCTTCGATATCTGGTTGGCACCCGGCACGCGGGCGCCGTCGCTGCGCCGTCACCTCCTGGGCGAGTCACGTTGATGCACGCACCGCTAGTTGCCGTCTCCCGGCGACTGGAAGCCCGGTTGCCCAACCTGGCTGGGGAACTGCGGCACGCGCCGGAACCGCGAGGTGTCATACCCCATGGCCTCGAAGCGGCCGAGCGCCGCGCGGTAGTCGGCATCACTCATATCGGGGTCGCGCGAGAAGACCCAGCCGAGGCTCTTGTCCGGGTAGCCCAACAGGGTCACGCGGTATTCCGGGTCGACATACAGCGTGAGTTGCGAGACGTAGATGGGCCAGAACAAGCGCACGCGCCACTCGCCGCCGCCGCTGCCCTCCACGACCGAATCCACGAACTGCATCCGCTTGAAGGGTGCATCGAACCGCTCGGGCCGGTAGACATAGGCATCATCGATACGGCCGTCGGGCCGCAGCGACCACTCGGCGTAGCTGCCGACATTGCCGCGCTCGCCAAAGTACGGAATGTTGGCGATCACGTACCAGCGCCCCATGTAGCGCGGCAGGTCTACGGGCACCGTCTGCAGCGGCACCGCAGCCCGCGGATTGGGATTGGGCGGCGGGCCGGAGCAAGCCGTGCTGGCGGCAACGAGCCCCCCCACGGCCAGACAGCGCGCCCAACGTAACAGAGCGCGCAAACCGTGGCCCCTTCCATGCGTTCTCATCGTGCCCTCCTGTATGCGTTGGCCGGACAAGCCGGCTGGTTGGTGTGCGTGCTGAGCGCCGCGCGCGACGTTGCGTGGGTGGGGATCGTCTTCGTCGCGATGCTGCTGGCTTGTCATCTGTGGCAGGCCCATCGGCCGTATCGGGAGTGGCGTCTCGTGTGGGTGGTCGTCTCGGCTGCGGCGATATGGGAGACGCTGCTGATCCGCGCCGGACTGATCGCCTATCCGCATGGCGCTCTGTTGCCGGGGCTCGTGCCGCCGTGGCTGCTCGCGCTGTGGGTGTTGTTCGCGATCCAATTGAATGTCCTCTTCCGTTGGCTGCGCGGCCGGTGGGGGTTAGCGATGACACTCGGTGCGATTGCCGGCCCGCTATCGTTTCGCGCGGGTGCGGCGCTCGGTGCCGCCCATCTCGCGCATCCACCGCTGACGATGGGGGTGCTCGCCATCGGTTGGGCGCTGTGGATGCCCACCCTGGTGTGGATAAGCAAGCGCAGCGATGGGATCGATGCCCACACGTGAACGCCGCTAGCGCTTGACGAACCGGTAATGCGCCACGCCCCATTCGTTGCCGTTGGCATAGCCGAACAACGTGGACACGGCCAGGTAGAACATGCGCCACCGCTGGAACCACACGGCAGCATCGCGCGCGCCGTAGGTTTGCACGAACACCGGCATCAAGCGGCTGCGCGCAGCATCCAGGTTGGCCAGCCAATGGTCCGCCGTGCGCGCGTAGTGCGTGCCACTGACCCACCATTGCTGGGTCACCTTCAGATCGTCCTGGAAGTGCAGCAACAGCGCCTCCGACGGCATGGTCCCGCCCGTGAAGAAGTACTTCGACATCCAGTCGGTGCCGTCCTGCACCTGGAAGTGATACGCCAGCGTGCGGTGCGCAAAGATGTGGACGAACAGCGCCGCATCGGGGCGCATCCAGCGCGCAATCTTGGCGAGCAGCAAACCGTAGTGCTTCATGTGCTCGAACATCTCGATCGACACCACGCGGTCAAAGCGCCCATCACTGGGCATCTCTGCGAACTCGAAATCGACGATGTTGCCGGTGTGTACGCTCAGGTTGGTCAGGCCGCACTCTGCGGCACGAGATTCGATCCAGCGCCGCTGCCCCTGCGAGTTGGACAGCGCAACGATGCGCGCGTTGGGATAGCGCTTTGCCATCCATAGCGAGAGCGAACCCCAGCCGCACCCCAGATCGAGAATGCATTGGCCGTCCGCCAGACCGGCACGTTCGGCATAGCAGGCGAACATCGCCTCTTCGGCCTGGGCCAGCGTTTCCGTGCCGGTCGGGTACAGCGCGCAGGAATATTTCAGCTGGGGCCCAAGATGGGCCTCGAAAAATGCCGGCGGCAATTCATAGTGCTGGGTATTGGCGGCGTCCGTCTCAATCGCGATGGGGCTGGTGCGCAACTCGTCGAGCAGTGCATTGAAGCGCTGAGAGCGCAGCTCACCGTTGTCGACGCCCTCGTCTGTCAAGCGCTGGCGCATCAGGCTGCGCATGCCGGCGCGGACGAGGCCATCCGGCAGCCAACCGCGCTCACAACATTGAATCAGCCAACCATCGCGCGGCGCGACGGGTTCCGCTGCGGGCAGCGTGGGCGTGGATAACGCAGTCATGGGGGTCTCCTCAAACTCTGCAAATCAGCGGCGCGGGGGCCAGGGGATCAGGATGCTGGTGGCGCGTGCGTATTCGGCGTAGTCGCTGCGCGTGGCTTGCATGTGCGCTTCCAGCATGGGAATGCCGGAAACCTTCACCAGCAGCCACGCCATCACCCCCGGCGGCAGCAGCGTGAGCCATGCCCACGGCGCGCCGATCGCCAGCGGCACGTAGGCCAGCCAATGCACGCATTCGAAGAAATAGTTCGGATGCCGTGAATAGCGCCACAGCCCTGTCCGGCAGGTCTTTCCATGGTTGGCGGGGTCCGCGGCAAACTGGCGCAATTGCCGATCGGCCAGCGCCTCTCCACCAACGGAGATCAGCCACAGCGCGACGGCAACTGCCATCGCCGGAATGCTGGGCGTATCGGGCCGGTAGCTCGGCACCGCAAACGCAATCGACAGCAGCATCGACACCGCTGCCTGCAACTGGAAGAAGCCAAACATGTTGCGCGATGCCGCTGCGCCCCATTCCTGGCGCAGTTTTCGGTAGCGCGCGTCTTCCGGCTTGCCGGCATTGCGCCGCCACAGGTGCCAGCCGAGGCGGCAACCCCACACAGCACCACCCACACCGACCAGCACGCGTGCCTGCATGGAACCGGTGCCCAGCCACGCATAGATCCCTGCCACCAAGCCGAGCGAAAACGCCCACACCGGGTCGACCATGCCGGCGTTTTCACTGGTCAGCTGCCACGCCCACACCGCACTGAACACCGCAACCAGCACCAACAGCGAAACGAGCACGACACTCCATACCGGCATGGTCACCCCCGCTCCAGCAGGAACTGCGACACACCAATCCGCCCTTCATCGAAACCCGCTTCGCAATAGGCGAAGTACAGGCGCCAGATGCGGATAAACGGTTCATCGAAACCGAGTTCGCGCACCGCATCGACCCTGGCCTCGAAGCGCTGGCTCCAACGGCGCAGTGTTTCTGCGTAATCGCGGCCGAAGTCCAGGCGGTCCACCACGCGCAGGCCATGTTGCTCGGCCAGGCGGACAAAGCGCTCGCGGCTGGGCAGCATGCCGCCGGGAAAGATGAACTGCTGGATGAAATCCGTGCCGGCGCGATAGCGCTCGAAGTGCGCCTCGTCAATGGTGATGCTCTGCACAAGCGCGCGGCCGCCATGGCGCAAACAGCGCGTCAGCGTCTTGAAGTACGTTGGCCAATACGCCTCGCCCACCGCCTCGAACATCTCGATGGATGCGATGGCGTCGTACGCCGTATCCAGGTCGCGATAGTCGCGCAGTTCCACCTGGGCGCGTGGCTCGGCCGCAAGGCGCTCGGCCGTGTAGCGGCGCTGCTCTTCCGACAGGGTGATGCCGTGCACCCGTGCACCGCGCGCACAGGCCATTTCCATCAAGCCGCCCCAGCCGCAGCCGATTTCCAGCACGTCCATGCCCGGCCCCACCCTCAGCAGATCGCACACGCGCCGATACTTGGCGGCCTGCGCGTCGGCAAGCCCATCCTGAAGCCGGCCGTTGAACCACGCTGACGAATAGCCCATGCCCTCGTCCAGCCACAGCCGGTAGAAATCGTTGCCCAGGTCGTAGTGCAAATGGATATTGCGTCGACTGCCTTTGCGGCTGTTCCGGCGCAGCAGATGCCGCAGGCGCAAGACAGAACGTGCGAGCGCATTCCCGAAAATCGCTTGCTCCAGCGGGGCCGCGTTCAGGATGGCCAGACGCAGCAGATGGGTGAGGTTGCTGGTCTCGACCCATCCATCGCGATAGGCCTCGGCGAAACCCACATCGCCACTGCGCAGGATGCGCGCGCAGGCACGCCAATCGACGATGCGCAACTCCGCTGACAACGGCGAGGCCGCATCGCCGATCTGCACTTCGCCATCCGGCGTGATCAGGTGCAGCAAGCCGTGACGCATGCGGGCGGCCAGGGCCACGAACAGGCGGCCACCTGCGGGAACGTGGGGCGGCACCCACGCGAGAGATTGCGCGGCAGTCATCGAGGTGGCTCCAGAGAAGACGAGGGGTTGCGCGGGCGGCGGCCGAAGAACGGCACGCCCTTGATCCACAGGCGAAGTGCCTGCCAATGAATGCGGCCGATCACCTGCAGGGCCAACAGCGGCTGCCGCAGCAACGCACGGCGCAGGTGGGCGGCATCGAACGGCTGCAGCCGGCCGCCAATGGCGGTGTGCAGCAACAGGCCGTCACCGTCGGCGTAATCGATGCGCACCAGCGCGGTTGCTGCGGTCTCGGTAAAGCGGAACTGATAGCCACCCTCCACCGTGCAGAACGGCGAGACATGCAGCTGCTTGCGGCACGTCAGCACCGTATGGGCACCAATGGGTGCGCCGTCTTGAGCGCAGAGCAGGTAGCGATGGTGCTGCCCGAAGGTGTTGTTGACCTCGGCCAGCACCGCACGCAGCGCGCCGGCTGCGTCGTGGCAGTACCAGAACGACACGGGGTTGAACATCCAGCCGGCAACGCGCGGAAAGGTCTGCAGCCAGACGTCGCCATCGGCAGGCAAGCCCGCATCGCACAGCACGCCGCGTATCCATGCCAGCAGATCGGTGCCGTCGCGCGGGCCGTAGTCACGCGTGCGCAGTGACAACGGCCGCAGGCAGTCCACGCCAAACCACGTGCCCGTCAGGCGGCCGAGCGCGGAGAGCTTCACGCGCACGGCAAACACCGGATAGACAAAGCGATGGGCCGCCGGCCGCAGACGGTGATGCATGACCTGCCCGACCAACAGTTGTGCGTCGCCGTTCATGACGCCACCTGTGCCCAGGGCGGGGCGCAGCCGAAGTCTGCCGCCACGCGCAACGCCGACTTCAACCCGTCTTCATGAAAACCGTAGCCCGTCCATGCTCCGGCAAACCAAGTGCCGCTGCGGCCTTGCAGTGCGGGCAAACGGGCCTGCGCGTCGATGGCCGGTTGATCGAACACCGGGTGCTCGTAGGCGAAACGCTGGTACTCCAGCTCCGGCGCGGGCGGCGCCGGCGGATTCAGCGTAACGACAACGGGCGTCGATACAGGCAGCGGTTGCAGCTGGTTTAGCAGATAACTGACGCAGGGCGCAGCACCTGTTGCCCCGGCCTGCGCGGCATCGAGGTAGTTCCACGCTGACCACACGCGACGCCGACGCGGCAGCAAGCGGGTATCCCGGTGCAGGAAGGCCGTGTTGGGCTGGTAACGGAACGCGCCCAGCACGGCACGCTCATCGTCCGTTGCATCGTCGAGCAGCTGCAGCGTCTGCGGCGCATGCGTGGCGAGCACCACGGCGTCGTAGCGCTCGCTGCCGGAATCGGTGCGCACATCGACATAACCGGCCGCGCGGCGGATGCCGCGTACCGGCGTGGCAACACGTACGTCCGCCAGCCGGCGGGCGATGGCTTGCACATAGCTGCGCGCGCCCCCTTTGACCGTGCGCCAGCGCGGCCGGTCGAAGATCTGCAGCAGCCCGTGATTGAGGCAGAACCGCAGGAACGTTTCCGCTGGGAACGAAAGGATGTCGCGGCTGGGCGTAGACCAGATGGCGGCCGCCATGGGCAGCAAATAGTGCGCACAGAACGGTTCGCCATAACCGCCGGCATCCAGCAACGCGCCGAGGCTGTGGCGCGCGTTGCGGGCTGCAACCAGGTTGGCATGCGCTTGCCGATTGAAGCGCAGGATGTCGCCCAGCATCGAAAGGAACCGCGCCGACACCAGGTTGCCTGGCTGCGCAAATACTGTGCGCAGGCTCGTACCGGCCCACTCCAGCGCCCCGCTATTGACGGACACGCTGAACGACATGTCACTCTCGCAATGCGCCACGCCCAGCTCATCAAACAGCGCGATCAAGTTGGGATAGGTGCGCGCGTTGAATACAAGGAAGCCCGTATCCACGCCGAAGACCCGCCCGCCCTCTTCAATATCCACCGTGTTGGTGTGCCCGCCAAGCCGGGGCGCCGCCTCGAACAGCGTCACGGCGTGATGCTTGGCGAGGAAATGCGCCGCTGCCAGCCCGGAGATGCCGGAGCCGACGACGGCGATGCGTTTTGCAGGAGACTGGAACGTGTTCAAGGCGAGGCCTCTTTGGGTCGTTGGTGGCTCATTCGCCTTTGCGGCCGGGCAGCAGTGCAAGAAACTCGCGCCGCAGGCTCGCGTCGGTCAGGAACACGCCGCGCATGACGCTGCTCACCATGCGCGATGCGTCGTCCTTCGTGCCGCGCCAGTGCATGCAGTAGTGCTCCGCCTCCAGCACCACCGCCAGGCCATCCGGCGCCATCCGGTCTTCCAGCAGATCGGCAATCTGCTTGATGGCCTCTTCCTGAATCTGCGGGCGGCTCATGACCCAATCGATGAGGCGCGCGTACTTGGACAGCCCGATCAACTGTGAGTCTTTGCTGGGCATGACGCCCACCCACGCACGGCCCATGACCGGACACAGGTGGTGCGAGCACGCGCTGCGCACCCGCAGCGGCCCGACCACCATGAGTTCGTTGAGGCGCTCCACGTTCGGGAACGCCGTCACCTCGGGTGCCGCGACATAGCGCCCCGCAAACACTTCGCGGACGAACATCTTGGCCACGCGGCGGGCCGTTTCCCGGCTGTTGTGGTCTTGCTCCACATCGATCACGAGCGCGCGCAATACGGCCTGCAGCCGCTCTTCGACTTCGGCCTGGAGCAGATCGAGTTCGCCATCGCGCAGGTACGCAGCGATGTTGTCGTTGGCGTGAAAGCGGTGGCCAGCGCTCATCAACCGCTCCCGAATCCGGACAGAAAGCGGCACGCTGCCAGCCGCCCCGGCAAACCCGGGCGGATCCAAAGTGAGCTTCATTGAAGTGCCTCCGAAAGCGGGCGGTGTCTTCACCGCCCATGCCGGCTCAGGAGGGTTCCTGAACGGCGCGTTCCTTAGCGCATGTACGCGGCTAACTGGCCGGTGGATGCAGCGTCTCCGCCCGGATGGCGAATTCCATCGCGTCTTCGAGCATCAGCCGCGCGCGGTTGGCAACATCGCCGAGATGCCGGTGCAGCTGCTCATCGAGCGTGGAGCGCACTGCGCAACCGTCGCTGAAGCGCTCGAATGCGTCGAGTTGCCGAATGAGATCCACCAGATGGCGTGGACACTCGCAGGCAATCGTCTGCGATGCGTTGGCGAAGATTTCCAGTTGCCGCTCGGTAAACCGGCGTGCGTTGCGCCGCAGCGGTTCGAGCTTTCCGTAGACCGCGTCGACGCGCACCAGCTGCGTCAACTCATGCAGAACCTGATCCAACTCGCCATGCGCGTTGGGCTCCCGATACAGCCGCACACCTGCCGCACGCAGCATGTCGGTGGCGCGAACCGTGCCAAAGCTGTAGATCACGCCGATGGCGCTGGTGCCGGTGCTGCGCGCCGCCGCCAGGATGGCTTGCGCCGTTTCGGGCTGCAGGGAGGCGGCTTCGACAATCAAGACGTCGGTAGCGGGTGGCAGCTCCAGCGGCGCCTGCCCATCGATTGCCGGCAGCTCCGCGACCGGCCCGATGCCGAGCGATGCCAGCGTGGCCTTTCTGCGGCGCACGCGCTCTGCCAGCAGCGGGCCGCACACGGCGAGCGAAATGGCAGCGTGCGACACGGCAGGTGCGGACACATCCGTGGTCGGTGACGTCTCAAGCAGTTGCTCAAGCTCGGCGCTGTCGACGTGGGCGATGGCGCCAATGGCATGCCCCCGATTCACCAGCGACCTCAATAGCGTCAGCCGCCGGACGTCTTCACCGGAATACAGGCGTTGGCCCGACTCCGATTTGGCGGGCGAAATCACGCCATAGCGCTGTTCCCACACCCGCAGGGTTGAGACGGGCATTTTCGCCATGCGGGCAGCCGTGCCGCTTCGATACCGGGGGGCTGCGTTGTCTTCGTGTTGCACATGCGTCTCCATGCAAGCGCTCGTTGGCTTACATGAAACGCTGTGTGCGCGATAGCGTCAATGAAATGTCGGGGTTGCGACCGCTTTGGAGGTGGTTTGAGTCGGATTTGAGTCGCTTTTAGGCTGAAAGCCCCATGGCGCTACACAAAGCCGCAGACACGCAGGAAACATCCGAGCACAAGTCCTGGCAGGGGTGTGCGGCACATGATTGCCGCCGCCGAGGATGCATTGCGGCGGCTCTGCGAGCCTGCTGCCGATGATCTCGGCCCGACGGCATAGGCAGCCCGCGTCGCCCCACCAGCGGTGGGAACTCCACCCGGCGACGCGGCTCACGGCACGATCACGATCGGCTCGTCCGGGTGGATCAGCCCGACATTGCGATGCGCGAACTGCGGGTTGATCTGCAGCAACTGCGACAAGGCTGCCTCGACCTGCTGCTCGTCCGACATGCCTTGGCGCTGCGCATCGGAGACGTGCGCCTCGTGCAACAGCGGCGTGCGGTACCGGTCGGCAATGCCGTTGAGCGTATCGCCCGGCTGCACCACGTATTCGGAATGTGTGGGTTGCGGGGTGGCCGGTGTGCTGGGAGGCTGACTCGTCGACGGCGCAGTCGGGCTGGCCGATGGTGAAGGCGAAGTCGACGGCGAGGTCGACGGCGAAACCACCGCGGACGGCGACACCGATGGCGACGGTGACACCGAAGGCGATGCCGATGCACTCGGTGATGCACTCGGCGACTGCGTGACAGCCGGTGTGCCGGGCGGACGCTTGTTCTTGTCGTCCTGCATGAACAGCGGCTTGATCACATTGAATGCATACGCCGAGAGCGGCAGCAGCGCGATGGCAATCTTGTGCTTGCTGACAAACTCCGATGCATTGGGAAAGTGCGAGCTGAAGCGTGAGAGGCCGAGCGCGCCCGACGACAGTACCATCGGCACGCCCTTGATGTAGTCGCCCCCCACCATCTGCGCGGCGCCGAGCAGCATGCCGCCGGTGGCGGCGAGCGTATCTGCCGAAATATCGAGCCCGCGCACCGTGCGGCTGCGCTGCTCGATGTCGATGTTGCGCCCGCGTCCGAGCAGCACGCCGGTGGTATACGCGATCGACGCCACTGTGCCGCCCGTAGGCAGTACGTACCAAATGGCCGAATCGTGCGCCAGCGTCCACGCCTTGGTCGCCATGGCATGCGCATACGAGGCGAGCCCCATGCTGTAACCGCCGATGGCGATCTGCCGGCCCCAGTAACCCAGCTTGGTGCGCGGGTGACCCAGATGCACCTGCTGCAGACCGGTGCCGCTGAAGATGGCCTGGATCTGCTTGACCAGATCGGCCGACACGGCTTGCGTGGCCTCACCGGCCTGCGTGCGCGTGATTTCCCGGTTGCCCAGGCGCTGGTAGATGTTGTGCACGCTCCAGTTGGCCTCGGCAACGAAGGTGCGCAGGCGATCCTCGATCTTTTTCAGGTCAGCCGGCTTGGTCCTCTCCTTGTGGCTTGGCAAGGCCTTGACCAGACGGTCGACCATCGTCTGCGTGGCCTCGCTGAAGACGCGCGGGTCTGCCCGCTCGATGGTCGCCATCGTCGCCTGGTGCAGCACCTGCGCCGAGCGTCCGACCCGCAGCAACAGCATGGAGGGGTTGCTTGCGAGCGAAATCGTATCGGCGCCGGTGCCCGGTATGCCGACCAGTACCGCCCCCATGCCCCCTACCACGGAGGCCCCAACGGTCAACTTTTCTCGCACGCTCGCGCCACCCTCGGGCTTGGCGTCCGCCACGCCAAGCGCATTGAGCTCCGCCGAGGCCTGTCCGGGGTCGGTCAGCGCTCTTTGCGCGGTCTGCGTGGTTTCCACTCGCCCGGCACTCTGCAGTTCGCCCGATGCGTCCACCGACAGGGCTTTTGCTTTCACCATCTCCTTCCAGGGTTGCAGCGGGGTGGCCGGGTTGCGGGCCGATGCCGGCAGCGCCTTGGCGCCTGCGGGGCGCGCAGCCACGCCCATTTCGGTCGTCCATTGGTCGGCAAACTGGTGGGCGCGTTTTTCCGTTGGGCCCAGGCGCCGCTTGGCTTCCCACAGCGGTTTGGCAAAGGCGATTTCAGTGGCGCGGGCGCGATTGACGAGCGCGCTCGTGTTGCCGTTGAAGACGCGGTCGATGATCGCGTTGACCTCGCTGTCCGACAGGTTGTACTTCTGCTTGCCCAGCCGCGCGATCTCGGCCAGCAGTACCTGGTTCTGGGCGTCGTACTGGCTCTTGGACGGCCGCTCGAACACGCGCGTGAGGGCATCGTCGCCATGCAGCCGGCCTTGGGTGGGCGCGCCGTCTTGCTCGAAGCGCAGCACCATGTCGGCCACGGCGGTGTTCAGCCGCTCGTTGGCGATGGCGTCGGCGCCATTGGTGGCGTACGACAGGCCCATATGCACCCAGGGCAGCGTGGGGCGCTCCAGCACCTGTTCGACGAGCTTGGCGTTGCCGCCGCCCGGCACGGGCTCGAGCACGGTATCCCAGCCGTGGAAGCTCACCATGACGTGCGGCGCCGAGACATCGGGGTGGGTGGCGCCCCACTTCTCGAGCATCGAGAACAGCCGCACGTGGTTGTCGTACGCGTCGTTGGTGCGCGCGGTGAAGTGATCGTTGGGGCCGATGTGCGGCCGCGACGGCGCAAATTCCAGGCGGATGACCACGCCAGTCTTCACCGACAGGTCGAGCCACTTGTCGAGATGCGACTGGTGCAGATCGTCGAGGAACAGCTTCTTCGTATCGGGCCCCTTGCCGGATTTGATCTGCGCATTCCTATGGTCGATGGTGGCGTTGCTTTCATCGATCTGCTTGGCGGCGCGCACGAAGCTAGGGTCCTGGCGCTTGCCGACAGCGGCACGCAGCGAATACGGGTCGACCACGAGCGAGATCACCGGCATGGCGCCGCCCGTTTTCTTGATGAACGCAAGCGCCTTGGCCGGGTCGTCGCGCAGGCGATATGCCCGGCCCATCGGCGCTAACCGTGCCTGGAGCGGGAATTCCGAACGCAGGAATGTGTTGACCATGTGCCGGTCACCTGTGGCCGCTGCAGAGTACCGCTGTGCGATGCGCTTGCCAGCAAAGGGCACGCGGCGCGATACGGTGTTGGCGGCCACGTCGCGAGCCACGCGCAGTTTGAGCTTGATCTTGCGCCAGAGCTGCGCATCGGCCATCACGACCTCGGGCGCGTGGTCCTTGACCGGTTTGAATTCCACATTGCTGGCATAGGGATCGGTCTTCTTTCCGGCCAGCAGTTCGACCTCGTCCAGCGGGCGGGTGAGGTTGCCCAGCTTGGGCGCGTCGGCCGGCAGCGCCACCGTGGTGGTGCTCGAGAGCACCGGCTGGTACACGCCGATCTCCAG
The DNA here is from genome assembly GCA_966433195.1 of uncultured Ralstonia sp. Taxonomy (GTDB): domain Bacteria; phylum Pseudomonadota; class Gammaproteobacteria; order Burkholderiales; family Burkholderiaceae; genus Ralstonia. Next base: position 83,277 of record CBJMVH010000009.1, read on the forward strand.
TCCGGTGCCGCTGCGCTGCCATGCCTCGAATTGATCCGGGGGCAGGCGCGTGAGCAGGAAGTGGGTGTCCGCGCCAAAGCTGTCGTGACCGATGGCCAGCTCCTTGGCCGGGGTGCCGTTCTGCTGCGCGGCTGCCTTGTTCCAGGCGCCATACCACGTGAGAGCGTTGCCGTCGGGCTCCAGGCGGCCGGTTGGCGTATGGCGGCCCAACTGGCCTGCGTTGTCGGCTGTCTTGTAGACGTAGATGTAGTGCGTGCCGGCTTCGAGCCAGCCTTGCTTGACCAGGTCGCGCAGGTGGACGATGTTCGGTCCGCTGTAGTCGAGCGCAGGGACTTCGGAGTCGGGCAGCATGCGCGCTTTGGCGTAGCCGAGAGCCGATGCTTCGAGCGGCGTGCCGGTGGTGACGGGTTCTTCCAGCTTGCGCTGCCGCCATTGCAGAAGCTGGGCGGCCCGCCCGCGCAGGAAGCCGCCGTTGGCCTGCCGGTTCAGTGTGGTGGCGGCCTGCGCGACTTCGCCCGGCTTGAAGGCCGGCATGCCGTATTCGGACCGTTTCCAGAGTGTGCGCGGCTTGAGGAAGCCGCCCAGTTCCTTCACCGTCTCGGGCTGCACCGAGCTGACCACGAAACGTACGCTGCGCGGCGCGCCGCGCAGCGTGCGTGCGCCGTGCGTCTGCTGCTTGGCAAAGGCGGCTTCGAGGCTGCGTTCGGGCACGGTGGCGCCGTCCATCGGCGCATCGACGTGGTATGTCCACGTGCCGTCGGTACCGCGCTTGGCATGGCCCTTCGGGGCACCGCCTTTCTTGTCGATGACGTAGATGATGTCGCTGTCCTTCGCGGCTTCGGTGGCGTCTTTCACGCTCTTGTAGCGCTTGGCGTGCCCCAGCTGCTGGATGTCGGCCACGACCTTGGCGTCGATCTTGTCGGCCGCCGGTGACAGCACGTGCGAACCGTCATCGCCATTGATGCGCGATGGACCGCCAAGGGCCTGCAACCGCTCGTACGACACGGGGCTGATGTAGAAATCGACGCCCTTGCGTGCGGTGTGCATCGCAGAGTTGTCGCCGCGCACGGCGCGCTTGATGATCTTGGGGACCTTGCTGCCGGCCACGGCCTGGGGCGGCGCGAAGGTGCCGTCGTCGCGCAGCTGCGTGGTGGCGACGATGACGGGCGTGCCGTCTGGCTGGGCGCTTCCTTTGAGAGCGATCAAGACCGTATTGCTGCCGGCCTTGCCCGCCAGCACACGCAGCTTGGGCACCTCGGCGCCCGGCACATGCCGCAGCGTGCGCAAGTCTTTCACGTCGAGCCATTCGGCCGCCTGTGCGGCGGCTTTCTGGGCGTTCGACGCCGCTGCCGACGCCGGAGCCGGCATGTGCGGTGTGCCCGGCGCCGCGCCGTTCCAGCGCGAGGCGTAGTACTGCGCGTAGGTCTGGTCCGGCGCGGTGGACGGCCGCAGGCTGCCCATGGTCTGCGCCAGGCGCAGGTAGGCCTCGGGGTTGTTGGCATCCCACTGCGCGTAGGCCTGTTCCAGCGGCTGCGGCATCTGCGCGCGGGCGCCGATGTCCACGCCCGTTGCGGCCAGCACCTCGTCGCGTACGTTGAACGCGTTGCCCTGCGCGCTGGCCTCGGCGGTGAGCGCGGTCTGCACGAAGCTGCCTTCACTGTGGCCTTGCAGGCCCAGCAGATCGAGCTCGACCTTCACGGCATGGTCGGCCTCATGGCTCAGCGTGTAGACCAGCGTGCCGGCGTCGGGCGCGTTGGCGTCGAGCGTGATGGTCTTGCGCTCGGCATCCACGGCAGAGCCCCGGTTGCGGTGGCCGAAGCGCACGGTCCAGCCGGCGTCGTGCAGCAGGCGCAATTGGCGCGTGAGCGTGTCGGAGGCGCCAATCAGTGCGTGGGCGCTGGGTGGCAGCGGTGCGCCGCCAAACGACATCGTCACGCGGTCGGCCGGCGTGGTCTGGTAGGTGCCGTCGTTCGGGTGATATTGCGTGCCCGTGCCGCTGTAGTCGGGCGAGCCGGCCGGCCGAGCCACAGGGCCGCCGAGGTTGCGCGCCGGGTTGGTCGGGTCGATGCCGATTTCGGCAAAGCGCCGGCTGGTGGCCTTCTGCAGCGCGGCGCTGTAATCGAACGGTACGCCGTACTGCGCGGCGGCCTGGTGCGCCAGCACGGTGTCGTGCTGCGCCAAGGAGATCGCGTAGGCGCGGATGCTGCCAAAGCTCTGTTCCGGGCTGGGCGTGCGGCCGATGTTGGAGGCGCCAAATTGCGTGTTGCCAGCGGCAAACCGGTCGATGGCGCTGAGCAGCCGGTCGACCATCGCGGGCGTGGGTTCCGCCGCGGTGGACACCCCGCGCAGCTGCGCCTCGGTCATCGACGGCACGGTGTCGTGGAAGTGGTCCGGATGCTGCTGCTGGTAATGCCGCAACGCCTCCACCACGCGGTCGACGGCCGCGCGGTCGGTGGCATACACGACGATGTTGTCGGCGCGCGGGCCGGCGGCGTCGGGGCCGGCCGCCTTGGCCGCATAGACGCCCGGGAAGCGCCCGGGCTGATCCACCACGCCGCGCACCAGGAAGTCGAGCACGTCCAGCACATGCGGCGTCTTTGCGTTGACATAAACGCGCTCGGTGACGGCGTCCGGGTCGACCAGGCCGTCCTCGCGCATGAAGTGATAGAACGTGGTGCGCGCGCGGCCTTCCGTTGGCATCGTGCTGTCAACAAAGGCACCGTCGGCTTGCGACACGGCGTAGGCCCCTTCGGGCCGCTGCTCTGCAAGGGCGATCAGGCGGGGGAAATAGAAGTCGCCCGGCATAGCGTCTTCCGGGCCCGTGACACCGCCCGTGCGCGCGTACAGGCGGTACACGTCCTTGTTGCTCAGCGCACCTTGGGCGCCGTCGGCACCTTCTGCCTGCACGCGGGCAAGCAGCGCCTGCTGCGACTCGAGTGCCGATTCGGCGCCACGCGGGCCCAGCTCGGGCAGCACTCGCTGTACCGGCGTGCTGCCTGGCACGGGTGCCACGCCCGGCATGCGCACGCCCGAAGCCGCCAGGTCGGCCACCGCCGCCTCGTAGGCCTGCCGCTGCGAGGCGCCATGCTGGCGAGCCACGCCCATGCCGGCACCCATGAGCCCGGCCGAGGTGAAGAACTGCACCCAGTCTTCGCCCGTGGCCTGGCCGTTGGATGCCGCCAGCGATTGCCCTTGATGCAGCATGGCGGCAAGGTTGGTGTTGAGCGCGCCGGCGCCCATCAGCCGATAGGCAAGCGCGCCACCCCCCAGGAACTGCAGCCCCGCCAGCCGGCGCAGGCGCGCGGGCAGCCTGGCCAGCACGTCGGCCCGGTTGAGTAGCGGGATGGCCTCATTCAGACGCTGCAGGCGCATCGTGCCCAGCGTGAGGTCCGCAGCGACACCCGGATTGCGCGTGATGCCGAACACCGCATTCAGCCGTTGCGCCGCGTTGGCGGTTGCCGCGGGCGAGCCATACAACGCGCGGCTGAGCACGGCGTTGGTGAGGTTGTTCTGGAACGGGCGCAACGCCCAGCGATTGCCATTGAGCAGGCTGATGCGCGCGGCATCTTCCGCGCTGGCGCCGCGCGAGATGCGCACCGCGTTGATCGCCTCCATGAAGTCGGCGTTGGTGGCGCCCACGCGTGCTGCGGCCACGGCCGTGCGGTTGACGAGGCCGCCTACGCCTGCCGCGCCGCCCAGCACGTTGGCACCCAGGCCCACCCAGTTCCACGGGTCTTCACGGCCCTTGGCGGTGGAGAGCGCATTGATGGAGTGTGCCGCGCCGGCCACGGCGGTCACTGCAAAGTACGCATCGGCCAGGTTCGACAGCACCACGGCCCACAGCGCAGCAGTTTCGGGTTGTACGACGGTGGTAATGATGCCGGCCGCCACCGTCAGGCCGATCTCCAGGTCGGTCTTCAGGTGCTCCCAGTTGTACCAGTGGTCGTCGGGCTTGTAGGTCTTCCAGTAACCGTCGTCGGTCATCAGGTTGCCGTTGGCATCGACCACCCAGTGCGGCTGGGCGATGAGCAGACCGCGATCGAGCCCGCTGTGCGATTCCCAATCGCCATAGCCATTGCGCACGGTGGTATCGGCTGGGCCCACGTCGATATAGCGGCCGTCGGTGCCGATGCCTTCCATGATGGCCAGGCGCTTGGCGTCGCCCTTGCCCTCGCGGTTGTCCCACCACTGCATCGACAGCGAGGTGAGTGCCACGGGCGTGGTGCCGCTGGGCGTGTTCACGCCTTCGCCGTGCATGAGCTGGCTGGCCACCTGGGCCAGCGTGGTCTTGTGGCCCTTGTGGTCGTAGACGACTTCGCTGCCGCTGTATTCCGCAAACTGGCCGTCGGCCATGGCTTGCTGGTCGTTCAGTGAGCGCGCCGTGTACGTTGGGTCCAGCCCGTATGCCTGGCCCACGGCGTTGTACACCTCGGCCTGGCTGGTGACGGTGTGCATGCCGTCCTGCCAGGGCAGCCCGACGGTGTTGCCGCTGGCCGTGACACCGGCGGTGGTGCCCGAGCTCACGGCTGCAGTGTCGGGCGCCCAGTGCAGGTCGTTCTGCAACCGGGGGCTGGCGTTGGTGGCGTTGGGGGCGGTGCTGACCGGCGCCGGCGGCTTGGGGGAATCCTTGACGCCGGTCTCGCGCCGGATCTCCTTGCTGACGTCGTCGCCAATGTTGTCGCCCAGGATGTCCTGCGTGAGCTGCATCGGGACGTTGTCGTCCTTCACATCTTTCAGCCCGAAATCCTGTCCGGTGACCACGGCCATGCCTTCGCCACCCACGAAGTACGTGGTGTTCAGCCGTGAATCCACCGATTCGGTGCCCAACCCGCCCTTGTCGATGGGCTTGAGCATCAGGCCCTCGATCTGCTTGCGCAGGTCGGTCATGTCCTGGTTGCGTGCACCGCCCGCGGCCGCGTAGATGCGCGACATGGCTTTCAGGTCCGTCACGTCCAGCTTGCCTTGGAACTGGCTGTGGTACAGCGCTGCAGCCAAGTCCGGCGCAACGCCGTTCATCTGATCGGCTGCGGCGTTGGCCTGGTCTGACTTGTCCTTGCCGAATACCTGGGCGCCACTCTGCTGAAACAGCGACTGCGTCTGCGGTGCCTTGATCGTGTCGTCCAGCAGTTGCGCGTAGAAGATCGTGCCCTTGTAGACATCGAGCGACGTGCCCATGGCGGTGAGCCGGCCCTGGGGCGAATCACTGCCGTTGTTGGCGGCGATGCACATCATGGGCGCGTGGTCGAGGATGGATTGCAGCGCGCGCTGCTGCAAGCCGGTGATGCTTGCGTCCCCCATGACCTGATCGAACACGGGGTCACCCGATTGCATGCCGGCGAGCAGGCCCGTGAGCCGTTTGGCCGCCGCCGCATCGCCCTTGCCCGGGCCGCCATTGGCTTGCGCGGCATGTGCGGTGATGTGCAGCACCTGTTGCGCGCCAAGCCCCATCTGCCATTGCTGGAAGCTCGTCAGCAGCTGCTTGAACTCGGGCGAGTCTTTGCCGGTGCCGCGCGCCGCCTCCATCTCGGGCGCGATGCCGGCCATGGTGACGGCGTTCTGCGCTTTCCACAGGGTATCGACGTTGTTGGGGTCAAGCTGCCAATCGCCGTCTTCAGGCTTGTGGCCGGCGGCTACGTTCAGTGCCTGGTCCAGGTCGTTGTGATACGACTGCAGGGCGCGTGCGGCAGCGGCTTTGAGGTCCGCATTGTCGGGTGACTTGTCCGATTTGGCCTTGGCGTCTTGCCACGCCGTGTAGTCGGTGCGGGCCTGCGTGACTGCACTGTCGAGTGCCTTTTGGTCAGGCTTGATGTCCTGCTTCATGATGCCGGCCGTCACGCGCAGCACGTCCGGGTCCAGCACGTCCAGCTTGGCGAGGTCCTGCGCCCCGGCGTCGACCGGGTCCTTGGTCGGGTCTTGGTAGTAGTCCTCCAGATGCTGCTGCGCTGCCACCGTCAGTGCGGATTGCGTCAGCATCGCCTCGTTTTGTTCGTTGCCGCCGAGCCAGGCCCGCGTGGCGGCAATGGCTTCGGGCAGCGTCATGCCGCTGGCCACCAGTTGGCCCAGATGGGCGGTGGTGTCGGGCTGGGCGCCGTCGCGCTGCGTGTCGGGCGTTTTGGCATCCGGCGTGGCCGCCACGTTGCCCTTGCGCAGGGCGTTCACGCCATCCTGCAGGTCTTGTTCGGTAAACAGCTGCGCGGCGTCGACGTCCTTGGTGGCCTGGTCGATGGGGTCGCTCGGGGGCTGTGGGGCCTTGTCCCCTGCCGTGTCCCCTGTCTTGCTTCCGGTGTTGTCCTGTTGCCGCGCCACGGTCACCGCCTGGGCACGTGCCAGCACCGCTGCCTGGGCCCATGTGTGGTTGCTGATGTCGGCGTTGGCCTTGTCGCTGCGCGCGGCATCGAGCGCCTTCTGCAGGCCGGTCGCATCGGCCGTGCCGCCGCCCAGCGCTTTGTTCAGCGCTGCCTGGGCCTTGGACAGGTGGGCCGCATCGTCCGGCCCGGCCTGCACCGTGGGCGGCGATGGTTTCAGGCCGGTGTGCTTCTGCAGCGTTTTCGACAGCGCGCCGTTCGGGTCTTCATCGATGATGGTCTGGTACGGCGCCATCGACGCATTGTTGGCCTTGGCCAGGCCCAGTGTGTCGAACGGGGTGCTCGGCGGCGTGTAGCCGTTTTCCTTGTAGCGGTCCTGGTCGGCCTGCGCGTTGTAGAGGAAGGACTTCAGGCTGCCCATGACGTGGGCTGCGCCGTCGCTCTTCGGGCCACCCAGCGCGTTAATGATGCGGCTGATGGGGCCGTAGTAATCGTCCCGCTTGTCCAGCGTCTGCATGCTGGGGGCGTAGACCTCGGGGTCGCCCGCTTTGATCTTGTTGTCGACCTTGCCCTGCAGGTTTTGCGTGTAGAGCGCCTGTGCCAGTTCTGGCGAGGCGCGCTGCACGTCTTCCAGCAACGCCGCGATGTCGCGCAGTTCGCCGGGCGTGCCCACCTTGGCGATATTGTCGTGCGTGATGCCGGAGCCGAGCACCGATTGGACGAGGCCCTTGTACAGCACCGTGTCCTTGTAGCGCGATAGCGCGTTGCCCTCAGCCACGAGCGTGTCGTGCGGGTTCTTGCCGCTGGCGTGGGTGATGTCTTGCAGTGCGCCGGACTGGATGTCTTGTGTGCGCGCGTCGTCCATGACGCTCGTATAGAGCGGATCGGTATTGGCCACGCCGCGCAACTGTTGGGTGAGCGCCTGCGCTGCCTTAAGGTTGCCGTCGGCACCGCCCGACGCGCGCGCGGCCTGGGCGGCGTCGACGATCTCGGCGGCGTGCAGGTCGTTCAGCACGGTGGCTGCCGCAGGTGCACTTTGCGCGCCTGGTGTGCCACTGGCGGCGCTATTGCGTTGCGCGACCAGGCGCTCGGCGAGCACGCGCCGCTCGGTCTGAAGCGGATCGGCACGCCACTGGCTGTCGGGCTGGCCGGCAGCGGCGTTCAGCTCATCAGACAGGGCGGTGTGGTAGGCCTGCTTGTCGCGCGCCAGCGTGGCCGCGTCAGCATTGGCGGCCTTGTCTTTCTGCCAGGTCTCGAAGGCGGTTTGGGTGGCCTTGACGGTGTCGTCCAGGTTGGCGGCCGGCTTGAGTTCGACGTGCAGCGTCTTCACCACATCGTCGATGATGGGCTTGGAGAAAATGCCGAGCCAGACGTCCTGCTTGGCGGCGTTCTGGATGGGGTCGGCATCAGCCGAAACCTTGCCGTCTGCCACGGCTTTTTCGGCTGCGATGCTCAGGGCGGCTTCGCCCAGGACCGTCTCGTTCTGCTCGCTGCCGCCAAACTGGGCACGCGCTGCGTTAACGGCTTCGGCCTCGGTCATGCCGCCGTCGAGACCCGCCTGAATGGCGGCCCGTGCGTCTTGCAGCGTCACGGCTTGCGTGGGCGCGGCCTTGTCGGTTTCCAGCGGCTTGTCGGACAGTGCGTGCGTGGCGCTGTCCAGCGTGGTGTTGTCGAACACGTGCGTGAGGCCGACCTGGCTGGCGGCCTGCTCAAGCGCATCGACCTTCGGTTGCGACGTGGGATGCGCCGGCCCGTTGTGTGCCGCCTGCAGCAGGATGGCGGCCCGCGCCAACGCCTCTCGGCTGATCCCCGGCTGCGTCTGCTGGATTTTGTCCATGGCGGCCTTCAGCGCCGCCGTATCGTCGGGGGCCTTGCCCTGGAGCGTATTCTTCAGCGCCGTCTCGGCATCGGACACGTCGCGCGCGCTGGGCGCCGGCGGCGGTTGGATGGGCTTGGGCGGCGTCGGAACGCCACCACCGCCGTCGATGGCTCTGAGCATTACGGTTCTCCTGGGCAGACTACGAGCGCTCGCCCATGATTGCCGCGCTTGCCAAGCGCGCCTATCCGGAAAATTCGTAGAAAAGCGCGGGAGGCCGGCCGGCTCCGTGTTGCGCACTACGCGATCCAGTAGGCGATTTTTCCTGGAACGTGTTCAGGAATCCCAGGCGCCACAATGAGCGCCGCTGTGCGCTTCACATCCGTTTTCAGGTCTTTCCAAGATGCGCACGAGGTCGCCAGAGCCTTTGCTTGTAGCATCAGCCACTCAACTGCGTTCGTGCATTCACAAGCCATCCCCCGCTGGTCGACGCGGATGCGACAAGACCTGAGGGTTCGTGGGGCGACGTAGCGTTCAAGTCTCTGCCGCCAAAAGGCGTCTCCACGGAGTCAGCCACATCGCCTATTAGACACACGACGGGGCGCGCGGCACTTAAATTGCTGAGACGCAACTGAATTCGCGTGCGTGGGTGCATCGGTGCTCGTCGTCACGCCCAAACGGCAGCCTCATCACTTAACGGGAACTGGCGAGTATGCCGACGGCGCTCTTCCTGCTGGCTCTGTTCTTGGTCGCTGTGACGATGGGGCTATCGCTTGCTCACGCACTCGAGTTTCCGGGGAAAGTGCGATTGGACGAGGCAACCTACAGGGCGGTGCAAGCCATTTACTACCCGGGTTTCACCATTGGTGGTCTTATTGGTGAGTTCGGGGGCATGTTGGTGCTCGGCCTCCTTCTGTTTCTCACACCACGCGACACTTCCCAGTTCTGGGGAACCGTGGTCGCCCTGGGCCTGCTCATTGCCTGCCATCTCACCTACTGGGCAGTCACACATCCGGTGAACAGTGCTTGGCTTAAGGATGTGGAGCTGACACGCACCAGCCGACTTTTCTTCGGCCTATTTTCTGCTCCGTCGGCTGACTGGGCGCACATGCGCTCTGTCTGGGAATGGTCGCATGTCGCCCGGGCTTGTCTTGCAGCCCTGAGCTTCCTCTCACTGTGTTGGGCGACGGTGGTCCGGTAATGAGAATCCATGCGCCTTCTCACGAAGGCAGAGTCATGCAGGGGTTCGATGCCTAGTGCTCGACGTGGGGCGGCAGATGCTGGCGCAGGCGCGTGCCGACGTGCACGGATCGCCGTTGCGGATGATGATGGTGAGCCCGTGCTCTTCTTCCCACGCAGGGCGACAGTCGAGAAGCGCAAAGCGACCACCCACGCTGTCGTTCTCTATCTCGTTGATACGAACGCCAAGCCATTCAATCTTCCGCCCCACATCATCTAAGCCGTGCTCGAAATAGCACGGGTGCCTTGGGTCATCTACGGCCAACGGTACAAAGCGGAACGGCGCAGGTCGTTTGAACAACCCGTCGGAGAATCTTGAAGGGCGGGGCGGTGGCGTCGATATTGCAGGATCTCCAAATTCGACCTCACTACGCGCACGCAGAGCGTCCTCGTAAAGCATGGACCGAATACCCGTACAAAAAAGTCTGTACCAGACGTTATTTGGGGTGGCTGCCTTGGGGCACTGTCCTAGGCGCATCGACGCGCGGAACTGCGCTCGAAATGACTCCAGGATATCTACCAGGCGGACGAAGTGCGTCTTATCGGCCGCCACTTGCGCAATGTTCAGGCGCAGCAGGTCAACGCGCCGTTCGAGTCTTTGGAGTGGGACCAGATATCGCGTGGAACGTTGAAAGCCGGAGGCTCACTCACGCGCCGAAGGCCACTTTGCGTTGGCAGTTTTCGGTGGAAGTCGCTTGGGCGGGTTTTTGGGGAGGCGCCGGTGGCAATGTCGCCTCCTCACCAGCTCCGTACTTGGCATGGCCCATAAACCGTCACAAACGTCACGCCCCGAGAAGTTCCGAAACGGAACATCAACGCTTCCCAAATAGCTCGGTGGTCGCAGACCGGAATCGCTACAGTGGGTGCTATCCGGTAGCGCACAGACCGCGGCGACGGTCTTGCCTGCGCGGGAATACGATGCCGATATCGGCGCCCCGGACCCCAGCGCTCGAAAGAAGCGCGGTCATGCGACAAGGAGACAACCATGCAGCGCCCCCTGACAGCGGACAGCGCGCCGACTGCCATCGTTCAACCCGATCAAGACACCCGCGCCGCCGCCGCGCTCTCTGCACGGATGGACCGTTTACCCGTCACGCGCAATCTTTGGATGCTGGTCTTGTTGATCTCGCTGGGCGGATTCTTTGAGGTCTATGACCTGATCTTCACGGGCTACATCGCGCCCGGAATGGAGAAGAGCGGTTTGCTCAACGCCACGACCGATACGTTCTTCGGTCTGCACGGCATAGCCGGCTTCATTGCGGCCACGTTCGCAGGGCTATTTGTTGGTACGTTCGGATTGGGCTGGTTGCCTGATCGGTATGGGCGCCGCACGGTGTTCACCGTGTCGCTGCTGTGGTACTCCATCGGCTCGGCCATCATGGCGTGCCAGCAGAGCCCCGAAGGCCTGCTGATCTGGCGATTTCTCACCGGCATAGGGGTCGGCATCGAAATTGTGACCATTGACAGCTACGTCACCGAGTTGGTACCGCAGCACATGCGCGGCCGTGCGATGGCGTTTAACCAGATGGTGATGTTTGCCGCCGCGCCGGCTGCCGCCATTCTGTCGTACTGGCTTGTACCGACCACCGTGCTGGGTCTCGAAGGCTGGCGTTGGGTGGTGCTATTCGGTTCTGCGGGTGCCGTGTTGGTTTGGTTCATCCGTCGTGCTGTGCCGGAAAGCCCCCGCTGGCTGGCCATGCATGGTCGCGTTGATCAAGCCGAGGCTGTTGTTCGCCAGATGGAAGCCGCAGCCGAGCGCGAATCCGGGCAAGCCTTGCCGCCGCCGTTGCAGGCTATCGTGCAGCCGCCGCACCGCCGAGCTTCGCTGGCAGAGCTATGGCACCCCCCGTACCGCTCCCGCTTGGTCATGCTGATCGTCTTCAACTTTTGCCAAGCCGTCGGCTACTACGGCTTCGCCAACTGGGTACCAACGCTACTCATCGGCCACGGCATCACCGTCACCAAGAGCTTGCTGTACTCGTTCATCATCGCCATCGCGCTTCCAGTGGGGCCGCTACTTGCCATGGCATATGCCGACCGCATTCAACGCAAGTGGCTGATTGTCGGCGCGGCGTTTGCCGTCATCGTGTTTGGTCTGACATTTGGGCAGATGAGGGATCCGCTCACGCTGATCGTGCTGGGTGTGCTGATCAGCCTGGCAGGGCAGACCATCTCTGTGTGTTACCACGCCTACCAGGCAGAACTGTTCCCGACCTTCATCCGTTGCCGTGCCAATGGCATCGTGTATTCGGCCAGTCGCATCGGTGCCATGTTTTCCGGTTTCCTGATTGCGTTCTTGCTGCGCAACTTCGGTGTGCCGGGCGTGTTTGCCGGGATCACCGCTTGTATGCTGGTGGTGATGCTCGCGATTGGCGGCTTTGGCCCGAAGAGCAACGGTGTGCGGCTGGAAGAACTATCGCACTAGCCCCACCGAAACACCGTAGCACTCACAACGCGGAAGGGGGTTTCCGCGTCGTTTTCCTTTGGCGGACGGGTACCGCCGGTTCGGCCGCAGCGGTCGCCTCGCACGCTGAGAGATGATCTACAAGCAGCCGAGCGGCTGGCGACAACGATTCCAGGTTACGGAAGCAGACGGCAAAACGGCGACGCGCCCAGGTGTCACTTAACGGCACTACGCGTAGGCCGAACGTCGGTACAAAAGGCTCGGCAATTTCCGCTGGCATGATGGCCAGACCCAAGCCAGCGCGTACGCAGCGCAGCGATGCGTCGAAGGTCGACACCACCGTACGGTATTTGATCATGCGGCCCTGAATCGCTGCATAGCGCGCAAGCATCGTGTGCACCGCTGTCTGTGCCGGTAGGCCCACGTGATCGAATTCCAGCGTGTCTTCGAAGCGGCAATGCTTACGCGTTGCCAGTGGATGCGCCTTGTGTACAACCACGGCGAGGTGGTCTGCGCGATACGGCCGGGTTTCGAACCCCTCAAGATCGGCCGCGTCCCAGCAGATGCCCAGGGGCGCTGAGCCTTCGCGCAGCGCTCGCACGACTTCGCTGCTCAGACTTTCCTCCATTGTCACGCGGATGTCGCGGTGCTCCGGACGGTTAAGAAAGGAAGCGATGTCGTCGGGCAACGATTCGGCCATCGACGAAACGGTGGCCAGCAAGCGCACCTGACCACGGATGCCGCTGCCATAGTCAGCCATGTCACGTGCCACCCGGTCGGCGGCAGCCAGCATGGCGCGCGCATGTGCCAACACGATTTCACCCGCTGGTGTAGGAATCACACCGCGCCGTCCGCGTTCTAGCAGCACCGTGCCCACGGTGTCTTCCAGTTGCGCCAGCCGCTTGCTGATGGCCGATGCGACGATGTTTTGCTGCTCGCCGGCGCGCGCCATATTGCGTGTCTCGCAAACGGCGACGAAAAGGCGCAGGGTAGTGAGATCGAGGTCACGCATGGGGGCTCAGCAAGGCATTCCAATTCGGAACGGTAGTGCGGGAATGGTAGCGCCGGCAACAAGAAGAGGAAACTCTGGAATCCCCGTACGCCGCCTTCTAGGCTTTCCCATCTGGAACGATATCGTGCGTATTTGATCGCTGTAGCTTCGGGCCAGAACGGCATACAGTCGGAACATTGATTGACGCTTTCCTGATGCAATGTCCCTGAAGAACGCCGCCCTGCCCACTACCGCCGTGATCCGTGAAGTTGGGTTGCGCGACGGGCTTCAAAGCATTCAGACGATTCTGCCCGCCGAGCACAAGCGCGCATGGGTGCAGGCTGCCCACGCCGCCGGTGTGCGTGAAATCGAGATCGGCTCGTTTGTGCCCGCACGCCTGCTGCCCCAACTGGCGGACACCGCAGACCTCGTGGCATACGCGCGCACGCTACCTGAACTCTTCGTGTCTGCGCTGGTGCCGAATCTGCGTGGTGCAGAGAACGCCATCGCCAGCGGCGTTGACCTGATGATCGTGCCTCTGTCGGCCAGTCATACACACAGCCTCGCCAACCTGCGCAAGACGCCCGACGAAGTCGTGGCCGAAGTGGCACGCATCCGCGCGGCGCGCGATGCCGCAGGCGCCAGCACCTTGATCGAAGGTGGCGTCGGCACGGCATTCGGATGCACGCTGCAGGGTGAGGTCGAGCCCGATGAAGTCCTGCGCCAGATGCAAGCGCTGCTCGATGCGGGCGCCGATCGCGTCAGCTTGGCAGACACCGTCGGATATGCCGATCCCGCTGCCGTATCGCGTCTGTTCGAGCGAGCCGTTGCCATCGCTGGGGATCAATTCTGGTGCGGTCACTTTCACGACACGCGGGGCTTGGGGCTGGCCAATGTCTACGCCGCCATGCAAGCAGGCGTGTCTCGCTTTGATGCGTGCCTGGGTGGCATAGGCGGCTGCCCGCATGCACCCGGCGCTAGCGGTAACGTCACCACGGAAGACCTCACCTTCATGCTGGAGAGCATGGGCGTGACCACGGGCATCGACATCGGCAAGCTGCTTGCCCTGCGCGAGCGCCTGGCGGAGTGGCTAACCGGCGAAACGCTGCACGGTTCGCTTTGGCGCGCCGGCCTGCCCAAGACCTTCCAGCCGAACCTCTACAAGGCGGCCAGATCCGCCAAATCCGCCATCTTGGCCTGACGAACATGCATCACGACGACACTTCATCGCTGCCGCTCGCCGGCATCCGTGTGCTGGAATTCACGCACATGGTCATGGGACCGACCTGCGGGATGATCTTGGCCGACCTCGGTGCCGAAGTCATCAAGATCGAGCCGCCTGGCGGCGACAAGACGCGTACCCTGCCGGGACTCGGCATTGGCTTCTTCCGCGCGTTCAACCGAAACAAGAAGAGCGTGGTGCTCGACATCACCACAGGCGAAGGCCGCGCTACGGCGCGTGAGCTTGCCGGTCTGTGCGATGTGGTGATCGAGAACTTTCGCCCAGGCCTGATGAAAAAGCTCGGGCTCGACCATGCATCGCTGGCAGCCGACTATCCGCACCTCATCTATGTGTCGCACAAGGGCTTTCTGCCCGGGCCGTATGAGAACCGCCTGGCGCTGGATGAAGTTGTGCAAATGATGGGCGGGTTGTCGTACATGACGGGGCCCGTAGGGCGCCCGCTGCGTGCGGGCACCTCCGTCAACGACATCATGGGCGGTATGTTCGGTGCTATCGGTGTGCTGGCGGCACTGCGCGAGCGTGACCGCACCGGCAAGGGTCAGGAGATCCAGAGTGGGCTGTTCGAGAACTGCGTGTTCCTGGCATCGCAGCACATGCAGCAGTACGCGATGACCGGTGAAGCACCACCGCCAATGCCAAACCGCGTGTCGGCATGGAGCGTCTACGACATCTTTACGCTTGCCTGTGGCGAGCAGCTCTTTATTGGCGCGGTGAGCGACAAGCAATTCACGACGCTGTGTCAACTGCTGGGCCATCCGGAGCTGCTCGACAATCCGCAGTACGCCAACAATACGCTGCGTGTGGCGGTACGTCCGCAACTGTTGCAGGAACTGAGCGACATCCTGATTGAGCACGATGCGACTGAGCTCGGGTCTAAGCTCGAAGCCGCCGGTATTCCGTACGCGCCCATCGTCCGGCCGGACCAACTGCTGGACGATCCGCACCTCAAGGCGAGCGGCGGTCTGGTGCCGATGCAGATGGACGATGGCTCTACAGGTTCCGCCGTATTGCTGCCACTGCTGATGGGTGGCCAACGACCGGGCGTGCGCCATCCGCTTCCCAAGGCTGGCGAACACAACGACGAGATCCTCTCTGGGCTAGTAAGTGCACACGCTGCCTGAGGCACTGCAATGCACAATAGGAAAGGGCGGCCGAAACCGCCCTTTTTGCATGGGGCTGCGGCCGAATCGACCGCGGGCTCCATATGCTTAGAAGATGTGCTTGATGCCGGCCACCACGCCAGCCTGGCTGATACCAGGAGCCGATGCCGTCGCATTGACCACGCCAAGTGTGGATGCACCCTTGTTGTTCATGTATGAAGCGTTGACGTACAGATCGGTGCGTTTGGACAGACTGTAGAGCGTCGACACCGCATAGCTCGTCGCACCGTTGGGCGAGTTGCGCACCGCGCTGTGATACACGCCTGCGCGCAACGTCAGTACTGGCGTGATGGCATAAGACCCGCCGAGCCAGTACAGGTTGGCATGCAGTGACGGCTGCGTCAGTGCACCCTGCTGATAGCGGTAGCCTGCTGTCACGGTATATGGCCCCGAGTTCCAGACGAGGCCTGTCGCATAGCGGCGCTCGACGATGTCCTGCGTGCCAAGCGAAGTGCCGCGACGTTGATCGTACGCCGCCACCATACCTACCTGTCCGATCGTGTAGGTTGCACCTGTGCTGATCTCCTGCCCAACGCGCGGCGCACCCGGTACTTCACCACCGTTGGCGATCGTGGCGTCATACCCGGCGCTGTACATGGCCGTGACCGTCAGGTTGCCGAAATTGCCCGTGTATTTGATGGCATTGTCGGCGCGGTTGGCAAACTGGCTGTCCTGCGAGAGCAGGCCGTAGCTCGTATAACGCACCGGGTCGAACGGCACAAAGAGGTCGTAGAACGTGTTGATCTGGCGGCCAAACGAGATCAAGCCGAACCGGCCTTCAATACCCACATAAGCCTGCCGCCCGAACAGACGGCCGCCTTGGCCCGATACCCCTGTGTCGCTGTTGAATCCGCTTTCCAGCACGAACACCGCATTCAGTCCATCACCCAGGTCTTCCTTGCCGCGCAAGCCCCAGCGTGAACCCGTGACGTTGCCCGGGGATATGCGATACACACTCCCCGAACCATTTGCGCCGGCATGGCTGACGTATTCGATGCCGGTGTCGGCTAGTCCATAGAGTGTGATGCTGGACTGCTGCGCCAGTGCTGCGGGCGTGACTAGGCTGGCGGCAGCTGCCGTCAGCAGGCGCCGTGTGAATTGATGCATATCTCCTCCATCGTGGTTGTTTTTACGCCCGACATGCACGGGGCTTTTTGACGGACGTGTCAAATTCCCACGCAACGCAGGCTGCGTGGGGCAAAGAGAATCAAACCGGGGAAAACTCAGTTGAGGTGGATCAGTTCGCGGCGATAGGTCGTGGCACGTTCGGCGTAGCTCTGCGCGTTAGCGCGCCGATCGATTTCTTCGTCGCTCAATTTGTGCACCGCCTTGGGGGGCAGTCGAGAATGAGTGAGCGCGGCGTCGGCAAGCGCTCCGCGGCCGATGAGCGTGGCCTCTGCCGTGCCAAATTTGCTGGCCGCAATCTGTGGGGCACGTTGGGAAAGGCGGTGCTGAGGCATGAGGGGGGGCTCCTCGGGACAGCGTGTGCGATCTGCGTACTGTAGAGATTCCAGTCGGGCGCTATCGCGGTAATTTGGAACGATAAACCGCGCGTTCTGGAAACGCTGGTGAGGATAGCGACGCTTACACAAGGCTGCCCATATAGATTGATGCGAGAACGCACTTCTCAAGCAGGTCCTGCGGCCGCTCACACGGACAGTTCCCTCATGGACGTTGCCAGCCTACGGATGTCGTCACTTTAGGTGCCGTGCCCGATGCTGCCGCGCGCGGTGGGCTGGTAATGCGCCATCGCGCAGACGCTGCTCATGGAGCAGATTGGTGCTCCGCGGAATGCCGTTGCGGCAAAGCGTCAGGGGCGGTCGTGCCCCAGCACAACTGAACACCGGCCGAGCATGGCCACACCCAGGAAGGTGCGGCCGTGTAGATCCAATGATTGAGTACCGTTACGGGTGCTTGGCCGGCACGATGGTTCCCTTCAGACGCTGCGCCGATCCATCTGGCAAGAAGATGTTCGAGTAGACAACCCCGTTACCGAAGTCTTCCACGTGCACAACGTGCTGACCGGCGCGGCGAGACCAGTACACCATGAACACGGTGGGGCTGATCCGCGTAACTGTGATGGGTACGCGCTGTGTGTTCTTGCCGTCGGGTGAGGTGAATTCCATTTCGGTGTCGGAGTGGAAATCTAGTCGGAACTTTTGCACACCGAAATCCACGTCATACGACTTGCCCACCGCGGGGAAATCGCCGGGTTTGACTGTGTCGACGGCATGTTCGTCGGCAGCCAATGCCGTGTGGCTTAGCAGAGCGCTGGCAGCAATCATGGCGAGGCCAGCGAAGTGGGAACGTAGATTCATGAATGTCTCTTTGTGAGTGAAAGGGAATAGGAAAAATCAAGCGACGTACGCGGGTGCGAACACTTCACGGGCCCACTGCTCAAGCGATGTAGCGGTCGTATTGCCCGTTGTCCGGACGACCGTGGACTGAATGCGCTCCTGCGTGAGCGCATCGGCCATCTCTGCAAACTTCTCGGCCACGTCTGCCGAGAAACCGTGCGCGACCAGCGTTGCCTTGGCGTCTGCCGGTTCGGCGCGCACAAACGGGATGTCAGGTCGGCCAACAGCAGCCCCCAGGATCGCGGCCGCTTCCTGCAGGGTGTAGTCGCGACTGCCGAGCACTTCGCGTGCCGACTTGCCGGTGAACGTAGGGTTCAGCAAGGCTTCGCTCGCCACCTTGGCGATATCTGCGCCAGCCACCATCCGTAGCGGCACGTTTCCGGCGGTCATGTCGGGGAACACGCCAAACTGGCGCATCGGGCCGATCTTGGCGAGCAGGTTTTCCATGAACGTGGCTGCGCGCAGATGCAGTACATCGACATCGGCTAAGGAGTTGAGGCGTAGCTCATTGCGGTGCAAGCCTGTGATGGGGCCGGTGCCTTCACTGAGCGTGGCGCCGGCACTGGAGAGATTGACCACCTTGCGCACACCGCTCGCGGTGATGGCAGCAAGCACTGCGCTACCAAAGCGATCCGTCGCCACACTGTGGCTGGGAGCGCTATAGAACGGCGGGGTGAGGGTGAACACTGCGCTGGCGCCGCACAGCGCCTCCCGCAAGAACGCCACGTCGTGTGCGTCACCCACACGTTCTTCGACACGGGGCAGTGCGGTGCCTGATGCCCGCCGCACCACCGATCGAACCGCCGCACCGGCGCGCGACAGCTGCTCCACTACCTTACGGCCCACCTGACCGTTTGCCCCGATTACGACAACCATGCTGCATCTCCGAGTATGGACGGAGAGAGCATAGATGCTTAACAAAGTGGCGATTAGGGCAGTATATTTACGAACATTGTTTAGCCAAATTACACAATATGGATGTGCTCAAGCGCATGGCCATCTTCGCGCGCGTGGTCGAACTCGGCGCATTCAATCGCGCGGCAAGTGAGCTGGGCTTAACCACCTCGTCGATTAGCCAGCACGTGCGCGCGCTGGAGAGCGAACTTGGCATCATGTTGCTGCATCGATCCACACGCAAGCTGAGCCTGACGGAGGCCGGCCGGGTCTACTACGAGGAGTGCGCGAACGTTGTACATGCCGCTGCGCGCGCACAGCAGAAGGTGGCCGAGTTGCGTGACGAACCCGCGGGTGAACTGCGCCTCGCCGCGCCGTCGGAGTTGGCGCACCAGCATCTAGTACCGGCACTGTGCAAATTTATATCTGCACATCCCAGGTTGGCGATCAGGTTCGAACTGGGCGATGAGAAGGTTGACCTGATCGAACATCGCGTGGACTTGGCCGTGCGCATCGGCGAGCCAGAGGACTCGCGCCTGGTCGCACGCCGCATCGCATGGTTTGACGAAGTAATCTGCGCCTCGCCGGAGTACCTCGCGCGCGTGGCGACACCGACAACGCCGCAGGCGCTGGCCGATCTCGATTGGTTGATCTTTACTCCGCTGGGTGAACCGGCCTTCGTGCAATTGCGTGACGAGCGGGGCAACGAGCTGCGACTGCGCGTGCATGGCCGTCTGATGACCAATCAGGCGCAGACGCTAAAGGCGCTGGCGCTCGATGGGCATGGCGTAGCGCGGCTGTTGCGGGCAGATGTAGAGAAGGAGTTGGCCTCCGGGCGCTTGATCCCGTTGCTGCCCGCATGGAGGCTGGCAGGTTTTGGCGTGTATGCAATTACCGCGCGTAGGGATGCCCAGCCGCTGAAGATCACGCGCTGCATTGAACATTTGCGAAGGTATTTCTCAACCGTGCAGGAAAGGTAAGCGGAACGAAGATATCGGAAGCTAGCTCGATGGCTTGGTACCGCAGTCGTCCGTGGCCTACCAGGCTCGCACGCCGACATCCAAGTTGATACCGGTGATGCTGGTGCCGGGTAGGCGATAAAATGTCTGGCCAACTAGGCACCATGCAGTTGGCCAGACTTTGTGTCTCTCGCTTGTTTGTCGATGAGGCCCCTAGGTACAGACTTTCTTCTGGCAAAAATAAAGGCGTCTCAATCAAGTCAACGCTTTATAGGCGATTTTTGGTACAGCCTTTTTTGTCTACCGTTAAGGCGTGCGGACATGTAGGCACTGTCCTTGGGCGTCGCTTTGCTCGTGTCCAGTCCGCCGCAAAACAAGTGGTGCAATTAAAAAGTTGACGAGCATGTGCTCTGACACTCTCCGCTCGCACGGGTGATGAAGCGCTGGAGGTAGTAAGGTAAGCAACGGCCGCGAGCCGACATTACGCACGCCCACCCTCAATCCGGCACCACCGCCGTCACCTCGATCTCAACCTTGGCCCGGTCCTCAACCAGCGCCGATACCTCGACCGCCGTCATCGCAATACTGAAGCTGCCGATCAGCTCGCGGAATGCTTTACCGATCTCGGGATACGCGGCCACGTAGGCCTTCTTATCGGTCACGTACCACGTCATGCGGACGATGTGCTCGGGCTTGGCATCGCCGGCAGCCAACACATCGACGATGTTCTGCAGCGCCTGGCGCACCTGGCCGGCGAGGTCATCGGTGTGGAACACGCCCTGCGCGTCCCAGCCGATCATGCCGGCCACGAAGATCATGCGCCCGCGTGCGGACACGCCGTTGGCATAACCTTTCGGACGCGGCCAGCCAGGGGGGAGGAGTACTTCCATGATGCGAGTCCTTCTATTTCATTGATGTTGTTGGACGCACGTCTCAATCGCCTGCCGCACATCGGGCGGCATCGCTATCGCACGATGCGTATTGAGATCGGCAAATACCAGCACCTGCTGCGAGCGCACGCGCTGTTCGTCGCCGGCCCAGCAATCCAGGCCGAGCGTCATGGAGGCATTGCCGAGCCGCTCCACCTTGAGCTTGAATTGCACGTCGTCGCCCATGCGGCTGATGGCGCTGAACTCGCAGCTCAGCTTGACGATGGGCAGACCGATGCGGCGCGGGCCGAGCATCTGCGCATACGAAACGCCCAAACCATCGGTAAACCAGTCTTCAACCAAGCCATTAAACAGCACGAGGTACTGCGGAAAGTAGACGATGCCGGCCGGGTCGCAATGCCCGAAACGGATGCGCGCCGCGCGCTCGAAGTGGTAAGTCATGATTTGCCGTTCTCACGCAGGCGATAGCGCAAGAGCTTGCCGACTTCACTGCGCGGCAGGCTCGGGCGGAACTCGATGGCGCGTGGGTACTTGTACGGCGCCACCGTCTGCTTCACGAAATCCTGCAGAGTCTTCACCATCTCTGGCCCTGCCGTGTGACCCGGATGCAGCACCACGAAGGCCTTGACGATCTGGCCGCGTTCTTCATCCGGCACGCCGATCACGCCGCACTCGGCCACCGCAGGATGCTGCATCAGCGCGTCTTCCACCTCGGGCGCGGCGATGTTGTAGCCGGACGAGATGATCATGTCGTCGGTGCGGGAGTGGTAGTGGAAGTAGCCTTCCTCATCCATCACGTAGGCGTCGCCGGTGAGGTTCCAGCCGTTGCGCACGTAGGCGCGCTGGCGATCATCTGCCAAGTAGCGGCAGCCGGTCGGGCCTTGCACGGCCAGGCGCCCGACGGTGCCGGGCGGCACGGGGTTGCCCTCGTCGTCCACCACGCGCGCGACATAGCCGGGGACGGCCTTGCCCGTCGCACCCGGGCGCACGTCGGCATCGGCGGCGGAGATGAAGATATGCAGCATCTCCGTCGCGCCAATCCCGTCGATCAGCTCGATGCCGGTGGCGTTCTTCCACAGCGTGCGCGTCGCCACGGGCAGCGCTTCGCCCGCCGACACACACCGGCGCAGCGGCGTGGCGCGCAGCTCATCACCACGCGCGGCGATGTTGCGGTACGTCGTGGGCGCGGTGAACAACACCGTCGCGCCGAATGTGCGGATGCCGTCCACCAAGTCGTTAGGCGATGCCTTCTCCAGCAAGACCGTCGAGGCGCCCACGCTCATCGGAAACAGCAGCAGGCCACCGAGCCCGAACGTGAACGCCATCGGCGGGCTGCCGATGAAGATGTCGTCGGCGCGTGGTTGCAACACATGCGGCGGCCAGCACGCGCAGATCGCCATGATGTCGCGGTGGAAATGCATGGTCGCCTTGGGCACGCCAGTGGTGCCGGAGGTGAAGGCGAGCAGGCACGTGTCGTCCGCCGCTGTATCGACGTTGGCGAACGTGGCAGGCTGACGCGCCATGGCGGCTTCCAACCCTTCCGGCGTGTCATCGTGGAAGCACAGCACTTGCACGGGCTTGGCAGCCTGCGCGGTCGCATCGCGCAGTTCATCGATCAACCGCCCGTCGCACAGCGCAAAGCCGATCTCGCCCTTGCCGATGATCTGCCCAAGCTCCTTCGCGCGCAGCAGCGGCATGGTCGTCACCGCAATCGCGCCCACCTTCATCACCGCAAACCAGCACGCCGCCAGCATCGGGCTGTTGGGCGAGCGCAGCAGCACGCGGTTGCCGGGCACCAGCCCCATCTCGTTCACCAGCACGTTGGCGATGCGGTTGGCGTGTGCCTGCAAGTCGGCGTATGTCCAGCGGATGCCGGGAGCCTGGATGCAGAGGCGGTCGCCCTCACCTGCGGCCACACGGCGGTCGAGCAGTTCCGTCGCGCAATTGAGCTGCGCCGGAAACTGCAATGCCGGCAGGTCGAAGTGGTAGACCGGTTGCAACTCGGGCGACGGTAGGCGGTCGCGGGCGAAGGTGTCGATATGGGCGCTGGGCATGGCGGGCTCTCCGTCTCTGGGCGGTACGGGTTCGGTCAGTGCTTGGCGGGGGCAGCCGGACTCACGTTGCGCAGCAACTCGCGCGCGATGATGAGTTGCTGCACCTCGGTCGCACCTTCGTAGATGCGCAGCGCGCGGATCTCGCGGTACAGGCGTTCGACCGGCTGTTCGCTCACCACGCCCAGGCCGCCCCACATCTGCACGGCGGCGTCGATCACCTGCTGCGCGTTTTCGGTGGCGGTCATCTTGGCCATGGCGGCTTCGCGCGTCACGGTGCGACCCTGGTCGCGCTGCCAGGCGGCACGGTACGTCAGCAGCGCGGCGCTGTCGATGGCCGTGGCCATTTGCGCGAGCTTGGCCTGCGTGAGCTGGAAGTCGGCCAGCACGCCGCTGAACATCTTGCGCGTAGTGGCGCGCGTCAGTGCCTCATCCATCGCACGGCGCGCAAAGCCCAGCGCTGCCGCAGCCACCGACGTGCGAAACACATCCAGCGTGCGCATCGCCACCTTGAAGCCCTCGCCCGCCGCGCCCACGCGCTGGCTGGCCGGGATACGACAGTTGGTGAAGCGCAGGCGCGCCAGCGGGTGCGGCGCAATCACGTCGATACGCTCGGCAATCTCGAAGCCCGGCGTGCCCGCTTCAACGATGAACGCGCTGATGCCGCGCGAGCCCGGTGCCTCACCCGTGCGGGCAAACACGACGTAGAAATCCGCAATGCCGCCGTTGGAAATCCACGTCTTCTCGCCGTCGAGCACGTAGTCGGTGCCGTCCTCCCGCGCGGCGCAGGCCATGGCGGCCACGTCGGAACCGGCCTCGGGTTCGGACAGCGCAAACGCGGAGATCGCCTCCCCGCGCGCCACCTTCGTCAGATACCGCTCGCGCTGCTCCGGCGTGCCATGCAGCGAGATCGCGCCCGAGCCCAGCCCCTGCATCGCAAACGCGAAGTCGGCCAGGCCGGAATGACGCGCCAGCGTTTCGCGGATCAGGCAGATGGCGCGTGTGTCGATGGTCTCGCCCGCGCCGCCATGCGCCGTGCCGCCCACTGCGTGGCGTAGCCAACCGGCCTGGCCGAGCGATTTCACCAGCGCGCGGCATTCGGCATCCACATCGGGGCCATGATCGTGCGGGATGTGCTTGGTGGCCCACGCATCCAACTCGGCTTCGAGCTGGCGGTGCTTGTCGTCAAAGAACGGCCACTGCAGGTAGTCCTTGTCGCTCATGTCAGTTGCCCTCGAACACGGGTTTTTGCTTGGCGACGAACGCGTGGTACGCACGCGAGAAGTCTTCGGTCAGCATGCAAATCGCCTGCGCTTGCGCCTCGGCCTCAATCGCCTGCTCGATCGTCATCGTCCATTCCTGATGCAGCATCGTCTTGGTGATGCCGTTGGCGAAGGTCGGGCCGGCGGCCAGGTCGGCAGCCAGTGCTTGCGCCTGCGTGAGCACCTCAGCGGGGTCGCACAGGCGGTTGAAGAAGCCCCAGCGCTCGCCTTCCTCACCGCTCATCGAGCGGCCGGTGTAGAGCAACTCGCTCGCGCGGCCTTGGCCGATGATGCGCGGCAGGATCGCGCACGCGCCCATGTCGCAACCCGCCAGGCCGACGCGGTTGAAGAGGAAAGCAGTCTTACTGCGCGCGGTGCCCAGGCGCAGATCCGATGCCATCGCCAGGATGGCGCCCGCGCCCGCGCACACGCCATCAATGGCCGCGACGATGGGCTGCGGGCACGCGCGCATCGTGTTCACCAACTCGCCCGTCATGCGCGTGAACATCAGCAGCTCGGGCGCCTTCAGTTGCACCAGCGGGCCGATGATCTCGTGCACATCGCCGCCGGAACAGAAGTTGTCGCCCGCACCGGCCAGCACGATGGCCTTGATGTCGTCCGCCCACTTGAGTTGGTGGAACAGGTCGCGCAGCTCGGCGTATGAATCAAAGGTGAGCGGGTTCTTGCGCTCAGGCCGGTTGAGCGTGATGGTGGCAACGCCGCCCTGCACGCTCCACAGAAAATGCTTGGCCTGATATCCCGCCAGCGGGCGGCGGTTGCCGGCCAGCAGGGCCGGATCAATGCGGTCGGTCATGGTTGGGTCGGGTTCGTTCAAGGTTGATCTTCGCGGGCGTCAAGCTCGGTCTCGCGCTCGGCCAGATGCATGCGCAGTCTGCCGAGCTGCGCATACAGTGCGTCTTTGTTGGCAGCGCCCAGGCCGTCGAACATCTCGATCAGCCAGCGTTCGTGTTCAGCCGCCATCTCGGCAAAGTGGCTGCGGCCTGCATCCGTCAGCAGCACGCGAAAGGACCGGCGATCATCCGGATCCGCCTCGCGTTTGACAAGCCCTTCCTTCTCCAATTGGTCGGTCAGGCCGGTGACGTTGCCGCCCGTCACCATCAGATAGCGCGACAGCACACTCATGCGCAGGCCATCGGGGTGACGGTCGAGTTGAGCCAGGTAGTCGAAGCGCGGCAGCGTGGTGTTGAAGCGCGTGCGCAGGCGCTGGCGAATCTGCTGTTCGATCTGCGTGCTGCACGCCAGCAGGCGCAGCCAGATCTTCACGTCCATGTGGTCGTCCACCTGCGCGCGGGCTTCCAGGCCGATGCGGTCATCGCCCAAGGCCTTGGCGACAGCGTGGTAACCCGAGGTACGGGTGGCGAGTGCGGTCTTGCGCGGCTTGCTCACATGACCTCCCCGCCAGAGACCGAGATGGCCTGCCCCGTGATGGACGACGCGCCATCCGAGCACAGCCATACCACGGCGTTGGCCACTTCGTCCGGCGTAATCAGCCGGCCTTGCGGATTGCCCTTCACCAACTCGGCGCGCGCTTCCTCTGCGCTTCGGCCGGTGCGGGCGACGATGCGGTCGATGCTCTCGCGCACGATGTCGGTGTCGGTGTAGCCAGGGCACACCGCGTTGACGGTGACGCCGCGTGCCGCCAGCTCCAGTGCCAATGACCGCGTAAGGCCGATCACCCCATGTTTGGCCGCCACATACGCCGACACATACGCATACCCACGCTGCCCCGCCGTGCTGGCAATGTTGACGATGCGGCCACGGCCCGAGGCCTGCATATCCGCCAGCGCCGCCTGCGTGCACAGGAAGGTGCCCGTCAAGTTCACGGCCAGCATGCGCTGCCATTGGTCGAGCGTGGTTTTCGCAAACGGCGCGCTCTCCGCCTGGCCTGCGTTGTTGACGAGGATGGAGACGGCGCCCAGCCCCGCGCGTGCCGACGCAAACGCGGCCGATACGCTGGCGGCGTCCGTCACATCGCACGTGACGACCTGCGCGCGGGCGCTGTCGGGCAACGTCTTGGCCGTCGCTTCCAGCACCGCTGCGTTGCGGCCCATCAGCGTGAGCGTGGCGCCCTGCGCGGCGAGTTGTGCGGCAATGGCGGCGCCAATCCCCCGGCCTGCGCCGGTCACAACCGCGTGGTGTCCTAGGAGCGTCGTCACGTCAGACTCCCTGCATGCGGTTGGCCTGCTCCAGCGGAGACAGCCCCGCCGCCTGCGCCGCCATCGTGCGTTCGCGCTCCAGGTTGCGCTCGAGTTGTAGCTTGCCGGCTCGGTACTGCTTGGGCCATGGCATATCGAGGTAACCGATGCGCGCGGCTTCGTTCAACGTCCAGGCCGGGTTGGCCAGGTGCGGGCGCGCCACAGCGCACAGGTCCGCACGGCCGGCGGCGATGATGCTGTTGACGTGGTCCGCCTCGGAGATGGCCCCCACGGCAATGGTGGCGATGCCTGCCTCGTTGCGCACGCGGTCGGCAAACGGCGTCTGGAACATGCGGCCGTACACCGGCTGCTCTTTCTTGCTGACCTGGCCCGACGAGCAGTCGATCATGTCGGCGCCCGCGGCCTTGAAGATGCGCGCGATCTGCACCGCATCGTCCGGCGTGATGCCGCCTTCCACCCAGTCGTGCGCGGAGATGCGCACCGACATCGGCTTGTTCTTCGGCCACACCTCGCGCACCGCGTGGAAGACTTCGAGCGGAAAACGCAGCCGGTTCTCCAGCGAGCCGCCGTACTCATCATTGCGTTGATTCGTCAGCGGCGAGATGAATGACGACAGCAGATAGCCGTGCGCGCAGTGCAGCTCCAGCCAATCGAAACCGGCCTCGGCGGCCAAGCGTGCGGAATGCACGAAGTCATCACGCACGCGGTCCATGTCATCACGCGTCATGGCGCGCGACCACTGGCTCACGCCATCCAGATACTGCTGAGGGGATGCGGAGATGAGCGGCCAGTTCTGCCCCTTATCCAGCGGCAGGTCGATGCCCTCCCACGCCACGCGCGTCGAGCCCTTGGCGCCGGCGTGGCCCAACTGGATGCCGAGCTTCGCATCGCTGTTGGCATGCACGAACTGCACGATGCGCGCCCAGCCGTCGCGCTGGTCGGTGTTCCACAAACCCGGGCAGCCCGGGGTGATGCGCGCATTGGGCGACACGCAGGTCATCTCGGCCATCACCAGCCCCGCGCCGCCCATGGCGCGCGCGCCCAGGTGCACGAGGTGGTAGTCCGCCGGCTGGCCATCCACACACGAGTACTGCGCCATGGGCGACACCACCACGCGGTTCTTGAGCGTGACGCCACGCACGGTAAAGGGCGTGAACATCGGCGGCACGGGGCCGTGCTCCGGCCCGCGCGGGGCACCTGCCTGCTCGGCAATCCAGTCTTCAAACTGTTCGAGATAGCGCTTGTCGCGCTGGCGCAGGTTTTCGTGGCTGATGCGCTGGCTGCGCGTGAGCAGCGAATACGCAAACTGCTCGGTCGGCAGGTTGGCGTAGCGGTCTACGTTTTCAAACCATTCGGTCGAGTTGCGCGCCGCGTTCTGGATGCGCAGCACTTCCACGCTGCGCACGGCTTCATAGTGTTCGAGCGCGCCTTTGAGGTCGCCCGGGTGCTGACCGATGCTGCGCGCGAGTTCAATGGAATCTTCCAGCGCCAGCTTGGTGCCCGAGCCGATCGAGAAGTGCGCAGTGTGCGCGGCATCGCCCATTAGCACCACCGGCGCGCCGTTCGCATTGGTATGCACCCAATGCCGGCACACCACGCGCGGAAAGCGAATCCACTGCGCCGAGCCCCGCAGGTGCGTGGCGTTGGAGATCAGCTTGTTGCCATCGAGATACTTGGCGAACAGGCGTTCGCAATAGGCGATGGCGTCTTCCTTCTCCATCGTCTCCAGCCCGGCCGCGCGCCACACCTCTTCCGGCGTTTCCACGATGAAGGTGGAGGTGTTGTCATCAAAGCGGTACGCATGCGCCTGAAACCAGCCGTGCTCGGTCTCTTCAAACGCAAACGTGAAGGCCTCGAACAACTTGTGCGTGCCCAGCCAGACAAAGCGGCAGCGGCGCGTGTCGATATCGGGTTGGTACGTGGCCGCGTACTTGGTGCGGATGCGGCTGTTCAGGCCGTCGCTGGCGATGATGAGGTCGGCATCGGCATAGGCCGTGTCATCTTGCACATCGGTTTCGAAGACGAGCTTGACGCCCTCTTCCTCGCAGCGCGCCTGCAGGATGTTCAGCAGGCGCTTGCGCCCGATGCCGCAGAAGCCGTGGCCGCCCGAGCGCACCACCTGGCCACGGATGTGGACTTCAATGTCGTCCCAATGGTTGAAGGCATCGAGGATCTGCGCGGCGCTCTTGGCATCGGCCCGCTGCAGGTTGCCCAGCGTCTGGTCAGAGAAGACCACGCCCCAGCCAAAGGTGTCATACGGCCGGTTGCGCTCCACCACGGTGATGTCGTGTGACGGGTCCTGCAGCTTCATCAGCAGGGCAAAGTACAGGCCAGCCGGCCCACCACCAATACAGACGATCTTCATGACAACGACTCCGCGTTCAGTGCGGTATTACATTAGTCATGAATAGTTTAGTTGTAAAGTAATTTGCTCGGACGGCGCCCCCGGGGTTTACACCAAAGGGGCGACGTCAGGCGCACAGCAGCAGGTGAGTCCCCACTCAGGCCAGGCGCTGCGCGAAGAACGCCAGAATCTCGTCTCGCGCGGCGAGCGTGGGTTCGCCCGCGGCATCGATCAGGTGAGCGGTCACCACGCTATGCGGACAAGGCACGTGCGTCGCAAAAAACGACGGCGGATTCGGGTGCGCGGCGCTGTCAGGCAGCACCCGCGCCACAAACCTGTCGCCCAGCGCCTCGGCATACGCGGAAAAGCGCTGGGCGCGACAGAACCGGTCGCCCTCAAACCGGTAAGCCAGCACGGTCAGGTCTTCGCGCTCCAGACGCTGGCGCACGGCGGCGGCATCCTCGGGCGCAATCTCGATCCCGCCCGGCTCGTTCAACGGCAAGGACGGCTGACACAGCACCGGCGCCAGCATGGCCGGCTCCAACATCATCGTCAGCGCAAAATTGCCGGTGAAGCACATGCCGATGGCGCCCACGCCGGGGCCGCCGCACTCCGCGTGGGCCAACTGCGCCAATGTGCGCAGCCACTGCGTGACCGGACTCGACTGGTTGGCCGCAAACGCGCGGAACTCCGCGCTCACGCATGCGTGGCGGAACACCTCTGCACCCGCATCTGCCTCGGGCACCGCGCCATCGCGTCCGAACAATGACGGCATATAAACGGTGAACCCCGCATCGCGCACCCAACGCGCAAACCTCGCCACGTGCGGGCTGATGCCGGGCATCTCGGCCATGACGATCACGCCCGGGCCGGTACCAGCCACGTACACGGTTTTGGTGGTGCCATCCAGCGTGATCTGGCGGCGGGTGAAGTCTTCCAGGCGGTCGTCTTCCTGCGAGTGCTGGCGTGTCATGCGCGGGCTCCGTTGATGGGCTCAGGGTTAGGCAACGAGATGCTGCAAGTGCGCATAGCCTGCCGCCCTGGCGAAATCGGGCAGCGCCCACAGCGCGCCGTTCACGCCCCACGTGCCATCGGCCACGTCGTGCAACATCACAGAGGTCACAACACGCCGGCCATCTGCCGCTGGCAGCGCCTGCGCAAAGGCTTCGTGCATCTGCTGCACGAACAGCGTCCGGGCGGCGCTATCCAGCACGCCCGCCGGCACATGGGCGATGGCCAAGCACGGCACGATGTGCGCTGACATATCGGCACCTCCGCACCACCACGACCCGGCGGCCACCTCTTCCACCACCACCCAGGTTGTCGCGCGGCTGCGCGGGTCATCGGCTATCTGTTCGGCCTGCAGGGCAGCGGCGGTGATGCGGCGTGCAAGCGCTGCGCGTGCGGCGCCATCAAACGTGTTGGCGGGAATCTTGACGAGAATGTTGGGCATGCGGGCAACCGTGGGTGCAGTGGAAATGCCTGCATTGAACGCCTTGTGCCGCTAGACTGGCAGTGTCGATTTCGACATCTTTCGGGCAACTTTGGTCATGGCGGATTTCACCATCCTCGTACTCTCAGGCGCGTATGCCACCAGCGTGGCGGCCACGCTGGACGTCTTGCAGGCCGCAGAGGCACTCGCACCGCGCGCGAAGGCGGCCCGCCCCACGTGGCGCGTGGTGTCGGCCGACGCGCCCAACGTACGGCTGAGCAGTGGCATGCAGGTGGAGGCCACCGCGCTGCCCAAACGCCCGCGCCCCGATGGCAGTACGTGGATCGTGCCCGGCCTGGGCCTGGACCATGCCGGCGTAATCGCCACGCGCCTGGCGCAAGACGATGCCCAGCGGGCCGCACGCGCCCTCGCCGCACAGGTGGCAGCCGGTGGGCAGGTGGCGGCATCGTGCTCGGCAGTGTTTCTGCTGCAGGCGGCGGGGTTGCTGCCCGGGCGCTGCGTCACCACGTCGTGGTGGCTGGCCGCCACGTTGCGGCAACTGGAACCCGCCTGCACCGTCGACGCCAACCGCATGGTCTCCGCCGACGGCCCCATCAGCACCGCCGGCGCCGCCTTCGCGCAGACCGACTTGATGCTGCACCTGCTACGCACACGCTTTGGTGTGGCGCTGGCCGATGCCGTCGGGCGTGTGCTGCTGATTGACGGCCGCCACGCGCAGGCACCGTTTGTGGTGCCCGCCATGCTGGCCAACGGCAACGCACTCGTCGGCCGGCTGGTGGCGCGCATTGAAGCCGCCCTGCCCAATCCGCCCAGCGTGCAGGCACTGGCCGACGAATTCGCCATGTCGCAACGCACGCTGTCGCGCCATGTGCGCGAGGCCACCGGCCAAAGCACCCTCGCCCTGGTGCAGAGCGTGCGCCTGAACCGCGCCCGCATGCTGATCGAATCCAGCCGCATGACCATCGACCGTGTGGCCGAAGCTGTGGGGTATGAAGACGCCACCGCGTTGCGGCGCCTGATGCGCAGGGTGTCCGGCACCAATCCCAGCCAGTACCGGGCTGCGTCCTAGCGTTACAGGCCGTTACACAAGAACCCACCCCGCCTTAATTGTGGTTTAAGACTTGGCCCCTACCTTGGTCACGTCGCACTGACCCTCTCATAGGAAACCGCGCCATGTCCCCGCAAGAACTGCAAGCTCTGGAAACCTTCCTGGCCCAACTCACGCAAGCCCGTGCCGGGGCAAAAGACCCGCAGGCCGAAGCCCGCATCCTAGACGCCGTGGCCCGCCAGCCGGATGCCGCCTACCTGCTCGTGCAGCGCGCCATGCTGCTCGACCACGCACTGGCATCAGCCCAGGCGCAAATCGCCACGCTGCAGAACCAGTTGCAGGCCGCACAGGCCGGCCGCAGCACATCGTTCATGGATTCGGCCAACAACTGGGGCAGCCACGCCACCAACGCCGCGCCCAACCCCGCATACGCCCCGCAGCAGGCCGCGCCCGTGCAGATGCCGCCGCAGCCAGTACAAGCGGCCCCGGCACAGCCCGCGCGCTCGGGCTTCTTTAGCGGCGGCCTGGGCAGCACGCTCGGTAGCGTTGCCACCACGGCAGCGGGCGTAGCGGGCGGCGCGCTCCTGTTCCAGGGCATTGAAAACCTGTTCCACCACAACAGCGGCGGTGGCGGCTTCTTCGGCCAGCAACCGCTCATGGGCGGCACCACGGAAACGGTGATCAACAACTACTACGACGGCGACAGCGGCAACACCAACACGGCCTCGCGGGATGACAGCCTTGGGTTGATTGATGACAGTGACCTGGGTGGTGGGGATTATTCGGATGATGATTCGTTGTTGAGCTGATCAACCGGAAAAACCATCGGGTCCCGGCTCCCAGAACCGAGGACCCGGGACGCCCACCAGTAAAAGGGCACACGCCGAATCCTGCGTTTGGAACACTAGGTGCCGCTTAGTCAGACTTGCGCCATACCGCCGTCTACAAACAACTCGATGCCATTGATGAAGCTGGCCGAATCGGAGGCAAGAAAGGCGACTGCCTTGCCCACTTCGGCGGGCTCCCCAAGTCGACCCATGGGCACCTGAGCAGCGAGGTAATCGAACAGCCCCTGACGTGTCTCGTCAGATGCCAGACCACCAAGACCCGGCGTGCGAATGGGCCCCGGGCTCACCACATTCACGCGGATACCGCGATCCTTCAGATCCATCACCCATGAACGGGCGAAGTTACGCACCGCCGCCTTGCTGGCGCTGTAGACGCTAAAGTTCGCTGTGCCTTGAACGGACACCGTGGACGACGTGAGGATGATCGATGCTCCGTCGCTCAGCAGCGGCAGCGCCTTCTGCACAGTGAACAGCACGCCGCGCACATTCGTCCCGAAAATCCGGTCGAAATGCTCTTCGGTAATGGCACCCAGCGGCATCATGTCGCCACCGCCCGCATTGGCAAACAGAATGTCCAGCTTGCCGGCCGTTTTGGCGATCTGCGCATAGACGGCATCGAGGTCGGATAGCACCGACGCGTCAGCCCGCAAGGCGGTAGCGCCCCCACCGATTTCTGCAACCGCCGCATCCAGTTCTGCTTGACGGCGTCCGGTGATAAACACCCGCGCTCCCTGGGCTGCGAGTTCCTTGGCGGCGCCCAGGCCGATGCCGCTGCTACCACCGGTGACGAGGGCGATCTTGCCTTCCAGTTGCTTGCTCATGATGTGCTCCATGTCGTGATTTCAGGTTTGGATGAATGACCTTGCGGGGGGCTGCTTCTTGCTCTGCGTTGCCCCACCGCGTTGGGCATGGAGGCACTGTAGGACGCCCTGACTTTTCAAAAAAGCGCTCCAAATAGAAGTACTATCTACACATATAGATAATCGTCACAGGGCATTCCAATGGATCAACTACTGGCAATGCGCTCGTTTGCGCGGGTGGTTGAGGCAGGCAGCTTTACGCGGGCGGCCGACTCGCTGGACATGCCCATTGCCACCGTGAGCAAGCAGGTGCAGGAGTTGGAGGCCCACTTGGGTGTGCGCCTGCTGCAGCGGACGACCCGCCGCGTGACGGTGACGCCCGAAGGGCAGGACTACTACGCCAAAAGCACGCGACTCCTGCGCGATCTGGAAGACATCGACGCGTCGTTCAGCCTCGCAAGCGGGCGACCGCGCGGGTCATTGCGCATCGATGTCGGCGGCTCGACAGCGCGCGACGTGCTCATTCCGCTACTGCCAGAGTTCGCAGCCAACTATCCCGAGATCCGGATCGACCTGGGGGTGTCAGACCGGTCGGTGGACCTGATTGCCGACAACGTCGACTGCGTGATTCGTGGCGGCCCGCTGGACAACTCGTCCTTGGTAGCACGCCGCCTGGGCGACGCGCCGCTGATCACATGTGCCACCCCGGGATACCTCAAGCAGTACGGCACGCCGGCCTACCCGGATGAATTGAAAAACGGCCACCGGCTGGTGAGCTACGTGTTCAGCCAAACAGGTCGAGCGGTTCCATTCCGCTTCGAGCGCAACGGTGAAAGGACCGAGATCAAGGTCGAGCATCGCATCGGCGTCAACGAGAGCAATGCACATCTGGCCGCTTGTCTGGCGGGCCTGGGCATCGTGCAGACCTTTGGCTATGCGGCCGAAGCGGCCATCAACGACGGCACGCTGGTGGAAATCTTGAAGCCGTGGCGGCCGGCACCTTACCCGTTCCACGTCGTCTATCCGCAGACGCGCCATGTCACGCACCGCCTGAGAGTGTTCATTGACTGGCTGGTGGAGTCGTTCCCGGCACGGCTCGGGCGGTGCCCGGCGAATTAGGCAGAGGTCTATCGGGGCTGCTATCGGTCAACAGCGACCAAGTTACCCTTCCCACGGCGCGATCTGATAGCGGATTGGCGCCTATCGCCAGTTCGCTCGCTCACGCAAAAAAGGGCCGGCACCCTTCGGCACCAGCCCGCTTTCTTTGCAGCAAACGCACTCCGGCGGATCACCCCGCCTGCCGCACAGCCTGCGTGGCCTCCCCACGCTTGCCCATCACCAGTTGCACCACCACCGCGACGATGATGTTGAACGCCAACGCCGCCAACCCCGTATAGACGGTGTACTTATCCCCACCAATCACAAACGTGTGCACGGGCTTGATGCCGTCAGAAAACGCCAGCCAGCTCCCCCCAATCATGCCCGCCGCCCAACCGGCCAGCAGCGCCGGCGCGCGGAAACGGTTGGACCAGTTGAACAGCCCGAACACCACCGACGGGAAGGTCTGCACGATCCACACGCCGCCCAGCAGTTGCAGATCCAGCGCAAACTTGGTCGGCAGGAACAGGATGAACACCAGCGCGCCCGCCTTGACGATCAGTGAGATCACCTTGGCGACCTTTTCCTGGCCGGCTTCGGTGATGTCCGGTGCCACGTACGGCTTCCAGAAGTTGCGCGTGAACAGGTTGGCCGCGCCAATCGACATGACGGCCGCTGGCACCAGCGCGCCAATAGCGATGGCCGAGAACGCAAAGCCCGTGAACCAGCTCGGGAACAGCGCGTTGAACAGCGCGGGCACGACGTCGTTGTTGTTCTTGACGGCAATGCCTGCGGAGTAGGCCATGAAGCCCAGCAGCGCAATCAGGCCCAGCAGCACCGTATAGGCGGGCAGGAAGACGGCGTTCTTGCGGATGGTGTCTGCACTGCGCGCGGCAAAGATGCCGGTGAGCGTGTGCGGATACATGAACGCCGCCAGTGCCGAGCCAATGGCCAGCGTGGCGAACGGCAGGAACTGCGCGGGCTTGAGCGTGAGGCCCGTGGCGCCGCCCTTCACCGCAAACGCGTCGTGCGCATGCGCAAACACGGCGCCGTAGCCGCCCAGCTTGGCCGGCACCAGCACCACCGCCACCAGCACCACGATGTAGATCATGATGTCTTTGACGAAGGCGATAAGCGCAGGCGCCCGCAGGCCGGCGGAGTACGTGTACAGCGCCAGGATGATGAAGGCGGCCGCCAGCGGCAGTTCACCCGTCAAACCCAGCGCCTTGATCACGACTTCCATGCCGATGAGCTGCAGGGCGATGTAGGGCATCGTCGCCACCACGCCCGTCAGCGCCACCGCAAACTCCAGCGAGCGCGAACCATAGCGGCCGTACACGGCATCGGCCGCCGTAACGTGGCCGTTGGCATGCGCCACCTTCCACAGCTTGGGCATGATCAGGAAGACGATCGGGTACACCAGAATCGTGTACGGCAGCGCAAAGAAGCCATACGCGCCCACGGCATACACCAGCGCCGGCACGGCAATCACCGTGTAAGCGGTGTAGAAATCTCCGCCGACCAGGAACCACGTGATCCAGGTGCCGAAGTTGCGGCCGCCCAGGCCCCATTCGTCAATGTGGGCACCCTTGTCGGAGGTGCCACGCTGCCAGCGCGAGGCGATGAAGCCCAGCACCGTCACCAGCGCAAAGAAGAAGACGAAGACCGCGAGCGCAGTCCAGTTGATTTGTCCGTCCATCATTCTTCTCCTTTGCGCTGACCGTTCTTGAAGACGATCCAGATCAGCAGCGAGGTGATCGGCACCCACAGGAACTGGTACCAGTAGAAGAACGGAAAGCCGAAGAGCGTGGGCGTTTCCTGGTTGTAGAACGGCACCCACAGCAGGCCGATGAATGGCAGTGCGAGTAAGAACTTCATGGGTTGTCTCCTGATGCTCGGGGACTTCAGTTGTTGTTCGGAATTGCGTTGAACCGGTGAGGTGCCATGCAGGACAGGGCGTGCGGAGGGTCTTTTGGGGCGTCTCCGTCTTGTCGTTGTGGGCGCACTGTGATCGCGCCCCTTCCGGAAGACCATCCGCACGTGTACGCACGCACCACACGTAGTCCTACTTAGCAAGCGTATGCTTTTCGCGCCAAATAACCAATCGCTAAGCTGGGCGCGGGTTTCCTAGGGTTTTCACGAATTCCAGCGCACATTGCAGCCGGTCGATGCGTGAGGAAAATGCGCAAGCGGCCCGTGGTGCGGCTTGCCTCCAAGAGACGGGGGGGGCTACGGGGCTGCGCTGCGCCTGCCGCGCCGGGCAGTGGCAGGAAAAAAATCCCCGGCGCTGCCGGGGGTATTCATGGAGACGCCAGGGCCGTCTGCCGGCCCGACTACTCAGAGACTTCAGTGGCGCTCGGCACCGTGCCGCCATGCCACAGCGGCACACACCAGTTGGGCCGCACCGCCGCACAGCATGGCCACGCGCACGCCGGCCGCGCCGCCACCGCATACGGCATAGACGGCACCCAGAATGGCTACGCCCAAGGTGGCGCCGCTCATGCGCGCCACATTGACAAGCGCCGATGCCGTGCCCGACCGCTCCGGCCCCACGGCGCCCACGGCCGCGCCCATGAGCGGCCCGGTGGCGAAGCCCATGCCAAGCCCGGTCAGCGCCAACCCGATGGACGCTGGCACGATCGACGCCTCCCCCGCAAACCCGCCCAGCACCAGCAGCCCAAGCGCGATGATGCCGACACCGCCGGCTGTGGCCAGTCGCGTGCCAACCCGGCGCGCCACCACACCCGAAGCCGGCGACACCGCCATGAACACCAGCGCCATCGGCATCAGCGCAATGCCCGCGCCGACCACACTAAAGCGGCCCGTGCTCTGCCACATGAGCGGCAGCAGGAAGAGCACGCCGTACATGCCAAAAGTCATGCCGGTGGTGGCGACAATGGCACCGCGAAACGGGCGAATGCGGAACAAGTCCAGCGGCACCAGCGCCGTGTTGCCGTGCCGTGCCTCCACGCGGATAAACCAGGCAAGCGCGAGAAGCGCCACCACCAGCACGCTCGCCGCCACGGCGGGCGCGTGCTGCGCTTCGATGGCCGCAAAGGCGAGCCCGCCCAGCGTAATGGCGCCCAGCACCTGCGCCAGCGCATCAAAACGGCGGTGGGCGGCGTCGGAGGATTCCGGCACCACGCGTAAGGCCAGTCCCATGACCACCACGCTCACGGGCACCACGACCCAGAACACCGCACGCCAGCCGAAATGCGTGACCAGCAAGCCGCCGGCCGTGGGCCCGATCGCCATGGCCAGGCCGTTGCACGCCGCCCAGACACCCAGCGCGTGCGCCCGTTCGCCCGGGTCGCGCCACACCACCCGCAAGATCGCCAGCGATGCCGGCAGCAACAGCGAAGCCCCCACGCCCGCCATGGCACGCGCGCCAATCAGCCAGCCAATCGACGGTGCCAGCGCACACAACACCGAAGCCACGGTGAACACCGCTGCGCCGCACACAAATGCCCGCCGCCGCCCATACAGATCTGCCAGCAGGCCGCCGCTGAGCAGCAGTGCCGCATAGGCGAGGTTGTAGGCATCGATCACCCATTGCAGCGGGCCCACTGCTGCGTGGAAAAACTGGCCGATCGGGCGCACCGCCAGGTTAACGACCGCGGTGTCGATCTGCGCGACCAGCACCGCCATCGACAGCACACCCAGCACGAGCCGCTGATGTGACGTGGTGTGCGGCGCGGTGTCGGCGTGCGCACGTTGCATCGTAGTTCCATCCATCTTCATACCCTTGGGCTTTAGCAAGCGATGGCCCCAGCGTAGTGCCGGCACCCCAGGCAACGCTTCGATGCGTGTCGAAGCATCGCAGCGCGGGCGTTCTTAGAATGGGCATCACTGGAGGCACCACACCATGTCGCACCCGAACAGTTTTTCCGGCACAGCCTTTTTGATTGCGGACCCGGCACGTGCCGCCATGCTCACAGCGCTGCTGGATGGACGCGCCTTGCCGGCAGGCGAGTTGGCGCATGCAGCAGGCATTACCGCGCAGACGGCGAGCACGCACTTGGCCAAGTTGGTAGAAGGCGGCCTGCTGGCCGTGGAAACAGAAGGCCGGCACCGGTATTTCCGGCTGGCCGGCGCGCATGTGGCGCAGGCGCTGGAGCATCTGGCCGCGATCACACCCGCCACCGTGCGCCGCACCACACCGGGCCCGAAGGCACGTGAACTGGGCTTCTGCCGCTGCTGCTATGACCACCTCGCTGGGCAGGTGGGCGTGGCCGTCACGCAGGCGCTGCAGTCACGCGGCTATCTGCTGCCGATGTCCGACAAGCAATACGAGGTCACGCCCGCTGGCATCGCCTGGTTTGGCGACGTGGGGCTCGACGTGGGCGGGATTCGTTCGACACGTCGCGGGCTTGCGCGCCAATGTCTGGACTGGACGGAGCGCACGCACCACTTGGCGGGGCCGCTGGGCGTGCAGTTTCTGCGCCGCCTGTGCGATGCGGGTTGGATGCTGCGCGCACGTCACTCGCGCGCGGTACTGGTCACGCCCAAGGGCTGGCAGGAGTTGCATCAGCGCCTTGGCGTGGATGAAACGACGGTGCGCAGCGCAGCCGAACACCGTCATGCATAGGGCGGCCGATCAAGCCGCCAATCAAGGCGTGGCAGATGCCAGCACCTTGGGCAAGCGTGCCAGCATCGCATCGCGCGATCGCACGCCGCCCGAGGTGGGCTCAACCTTGTCGTCCTGGATCAGGTTGGCAAACACGTAGGTCTGGTCCCCTTTTTTTGCCCAGCCGACAAACCAGCCGTAAGCGTGCGCCTGATCCCAGGTGCCATCGGGTGACGTGTTGCCCGGCGCAGGCCCGGCCGTACCCGTCTTGCCCTGCACGGCCCAGCCGCCCGGTACCTGCCACGTCTGCACGGTGCGGTCCACCATCTCATACGTGTGCGCTGACACCGGCAACTGCCGGTTGACGAGCTTGCGCAGAAAGCCGATCTGCTCCTCGGGCGAGATCTGCAGCGACGAGGTGATCCACGAGCGGTCCATGCCGTTGTTCTTGCCCGGGTCGCCGCTGACATCCATGTTGCCGTAGTTGAACTTGCGCACGTACGAAGCGAAGGTCTGCGCGCCCATCGCATGCGTGATGCGCTGCGAATACCAGACCACTGAATACTTGAGCCACAGCGTCGGGTCGACGGGCTGGCGCCAGGCCTCTCCGCCCCAGTCGGGGTCACCGGGCTTGAAGTGCTCGACCGGGGTGTGTTCGTCTTTGAGGAAGCCGTGATCGAAACCCATGACGGCCAGCGCCAGCTTGAAGGTGGAAGCGGGCGTCGCGCGTGCATCGCACTTCCCTTCGTGCAGCACGACCTTGCCGGTGGCCGCATCAGCCACGATCGTGCAGATGGGGTGCTCGGCATGGGCAAACGTGGCCAGCGCGGCCAGCAGGGCGCTGGCCGCGGCGTGTTGGAGTTTCATCATGGGTCAACCTTGTACGGGGGGAATGCGCGGCAGCATAACAATGCGGTCCTGTCGTGCGGACCGGACAAGGCGTAACGGCTGTAACGCTGGTGCTGGTGCCAGCGTTCGGGCGAAGTCGCTGCCCGCTCGGTTTCGCTCGGTCCCGCCCTAGGCTGGGCGGGCCGAGCGATGTGGCCTCACATCAACGGGCCAGCGCCGCAACCTCTGCGGCACTCAACGCGCCCGCTTGAACGCGGAAGTTCTGGATGCGGCCATTGAACGATGGATGTGCCCAATTGCGGCCCAGGAAGGTCACCTGGTCGCCAATCTGGCGCGGCGAGAGCAGGATGTCGTCGGACTTCCCCGCCTCGGTGCCGTCAACGTATAGGCGGCCGGTGTTGCCCTGCAGCGTGACCGCCACATGGACCCAGCGGCGAATCGGCATGGCC